>JAZRSR010000021.1:0-6262 GCA_045651665.1 Christensenellaceae bacterium
GTTTCTATCGTTTTACCTAACGGTACGAAGTTATAAATAGCAAGCAAAAAAGGGCATTTGTAGTCTGCCGGTGGCGACACAAAGCCCTTTTGCTATTTATCTGTTAGATTTATTACAAAGCATAAGGATATTTACAATGTACAAGTTTACTGCAAAAGAAAAACTAAAAGCAATTAATGCGCTAAAAACTTCTACAATTTTAGTAGTTTGCAGAAGATATAAAATTAATCGTTCAACTCTTTGGCGTTGGATAAAACGCTATGATGGTTCTTTGACTTCATTAGAACCATTATTTTCGCGTAAGCATATTTTGCATCCAAATAGGCAAACGGAATATGAAATTTCTTGCATAACCAAGTTAGTTCGCCGTAATCCCCAAATTGGTTTGAACGAACTTTATGGAAAATTATATCGAAACTATAATTATAAGCGTAACCCTGTAACTCTTTATAGGTTTTTACGTAAAAATAATTATTTTAAAATTAAACCTCGTAAACCGTATATTCCAAAGCCTTATGATACACCTATATTAATGGGTGAAAAGTGGCAATTAGACGTTAAGTTTGTTCCTCGTGTTTGCTACTCTGGTAATGAACCATACGAGCGATATTATCAATACACCGTGATTGATGAAGCTACACGGAAGAGATATATTCGTGCATATAAAGAGCATTGTCAAGATTCTACTGTTGATTTTGTTTTACGTTCGTTTGATTATTTTGGTTATTTACCTAAAGTAATTCAAACGGATAATGGGGCTGAATTTAGATTGTTAAATGAAAAAACGAAAGACGGTAGAATCCACTCTTTTGATAAGTTGTGTCTTGATTTAGGCATTGAGCATAAATGTATAAGACCTAGAACTCCTCGCCACAATGGAAAAGTTGAACGTAGTCATCGAAACGATAACGAAAGATTTTATAGATATTTACGTTATTATTCTTTTGATGATCTTCAAGTTCAAATGAAAGATTATTTGCGTAGATCAAATAATATTCCTACGGTAGTTTTACGTTCTAACGATGATAAGAGACGTTGGCTTTCTCCCAACGAAAAAGAGTTAGAATTAAAACTTTTAGCTTAAATTTGATAAAAAAGTAAGCCGAGTATAATCTCGGCTTTTCTTCGTGGTTTTAGTTGAGTTTTTAGAAAATTTTAATCGTTTTTAATAAAATTTCATAAATTTGTTAAAAACTTAAAAAATTTTTAAATTATTTTGTTGCAATGACTTGACAATTTAACAGAACGACGAGTTATTGATTTTCAAAAACAATTTGCAGCTCGTTAACTTTGCGTTATAATTGCTATTATAAAAATTATTGCTAAAATATTATATCTGTGATATAATAAAATAATTAAGATCACATAAGAGGTAAAAATGTTCAAAAAACTTAAAGAATGGTTTAGTATTCAAGTAGTTAAAAATCCAAGACGTATGGTTCTTGCTGCAATTCTTTTGTTTAACGTAGTGTTCGTGGTAGTTTCCTCGTTAATTATTAGTGCGTTATCGCTTGACGGCACGGAAAACATGAACTTTTTAGAAGCGTCGTTCTGTACTATTACGATGATTCTTGATGCTGGTTGTATATCTTACGTCGTAGCGGATATTGGTCGTTCTGGCATAGTTATAACGCTCGTTTGCTTGCTGGTAGTTTTTATCGGTATGATTTCATTTACAGGCGCCGTTATCGGTTACGTTACCAACTATATTTCCTCGTTTATTGAAAAAGCAAATTCAGGAAAGCGTAGGCTCCATCTTAGTAATCACTTTGTGCTTATTAACTGGAATAGCAGAGCGTCGGAAATCGTTAACGATATGCTTTATAGCGAAACGAAACAAAAAGTGGTAATTTTAGTTCCAGATAGGAAAGAAGAAATAGAAAAAGAAATCGATGAAAGACTTTCTGAGACGATTGTAAAAGAAAACAGATCGGTAGAAAAAAGTTTTGCCCATCTTCCTTATTTTGCAAGAAAAATTGCGATAAGAAAAAATCGTTTTAAGAAACGCGTTACCGTAATTATTAAAGAAGGTGACATTTTCTCTTCAAAACAACTTAGAGATATTGCTCTTGATATGGCAAGGTCAATAATAATTTTGGAAGGAGATTTTAACAATTCTACTTGTAAGTATGAGTCGACCGAACGCAGAAACGAGATGGGGAAAGGCAACGCTTTAACGGTTAAAACTCTTATGCAAGTTGCTGATATTACCGCTTCGGAGACTTCTCTTGATAATCAAAGAATTATCGTTGAAGTTACGGATTTGTGGACTTTAGATATCGTAAAAAAGATTATTGAAGCCAAGCAAGTTGAAGGCAAGTGCAACATTATTCCCGTTAGAATAAATCAACTTTTAGGGCAAATATTATCTCAATTTTGTATTATGCCCGAACTCAATGCGGTATATAGTGAACTTTTTTCCAACAAAGGAGCGGAATTTTATTCTGAAAAAACGAACGATTATAGCGAAGAAATTTCGTTTATTGAAAACTACTTAAAAGAACACAATCACGCTCTTCCCATTACTATAAGACAAGAAAACAGTGATAAATACGCTTATTATTTAGGCGGAAGCTATAAAGATTTGTTCAAAAAATCTCACGTTAAAACAACCGATTACGCCGTATCTCTTAAAAAGAACTACTGGCTTGAAAAGAGGAACGTTATAATTATAGGGCACAATAGTAAAAGTAAGTTTATAATGGCTGGTTTCCAAGCGTTTAGTAACGAGTGGAAACGCGGAGATGATGAAATCGTTGATATTTTAGTCGTTGATAATAAGGACAATCTTGAAAAAGCAAATTACTACAAAGAATATTCTTTCGTTACCAAAACCGTTGAGGCGGATATTTACGATAGAGAAAAACTAACAGAGACCATTGAAAACTACGTTGATTTACATAACGGAGATATTAGTATTCTTATTTTATCCGACGATATGGCAACGAACGACAACATCGATGCAAGCGCGCTCGTAAATTTAGTTTGCGTTAGAAATATTATCGATAAAAAGATTAAAGAAAACGGTGATTTTAACGCTAAAAAGATTGACGTTATCGTTGAAATTATCAACCCTAAACATCACGATATAGTAAATAGTTATAGCGTCAAAAACGTAGTAATAAGCAATAGATACATAAGTAAGATGGTTACCCAAATTAGCGAAATGGAAGCCCTTTACAACTTCTATAACGATATTTTAACTTACGACGAAGCAGGCGTTTCTAATTACGATAGTAAGGAAGTTTACGTTAAAAAAGTTGTGCGTTATTTTGATGAGATTCCTGCTCCGACTACGGCAGATCAGTTGATAAGGGCGGTTTATAACGAATCTATGAACGAGCAAAAGTATGGAGATAAAAACCCAACTATTGCAATAGGATACGTTGACGAGCACGGAAAAGTTGTAATCTTCGGTGGAGATTTAACAAAGTTCCCCGTTGCTCTTACTGAAAAAGACAAAATCATTTTATTTTCTTTCCACTAATATAAAAACGGACGCTTGGCGTCCGTTTTTACATGAAAAAAAGTAAAATTTTTAATTTTATACTTTTAATATTTACAAGTTTATGATAAAATAATTATTAATAAACGGAAAACTATGAAAAAATTATTTTTTGCTAAAATTAAAGAATCGTTAATATCGATATTACCAGTAACTTTACTCGTAATCGTCCTTAATTTCACCCCGCTCATCAACCTTTCAACGAGCGAAGTGGTGATTTTTAGCGTGTCCGCGTTATTTTTAATTTTAGGAATAGGTTTTTTTACACTCGGGGCAGACGTTGCTATGACGCCTATGGGCGAACACGTTGGCGCAGGTCTTGCAAAGTCAAAAAGAGTAAGTTTACTTTTAATCGTTTGTTTTGCTTCGGGTTTCTTTATAACCGTTGCAGAGCCAGACTTAAGCGTTCTTGCAGATCAGGTGGGGAGCTCTTTAATAATTTTATTCGTTGCTCTCGGCATTGGATTATTTTTGATTTTAGCAATACTCAAAATCGTTTTCAAAAAAGATTTAGCAAGCATTTTAATATATTTTTATATGATGCTTTTCGCTTTAGCCCTTCTCGTTTTATCGGTTAACCCTAATAACTTTCAATTAATACCGTTGTCTTTTGATTCCGGCGGTGTAACAACGGGGCCCATTACCGTTCCCTTCATAATGGCGCTCGGCGTTGGTATAGCGATGTCTATCGGTGGCAGAAAAGCAAACGAAAACAGTTTCGGTTTAGTTGCTATGTGCTCGGTTGGGCCTATCCTTGCCGTGCTCCTTTTAAGCCTTATAAACGGCGGGGATATTTCCGCTCCTAACGTAAACGACTATTTGCTTTCGGACAACGTTTTTTCTTCTGCGCTTTTAACTTTAGTTAAAACCACTAAAGACGTTGCTATTGCCCTTGGTTTAGTAGTCGCTTTCTTCTTTATTGTAAATTTTATTATTCTCAAACTTCCTAAAAAGAAGATAATTCAAATTTTAATAGGCACGGCGTTTACTTTCGTTGGGCTTATAATATTTTTAACTGCGGTTCACGTTGGTTTTATGCCCATCGGCTTTAAGATGGGTAAAGAACTTGCTAGTTCTTCAAAAATAGGCGTTATCCTTATCGGTTTTGCTCTCGGTTTGATGGTTGTTCTTGCAGAACCAGCCGTTCACGTTTTGAACAAACAGGTTGAAGAAATTACTCAAGGCACGGTTTCTAAAAAGGCTATGATGATAGCGTTAAGCGTGGGCGTTGGTTTATCAATCTGCTTGTCGGTTATTAGAATTATTTTTGGGTTTTCAATACTTTATTATTTAATACCCGGTTATTTAATTTCTTTGGGGCTTTCGTTCTTCGTGCCAAAGATTTACACGGCTATTGCGTTTGACTCTGGTGGCGTTGCGTCTGGTCCGCTCACGTCAACGTTTATTTTACCGTTTGCAATCGGCGTTTGCGTTGCGCTCGGTGGCAATATTTTATCCGATGCGTTCGGTATCGTTGCAATGGTTGCTATGACTCCGCTTATAACTATCCAAACTTTAGGTTTTACTTCAATTTCAAGAAAGAGATTTGGAGAAAAACTCGCCATGAAAAAGATTTTAGGCGAAGAAGACGATCAAATTATCAAGTTTTTATAGGAGGAAAGTTATGTCAAATTTAACTAAAAAAACGGCTACTGAAAAAGCCGATAAGCCTGCTTCTATAAAAAAGCCAAGAGCAAAAGCAAGCGTAAGAAAACTTAAAATGCTCGTTACGATAGTAGATAAAAGTAAAACTTTGTTTTACTTAGACTTGCTTGAACAGTTCGAGGTAAACGTTCAATTCGTTCTTCTTGGTAAGGGAACGGCAAGCACGCAAATGATAAATTTACTTGGCCTTGTCGAGTCGGATAAGTCGGCTATAATTTCTTATATTAGAGAAGACAAAGTAAAAGAAGCGCTCGATACTTTAAGTGAAAAGTTTGCAAAGGTAAAAAACGGCAAGGGCGTAGCGTTTACCGTTGCGTTAGACAGTATAATCGGCGTTTCAATGTACCAACTGCTCAGTAACGACAGAACCCAAAAAGAAGGGGGTAAAAAGTAATGAAAAAGGGATATAAATGTATTATAGCAATCGTAAACAACGGTTTTTCTGAAGTTGCGATGGATGCTGCTCGTGCGTGTGGAGCGAAGGGTGGAACGATTCTTCACGGTAGGGGAACGGCGTCAAAAGAAGCGGAAAAAATATTTAACATTTCAATTCAGCCCGAAAAAGAAATCGTAATGATTCTTGCAAAAGCCGAACTTATTGACGGGATATTAAAGGGATTATACACGGCAATAGGTTCTGCAACGAAGGCGCAAGGCATAGCGTTTGCGTTACCCGTAGACGAAGTTGTTGGATTAAGTTAAATAAACGAGTTAGCGCGGAGTAAAAATTCGCGCTAAAATTTTTTATTTTTAAGAGCATAAAAATGTTTGACAAGAATAATTTAATATGTTATACTCTAAAAGCGTTTGAGAAAGCGTATCGAACTTGCTACAGAAAACAAGTCAATATATGGCGGCGTAGCTTAGCTGGTTAGAGCGGCCGGTTCATACCCGGCAGGTCGTTGGTTCGAATCTGACCGCCGCTACCAAAACAAACTACTCTAAAATTTAATAAGTGGCCCCTTGGTCAAGCGGTTAAGACATCGCCCTTTCACGGCGGTAACACGAGTTCGAATCTCGTAGGGGTCACCACAAAAAATAGGATAGCATCGGTGCTATCCTTTTTTTGTGCTATCTGCAAGGATAGGCGAA
>JAZRSR010000022.1:0-119209 GCA_045651665.1 Christensenellaceae bacterium
GTAAACATTAATTTCAAACCGCGGATTTTCCGCGGGGAGAAATTGGTGAAATATTATACCCACGGAGTTCCGTGGGTATTTTTTATAAAAAAACAACCCAAACGGGTTGTTTTTTTAATTTAGGTTTAATTTGCGTTAGTCTAAATTCCAATCGATAGGTTCAATGCCTACGCTTTCAAGTAATTGGTTTGTTTTAGAAAATGGTTTTGAGCCGAAAAATCCTTGCCACGAAGATAGGGGGGAGGGATGAGCGCTTTCAACGATAAAATGACGGCTCGTGTCGATAAACTTCTTTTTAGACCTTGCGTTTGCGCCCCATAATATAAATACTATCGGCTTTTCACGTTCGTTAAGTAATTTAATAACTTCGTCGGTAAACCATTGCCAACCGCAGTCCTTATGCGAGTTGGGATTTCCTTCTCTTACGGTTAAAACGGTATTGAGTAGTAAAACGCCACGCTCCGCCCACTTGGTAAGATCGCCGTGAGCGCCCACGTTTGCCCCTAAATCGCTTTTTAATTCCGTAAATATATTGTTGAGCGACGGCGGTAGTTTTACGCCTTTTTTAACCGAAAAACAAAGCCCGTGCGCTTGACCAAAACCGTGATAAGGGTCTTGACCTAAAATAACGGCTTTAACGTCTTTATAATCGGTTAAAGAAAAGCAATTAAAAATATCGTTCATATCGGGGTAGATAGTTTGTTCGCTATATTCTTTTTTCAAAAAAGACCTAATGTTTAAGTATTTATCGTTTGCAAATAAGGGAGCAAGATATTCGTCCCAAGAGTTAGAAAAAGTTTTCATAAATTTATTTTATCATTAAATTTTCAAAATTGCAATTATAAATATATTATATAAATATATTTAGTTAAAAGGAAGGTTTTCGCGCTATCCTTATATATAATATATAGATAGCAAAATTTTCAAAAAACAGTTTACAAATTGGATTGTTTAGTATACAATAAATACCAAACTGCTAAAATTTTTAAGGGGGAGTTATGCTATCTAAAGTTAAAAGTTACGCATTAAACGGGCTTCAAGGTTTTCCCGTTGACGTTGAGTTAGACGTTTCTAACGGTATGCCTTCTTTCGATATAGTAGGGCTTCCGGATACTGCCGTTAAAGAATCTAAAGAAAGAGTTCGTTCGGCAATTAAAAATAGTGGTAGTAAATTCCCAACTGTAAAAATAACGGTAAACCTTGCCCCGGCAGACGTTAAGAAGCAGGGTGCGTATTTAGACCTTTCTATTGCGATTGGTATAATCAAAGCGTCCTCGCAAGAAATCGTTAGCGATATTTCCGACTTTGTTCTTATAGGAGAACTTTCTCTCGACGGTAGTTTAAGGGGAGTTCAAGGTATTCTTCCTATGCTTATATCTGCAAAGGAAAACGGATATACTAAATTTATTATCCCTAAGGAAAATTCAGTCGAAGCAAGTTTTATTGGCGGGATTGACGTTTACGCTTTATCTTCGCTCAATGAAGCAAAGCAATTTTTAAGCGGTGCTATTAGCGTTTCAAAGGTGGAAAACGTTGAATACGTTGCTAATGATAGTAAATGCAATTCAAGCGTGGATATGAGTCTGGTTAAAGGTCAAGCGTTTGCTAAACGCGCGATTGAAGTTGCCGTAGCAGGTGGGCATAACGTATTATTCGTAGGGCCACCGGGAGCGGGTAAAACTATGCTTGCAAAATGTATTCCAACTATTATGCCGGATATGAGTTTTTCTGAAGCGCTTGAAACTACCAAAATTCACAGCGTTGCAGGCGTATTAAGGAGTGAAGACGGAATCGTTAAAATAAGACCTTTTATGACACCGCATCACACGGCGTCCGCCGTTGCTATTATTGGCGGTGGGCAAAACGTTACGCCGGGCATAATAAGCCTTGCCCATAACGGTGTTTTATATCTTGATGAAATTCCAGAATATCCAAGATCCGTGCTTGAAAGTTTACGTCAACCGCTTGAAGATAGGGTTGTTACGGTAGCGAGAGCGAAAGCGTCGGTAGAATATCCTGCAAGTTTTATGATGGTGGCGAGCAGTAATCCTTGTCCGTGCGGTAATTACGGCAGTAAAACGGGCGAGTGTAAATGCACGCTTTCTCAAATACAAAAATATCGCTCTAAAATTTCAGGGCCATTGATGGATAGAATTGACCTTCATATAGCCGTTGAAAGCGTAGAGTATAGCGATTTGGTTAATGATAAGCAAGAAGAAACGAGCGCGGAAATTAAAAGGCGTGTTAATATTGCAAGGTTAATTCAACGTGAAAGATTTATCGGAGATGATATTAACGTAAACGCTGAAATGGGCGAAAAGCATATTAAAAAGTATTGTAAACTCTCAAAAGAGTGCGAAGATATTATAAAGACTGCGTTTATTTCTCTCAACCTTTCAGCAAGAGCGAGAAGTAGAATAATCAAGGTGGCAAGAACGATAGCGGATCTTGAACTTTCTGAAAATATAACGCCGTCGCACGTTTTAGAAGCGGTAGGTTATAGGAGTAATTTTAATTTATGACGGAATATCAAAGCGCGCTCGTCATACTTGACGGTTGCTTTAATATAGATTATAAATATAAGCGTTTAGCGATAGACGGATTAGAGCCTACTTCTTCAATGAAAGATTTTGCCATTAAAACTTTAGAAGTTTTTAGTCAAGAGATAAAGGGATTTGATGAAAAGGAGTATTTATCTGCATTTACTAGCAAGCGTTACGATAAGCTTATTAAGGAATACGCTAAAAAGGGAGTTAAAGTAATTACCGAAGATAGCGAAGAATATCCTTATAGGTTATATTCGATAACCGATAGGCCGATATGTTTATATTGTGTAGGTAACGTTGGTCTTTTAAGTAGTGAAAATACCTTTGCGATAGTTGGTTCACGAAAAACTATACCAAGCGTTTTGAAACTTGGCGAAGATTTTGCCGAGCAGTTGTCAAATTCAAACGTTACCGTAGTAACGGGTGTTGCAGGTGGCGGTGATTTATCAGCAATTAAAGGCGCGTACAAAAGTGGCAATCTTATATGCGTTTTAGCGTGCGGTATTGATAATGCGGGTAAAGAATACACTCGTGATTACATAAACAAGGTGTTGTCTTTAGGTGGGTTAATTGTTTCAGAATATCCGCCAAACGTAGTTGCTTTGCCTTATTATTATCCGTTTAGAAATAGAATTATAGCAGGTCTTTCTCAAGGCGTACTCATAATGAGTGGAGATTATAAAAGCGGAACGCGTTATACGTTAAATTACGCGCTTGATTATGGTAGAGAAGTATTTGCTTTTCCGTATAACGTTGGAGTATCCTCTGGCGAAACGTGTAACAAAATTATTAAAGACGGTGGCTATATGGTTACCGAGATAAACGATATTGCTGAAGTTATGGGTTATAACGTAGCTTTAAGTATAGATATTGAACTTTCACAACACGAAAAAATAGTTTTAGCAAATATTAAACTTGGTAAAACTACCGTTGACGAACTTATGAGTGAAACTGGATATAAGATTTTTGAGCTTATTCCAACACTCACTTCTTTAGAGATTAAAAATCTCATAGTAAAGAACGGCTCTGGAGAATACCAAGCCACAGGCAAATAATAATTTTAGGAGTTTTATGCAATTAATCATCGTAGAATCACCCAAAAAAGCAAAAACGATTGAAAGATTTTTAGGTGGAAAATACAAAGTTATGGGTAGTGGTGGACACGTTAGGGGGCTTCCCGAAAAACGTTTCGCCGTTGACGTTGACAATAACTTTGAACCAACTTACGTTATAGAGCCCAAACAAGAAAAACTCGTTAAGGAACTTAAAGAGATTTCTTCTAAAGCGGAACTTGTTTATCTTGCAACCGACCCCGATCGTGAAGGAGAAGCAATTGCTTGGCATTTATACGAAGTTTTAGGTATTAAGGGTAAAACCCACCGTATCAAGTTTAACGAAATTAGTGAAAAAGCTGTTAAAAACGCTTTAACCACTCCTTGTAGAATTGATTATAATTTAGTAAATTCTCAACAAGCAAGAAGAATTCTTGATAGAATAGTGGGTTATAAACTTTCACCGCTCGTTAGAACTAGAGTTAAAGACGGAGAGTCAGCGGGTAGAGTTCAATCTGTAGCGGTAAAACTTGCCGTTGAACTCGAACGTAAAATTCAAAACTTTGAGCCTAAGGAATATTGGACGGTTACCGCTCAATTAAAACCCGAAAACGGCACTATTAAGTTTAAGATGCTTTTATCGGATAAAAACGGTAAAAAATTCCGTCCGTCTAACAAAGAAGAAGCGGATGCGGTTGAAAACGTATGTAATTCAAATCCATTTATCGTAAAATCGGTAAAGAAAGGAGTTCAAAAATCTCATCCGTTACCGCCGTTTACAACGTCAACAATGCAACAAGACGCATCGCATAAACTTGGGCTTTCCGCTCCACAAGTAATGCAACTTGCTCAACACCTTTACGAAGGTATGGAAACCGATCGTGGTCATTTGGCGCTTGTAACTTATATTAGAACTGACTCTACGAGAGTTTCAATTGACGCTCAACAAGAGTGTTTATCATATATAGAGCAAACTTTTGGTAAAGAATTTTGCCCAAGTAAACCGAACGTTTATTCGGCAAAGAAGAACTCTCAAGATGCTCACGAAGCAATCCGTCCTATCGACGTTAATATTACGCCGGAATCGGTTAAGGGTATACTTGATAAAAACCATTACAATCTTTATAAGCTCATATTTGAAAGATACGTTGCGTCACAAATGGCAAATGCTGAATATAATTCAATGCAAGTTAGCGCAGTTTCTGGCGAGTATGGGTTTAGGGCAAGTGGTAAAAGTGTAAAATTCAAAGGTTTTACCGCCGTTTACGATTATGAAGTTGAAAGCAAGAGTGAAGAAGTTGCTGAAAATAAAATTTTACCCGACCTTAATGAAAACGAACTTTTAACTCTTATTAAACTTGGTAGTGAACAAAAGTTTACTAAGCCACCAACTAGATATACCGACTCGTCGCTCGTAAAAGCGATAGAAGAAAACGGTATTGGTAGACCTTCTACTTACGCAACTATTATCGGTATGCTTACAAAGAGAAAGTATATTTCAAGAAAGGGTAAATATTTAGTACCCACTCAAATTGCTTTCGAGGCTACCGATTTACTTAATAAATATTTTAGTGACGTAATGGATATAGGGTTTACCGCTAAAATGGAAGATAAACTTGACGATATTGCCGAAGGTAACGAAGATTGGCGTAGTATAGTTGCCGATTTTTACAATCCGTTTATAAAGGAACTTAAAATAGCGTCGAGCGATAATAACGAGCCAACTGATATTCCTTGTGATAACTGTGGTAATTTAATGGTTAAAAAGAAGGGTAGATTCGGAGAGTTTTTATACTGCCTTAACTGTAAAAAGACTAAAAATCCCGATGATAAAGTATCTGAAAATAAATGCCCCAACTGTGGCGCTAATATGATACTTAAAGATGGTAGATACGGTAAGTATTTATCTTGCCCGAATAGTGAGTGTAATACCAAAATGCAAGAAGGGGACGTTTTATCCGATGAAAAATGTTCGTCTTGCGGTGCCGTAATGATAAATAAAAACGGCAAGTTTGGTAAATATCTTAAGTGTACTAAATGTAATCAAACTAGGAGCCTTGGCGAATACGTGGGTGTTTGCCCGATATGCCATAAGCCTGCTCAAAAAATGATGAGTAAAAAAGGCAAGGTATATTACGGTTGTTCTGGATATCCGTCTTGCAACTTTATTAGTTGGGACGTTCCTACTGGAGAACTTTGTAAAACTTGTGGTAAGCACCTAATAGAAAAAGACGGTAAAACCGTATGTTCAGACAAAAATTGTAATTATGAGGTAAAAAAGAAATGAGTATAGAATTTCGCGGTACTACCATTTGCGCCGTTAAAAAAGACGGTGTAACTGCAATTGCAGGCGACGGTCAAGTGACTTTCGGCGAATCGGTAGTTTTCAAAAATAACGCGATTAAAGTTAGAAGAATATATAACGACAAAGTAATAGTTGGTTTTGCCGGTTCTGTTTCAGACGCTTTTACTTTGACTGAAAGATTTGAGCAAATGCTCAATAAATATTCTGGAAACTTAATGCGTAGCGTAGTATCTCTTGCTGAACTTTGGAGAGAAGATAAAGTTGCAAGAAAACTTGAAGCGATGATGATATGCGCTGATAAGGATAGTTTATTCGTCGTGTCGGGTGGTGGAGAAATTATCGAACCCGATGGTGGCGTGTGTGCTATCGGTAGCGGTGGTAACTACGCTTTGGCGGCGGGTAGAGCGCTTATTGAAGAAACTGATTATTCCGCTGAAGTTATTGCGGAAAAAGCTCTCCGCATAGCAAGTAAGATTTGCGTGTTTACTAACGACAATATCGTCGTTGAAAAGATTTAAGGAGGCGTTTTATGAATTTAACCCCTAGAGAAATCGTTCAACAACTCGATAAATACGTTATAGGTCAAAATGAAGCCAAAAAAGCGGTTGCAATAGCCCTTCGCAATCGTTATAGGAGAAGTAAGCTTACTCCCGAATTAAAAGATGAAATTACGCCTAAAAACATTATAATGAAAGGGCCTACTGGTGTTGGTAAAACTGAAATTGCAAGAAGGCTTGCAAAACTCGTAGGAGCGCCTTTTATAAAAGTTGAAGCAACTAAATATACCGAAGTTGGCTACGTTGGTAGAGACGTTGAGTCTATGATAAGAGATTTAGTTGAGTGTAGTGTGCGCTTAGTTAAAGAAGAACAGATGAATATAGTTTCTTCAAGAGCAACCGCTACTGCTGAGAAGAAGGTTGTAGAAATGATTTACAATCTTAAAAGAGAAGAAACGGGCGAAAAACCCGACGAACTTTTTAGGCAAGAACTCTTAAACGATTTAAGAGAAGGTAAATTTAACGATCTTCACGTTGAAATGACCGTTCAAGATACGCCCAAACAAATTGACCTTTTAGCAGGTGGCGGTGCGGAAATTAATCTTGGTTCGATTTTTGGCGATATGCTTCCTAAGCGTACTAAAAAAAGAAAAATTACCGTTAAAGAAGCAATTCAATATATTATCAATGAAGAAAGCGATAAACTTATCGACGCTGATTCCGTTAACGCCGAAGCGGTAAGAAGAGCGGAACAAGAAGGCATAATTTTTATTGATGAAATTGATAAGATTGCCGCTAAATCAAAACAGGGCGGGGTTGACGTTTCAAGGGAAGGCGTTCAAAGAGATATTCTTCCAATAGTTGAGGGTTCAACCGTAATGACCAAATACGGCTCCGTTAAAACCGATTATATTCTCTTTATTGCCGCGGGTGCGTTCCACATCTCTAAAGTTCAAGATTTAATACCTGAACTTCAAGGTAGATTCCCTATAAAAGTTGAACTTAAAAGTTTAACGAAAGAAGATTTTATAAATATTTTAACAATGCCACAAAACGCAATAACGCTTCAATATAAAACCTTGCTTTTAGTTGATAATATCGACCTTAAGTTTACTCAAGACGCCATTGAAGAAATTGCAGGTATTGCAGCGGAAATGAACGCAAGTAGCGAAGATATAGGCGCAAGAAGGCTTCACACCGTTATGGAAAATCTTTTAGAAGATATTTCATTTAACGCAGGCGCGGATATTCCGCTTACTACTGTTGTAGTTGACAAAAAGTACGTTAAAGAACATTTTGCAACCGAAGAAAACAATAGAAATCTTAAAAAATATATTCTCTAAGGAGTAGTTATGGTAAATATTCCAAAAGGTACTAAAGACGTATTACCTCAAGACAGTTATAAATGGCACTACGTAGAAAACGTCGTTCGTGAAGTTTCTAAACTTTTCGGTGTTAAGGAAATTAGAACTCCTACTTTTGAACATACGGAACTCTTTCTCCGTGGTGTAGGCGATACGACCGATATTGTAAATAAAGAAATGTATACCTTTGAAGATAAGGGTAAAAGAAGTATCACCTTAAAGCCGGAAGGTACGGCAGGCGTTGCTCGTGCCTTTATTGAAAACGGGCTTATAAGTTCGGCAATGCCACTTAAGATGTATTATATTACGCCGGTATTCCGTTATGAACGCCCACAAGCGGGTAGACTCCGCGAGCATCATCAATTCGGTATTGAATTTTATGGCGCTAAGGGCGCTGATATTGATGCTGAAGTTATTTTAACGGCTTATACGGTACTTTCTAGGCTTGGTTTAAGCGTTGCGCTTAATATTAACAGTATGGGTTGTAAAGAGTGTAGGCAAGAGTATAACAAGGCTTTAAGAGAGTTTTATAAAGATAAACTCGATAGTATGTGCCCAACTTGCCGTGAAAGATATGAAAAGAACCCCCTTCGTATTATCGATTGTAAGGAAGAAAATTGCAAAAAGATTAACGAAAACGCTCCCGCTATTACAGATTATCTTTGTGATGAGTGTAGCGAGCATTTTGATAGCCTTAAAAAGCATCTTTCTATTGCTGGCTTAACTTATACGGTAAATCCGAAAATCGTTCGTGGTCTTGATTACTATACTAAAACCGTATTTGAATTTGTAACTACCGCGCTTGGTTCACAAGGAACCGTTTGCGGTGGCGGTAGATATGACAACCTTATTGAACAAATAGGTGGTAGTTCAGTTCCCGGCGTAGGCTTTGGAATGGGGCTTGAAAGGGTTTTAATGCTTATGGAAGCAGAAGGTATTAAAATCGAAAACAACGAGAGTGTAAAGGTCTTTTTAGCGTCTATGGGCGAAAAGGCTAATGAAAAGGCGTTTGAAATTTCATATAAATTAAGAACGGCTGGAATTAGCGCTGAAACCGACCATATAGGAAGAAGTTTTAAGTCGCAATTCAAGTACGCTGATAAAATTGGCGCAGAGTACGTTATAGCGCTTGGAGATAATGAAATCGAAAGCGGTAAATGTAAAGCAAAAAAGATGCTTGATGGTAGCGAAGTTGAAATTGAACTTGATAAAATAGTTTCTTTTTTCAAAGCATAACAAGATAAATTATGCTCAATCTAAACTCAGGAGGAATTTATGAACGATAACGTAATTAACGTAAACGATCTTGATTTTAATGAAATCGTATTAAAAAGTGATAAGCCCGTACTCGTTGACTTTTGGGCGTCGTGGTGTGGTCCTTGTAGAATGCAAGCGCCTGTACTCCATGAATTAGCAAGCGAACTTGCAGATAAAGTTGTGGTTTGCAAAGTGAACGTTGACGAGTGTGAAAGGCTTGCCATCTCTTATGGGATTAACAGTATTCCCGCATTATTCGTGTTTAAGGGTGGCAAGGTTGTAGAAAAGGCCGTTGGTCTTAGTACTAAAGATCGTTTATCAGCAATGCTTATAAAACATATATAAAATAAAAAAACTCCGACATCTGTCGGAGTTTTTTGTTTGTTAACCGTTAACGTCGCCAAGAATAAAATCGTTGATTTCATTTGACGGAGCGTCAATTTGGAAAGAGTTTGCGTCAAAGCCTTCAAAAATCTTATCAACTTCGTCTTCAAAAGTAATTTTGAAAATAGTGTCAAGATCAAGTTTTGCTTTTTCACTTACGTTCATATAGAGAACGCCGTCTTTTTCTTCGTAAGTAAATCCATCGTTAGAGGTTAAGCACTCAACTGATTTAACTTTAGCGTTAAGAGTGGGGAAGGTTGCTCTGTCGCATCTCCACTCAGTCATGTGAAGGTATACGGAGTGTTTATTGTGGGTAGTACCGCCGTATTCGCCGTTAACGATAGGACCTGCGGTTGTGTCGAAAATAGTTTCGCTATATTTATTAACGAATTCGCCAAGTTCTAAAAGACGTTTCTTTTGGCAAGGTTCAAGTCTACCAGAACCGTCTGGACCAATGTTAAGTAATAAGTTACCGCCACCGGTTATAACCCTAATTAACATTTTAACTAAATCTCTTAACGATTTTGGTTGAACGTTAGGTGTCCAGCCCCAAGTGTTTGCAACTCTATCGCAAGTTTCCCAAGGAGAATCAACGTCGTAGTTGTTAATTCTACATTCGTAAACCTTAAAGTCACCGTTCTTTCTTGAACCGATACGTGGAGAAATTACGATGCCGGGTTGGTTTTTACGAGCCATTTCGTCAAGTTCGTCTTCATGCCAGAAATCTTTGAATTTAGGGTTAGTTCTATAATCTTCAGGAACTCTTCTCTTACCAAAGTCAATACCGAAAGCAACTACGAAGTCTTCACCACCGTCATACCATAAAACGTCTATATCGCCGTAGTTAGTGGTAAGTTCGTTAATTTGTTCATGGCATTGAACAACCATTTCTTGAGCGTTTTCCTTAAACATTTTGGGGTTGTAGAAACCTGGGAATCTCCAGTCGATAGGAGAGTAGTAGATACCAACGCCAAGGCCGTATTTTCTACAAGAGTCAACGTATTCCCTAATAAAGTCACGCTTAGCGGGAGAATTTACTGAAGTGTAGTTACCCCAGCTGTGCTTACTGTCGTAAAGAGAGAATCCGTCGTGGTGTCTTGCATTAAATACCATATAACGGCAACCTATAGTTTTAGCAAGTTCCGCCCATTCGTCGGTATTACAATTCTTACCGTCGAAATTATTATAGGTTAAATTTTTGTATTCTTCCATGCTTTTTTCATCGTACATGATACCCCATTCAGAGTTAGCGGCTATAGAGTATAAACCCCAGTGAATAAACATACCAAATTTATAGTTTTGAAACTTTTTAATGTCAGGATTTTTCATAATGTGCTCCTATATTTATTTTGCAATTTTATTGCCTATATATATTATTATATAAAAATTTATAAATGTAAATAAATAAAAACAAACAAATACATTAATAAAACTAAACAAAAACAACTAAAATCTTATAACCGATTTTTAGGTATGAGAAAAGAGTTACCTTGTAGGGTAACTCTTTTGTTCTTAAGTTTTAATTAATTTGCTGCTTTTAATGCGTTAAATCTTTTCATGAGGCCGGATTTTTTGTTAGCAGCGGTGTTCTTAGCGTATACTTTTTTAGTAACTGCTTTGTCAATTGCTGCCATAGTAGCAGGTAATGCTGCTTCGGCTTCTTGAAGATTACCAGCATCAAGTAAAGCGTTAAAGTTTTTAATATAAGTTCTTACTTCTGACTTATCGCTTTTGTTGATTAATGCTTTTTTCTGATTTACGAGAACGCGTTTCTTCGCCGATTTAATGTTAGGCATTTCTATCTCCTTTACAATGTAACTTCAATTAAACTATGGTTATTTTAGCACACTTTTCTAAGTATTGCAACTTTTTTTTACAACATTTATTAAATTGATATTAAAAATTTTAACATAAATTTCGTTCCAAGCGAAAAAATAGTGAATATTAATATATTAGTGGAGAAATTTATGTATCGTCTAACTAAAAATTTGCCAATCGGTGTTTACGATAGCGGTATTGGTGGTCTTAGCGTTTTGAAGATGCTTTGCGATAATTTTCCAAACGAGAAGTTTGTATATTTTGGCGATAACGGTAACGCGCCGTACGGAAATAAAAGTATTGAAGAAGTTAAAAATCTGTCTAGCCTTGCAGTAACAAAATTAAAAAGGAAAAGGGTTAAAGCAATCGTTATTGCTTGTAATACAATTTCAACTCGTTTGTATAAATATATAAAGGATATAAGTGGAATTCCTATTATAAAAACGCTTCCGCCCGAAAGTGAAGATAAACGCGCGTGTTTACTCTGTACGCCGTTAACGGCTGATAGCGCGAGAGTTAAATCGTGTTTTCAAGGTAAGGTACTACCTTGCGATAAGTTAGCTTGGGATATAGAGAAAAACGTTTTTAATCTAAACAAAATAAACCTTAAAAATATTATTAAAAATATACCCGACAATACAAGCGAAATTATTCTCGGTTGTACTCATTATTACTACATAAAAGAAAAGATTGAAGGGTTAACTGGCATAAAAACGTTAGTTTGCTATGAAAACGTAATAAATGCTTTAAGGTTGAAATTAAAACCCCTTTCGCTTTACAACGAGAAGGGTAAGCAAAAAATTACCTTTATAGGTAAATTTAGAAAAAAGAACGAAAAAGTCTATAAAGAAGTCTTAAAAAAAACACCTGAGTGGTCAAAAAAATAAAAAAATTTCAAAAAAATGTAAAAAAGTTACCAAAAGTGGTTGCAAGTTACCAAAAAGTATGCTATTATGGACGTGTAAAATCAAAAAAGGGGTAAAGGTTTATGCTTTTCGGCGAATTTGATCACCAAGTTGACGCAAAAAACAGAATAAGAATACCGAGTAAGCTTAAATCTGAACTCGGAACTAAATACGTTTTCATGAAAGGCGCTGCAAAGTGCATAAGCGTTTATCCAGAAGATAAAGTTAATGAACTCGTAAGTCAGTTTTCTGGGATTAGCCCGTTTGATGAAGAGGCTCAAAAGTCTTACATGGAATTTATGTCTTCTTTCCATCCTGCAGATGAAGACGGTCAGGGTAGAATAGTAATTCCCGAAAAATTAAGGGAATACGCTGGTATAGATAAAGAAGTGGTTACGATAGGTATGGTTAACCATATTGATATCTACAGTAAAGAAGAACGTGAAAGAATTAAAAACGAAAAAACTTATTCTGAAAGAATTAATATTTTAAGGGACAGGCTTAAATAATGCAATTTAAACATGTTTCTGTAATGCTTGACGAATGTATAGAAGGATTAGCCATAAAACAGGGCGGAACGTACTTTGACGGAACGCTTGGTGGAGGCGGTCATTCGCAGGCAATACTTGAAAGGCTGGGCGGAAAAGGATTTTTATTTGCAACCGATCTTGATTCAGCGGCAGTTGAATCGGCAACTAAAAGGCTCAGCGAATATGAAAACTTCAAAGTGGTAAAGTCAAACTTCAAAAACTTTTTGAAAGTTTCGGAAGATTTAGGCGTAAGCGAGATTGACGGCGCAATTTTAGACCTCGGCGTTAGTTCATATCAGCTTGATAATCACGATCGTGGGTTTTCATATATGAGTAAGAACTCCCTTCTCGATATGAGAATGGACGAGCAGTCTGAATTTTCCGCCTATGACGTGGTAAACTATTACGATGAAAGTAAATTAAAATATATAATTTCTACTTATGGCGAAGAAAAGTTCGCTTCCAACATTGCAAAAAACATAGTTTTAGCAAGAAAAGACACACCTATTAAAACTACGGGTGAACTTGTTGAAATTTGTGATAAATCAATACCTTATAAATTTAAGAGAGACGGGCATCCTGCAAAAAAGACTTTCCAAGCAATACGAATTGAGGTAAACGGAGAACTTTCTGGGCTTGATACGGTGCTTAAGGAAATAATAGGCAAACTAAAAAGTGGTGGTAGACTTACGATTCTTACCTTCCATAGCCTTGAAGATAGGATTGCAAAAACCGTTTTTAAGGAGTTGTCAATTGGTTGTACTTGTGATAAGCATTATCCTTGCGTTTGCGGTAAGAAGGAAATTATAAAAGAAGTTAATAAAAAACCTATTATTGCTACGCAAGAAGAAATGCTAAGAAATAGTCGCAGTAAATGCGCAAAATTAAGAATAATTGAAAAGCTTTAACTATTTTAGTCATATTAAACGGGGGAAAACAATATGTTTAACTATAAGCAATCAAACGTAATTGAAAGAAACAGTTTCGTTGATGAATTTGAAGTTAATAATGAAGTCAACACGCAAGTAAACACCCTTCAAAACGCTAACGTTAGCGATGAGGCAAGGGAGTTTAATTCTAAAATTGCCGATAATTTCGATAGAATTATTAATTACGATGCTTATAATAGAACTGATGCCGTTAAAGAAACTCAACAAACAGTTAATACTTTTATAAATGGTTATAACTACGATGCAAGCCCTTCTTCAACTACTATGCAGTTTGAAAATATGCCAAAGGCAGAAATTTATCAAGACTATAGGGTTGATACCGGTTACGCTACGACTACTAAAGTTAGAACTAGCGCAAAAGTTGCAGTCGTTATTTTATCTCTTATTATCGTAATGCTTTCTGCACTTGTAGTGTTTAATACGTCGCTCCTTAAGAATATGAATAATTCTATCGACGGCAAGTTAAGCGAACTTCAAGCGCTTGAAGAAGAGTACACTTTGTTACAAGGTGAATTAAACGACGTTTCAAACGACCAAGTTATTATTGACAAGGCTCAAAACGATTACGGTATGATTGTAAAGGAAGGTTAATATAAATAAATATTATTCAATTACCAAGGTACGAAAGAGGTTATTTGCGTGGATATGCGCGATAACCTTTATTTTTTTATTTGTAATTATAAGGTTGTTTTACGTGCAAGTAATTTGGGGTAAAGAATTGCAAGCTAAAGCGCTTGATCAATGGACGAGAAACGTTCCTATATTAGCAAAGCGGGGTGACGTTGTTGACAGAAACGGCATAGTGCTTGCAACTACGAAAGAGAGTTACACGGTTTTCGTAAGACCGAGAGCGGTAACTGATATTGATAAAGTTTGTTCGGTTTTATCGGAGATTTTTAATCTTGATAAAAAAGAACTTACAAATAAAATTACAACTACGAAAGTTAGCGAAATTAAAATTTTGAAACACGCCGGCAAAGAGTATATCGATAAATTATCCGAGTATTCTTTAGCCGGCGTTTACTTTGCTGAAGACGTTACGAGATATTATCCTTATAACGAACTTTTAGCGCAAGTGTTAGGATATACTTCCGCTGATGGTAACGGTATTTCTGGGCTTGAATTGTTTTATAACGAGCAATTATCTGGCATAAACGGTGAAATATTGTATCAAGCAGATTTAACCGGCGTTGATATCAAAGATAAAAATCCTTACTATATTCCCGCAACGGACGGTCTTAATCTAAAACTAACAATAGATTACGAAGTTCAGCAAATTTTAGAATCGGTAACTGATGAAGCGATGAATATTTATACTCCTGCGTCAGCGTCAGCAATAGTAATAAACCCAAATAACGGGGAGATTCTCGGTATGAGTATGAAACCGTCGATGAATCTTAACGAAGTTCCACTTGGGAATTTAGAAGTTCTAAATAAACTTGGTAGAATAACGCTTATTTCAGACTGTTATGAGCCTGGTTCTACTTTTAAGGTGTTAACTGCAAGTGCAAACGTAAACGAATACCTAAACGGAAACGATAAGGCGTTTAACGATGGGCATATTTTTAATTCTTCAAGATATAGATACGTAGACGGGTCTAAAATAAAGTGTTGGTCTACTCACGCAAACGGCAAACACGCTAATGAAACGTTAAAAGATGCAATAAATAACAGTTGCAACCCGATTTTCGTTGATATAGCGCTTTCTCTTGGAAAGTCTACGTTTTATAATTACGTTAATAAGTTCGGTTATGGTAAAGCAACCGGCGTTGATTTGCCAGGCGAAGCGCAAGGTATGTTAATACCTGAACAAGCGGTAAAAAATGCGGATTTAGCGAGAATTTCATTTGGTCAAGCGATTGCTTGCACTCCAATTCAGTTAGTTATGGCAACCTGCGCTGCAATTAACGGTGGAAATTTATATTCGCCGTATCTTGTTAAGGAAGTTTATTCAAATACGCAAGTTTTATCCGTAAAAACAGAGCCGAATAAGATTTCTAGCGTAATAGATAAAAAAACTTCAGATAAAATTAAAAGTTATTTAGAGCAGGTGGTTTCGCTTGGTTCTGGTAAACAAGCGTATATTGAAGGTTACAGGGTAGGCGGAAAGACGGGAACTGCGCAAAAGTATAGTAACGGAGTAATTAATCAAGGTAAATACGTTATGAGTTTTATAGGTTTTTTTCCTGCGGATAAACCAGAGTATTTATGTTTAGTTATAGTTGATGAGCCCGTGGGTGGAACGTACGGTTCAACGGTTGCCGCTCCGCTTTGTAAAAAGGTTTTTGAAAGAATAATTAATGCAAAAGGAATAAAGCCGAATGAGAATTAGTGAAGTAATTAAAAATGTAGAAATTATCGAAAAAATTAACTTTATTGACGTTGAGATTGAAGATCTTGATAACGATAGCCGAGAGGTGTTTTCAAGTAGTTTATTTTTTGCTATGAAAGGTAATAATTTAGATGGAAACTCATTTGTGAAAGATGCGGTTAAAAGAGGCGCTGTTGCAGTAGTTTCGGAAGTAAAAAACGACGTTTTAGTTCCGCAAATTATCGTCAAAGATGTAAAAGACGCTATGAATAAAATGGCGTATAACTTTTACAAACCTAAACACAAAAGAGTTAAATTAATTGCGGTTGTTGGAACTAATGGTAAAACGAGTACAACGTTTATGATAAAAAACGTTTTTCAAGAAGCGGGCATAAATACGGGTGTGATAGGTACGCTTGGCGCGTTTTATAATAACGCATACGTTGAACCGTCGCTTACAACTCCTGATTGTTTATGTTTTTATAAACTCATAATGGATATGGCAAATAGTGGAGTTGAGTACGTTGTATTTGAACTTTCCGCCCACGCAATAGTTCAAAATAGGCTTTCTAAAGTTAAATTCGAAGCTTTAGTATTTACTAACTGCACTCACGATCATTTGGACTATTTTAATACTTTTAGTGAATATGAAATGGTAAAAATGAGCGTATTTACGCAAAATAATTGTAAGTTTGCCGTTGTTAATGCAGATGATGAAACCGGCAAAAAATTAATATTGAATAGCAAGGTAAAAACTTTTACTTATGGGCTTGAAAACCCAAGTGACGTTTTTGCCGTTAATATAAAAAATACTCCTAATAACATAAGTTTTGTAATGAATTTATTTGACGATATAGTCAACGTAAAATATCCGTCTACGGGTAGGTTTAACGTTTATAACTTACTTGGCGCGTCAACGCTAGCAAGCGTAATGGGTATTAATTCAAAAACAATAAAAAACGGGTTAATAAAGCTAAAAGGCGTTCCTGGAAGAATGGAGTTTGTTGAAAACTACAACGGCGCAAACGTTTATATTGATTACGCCCATACGCCTGACGGGCTTGAAAACGTATTAAAATCACTTAGAGAAATAACGAGAAATAAACTTTATTTAGTTTTTGGGTGTGGCGGTAATCGTGATAAATCTAAAAGGGCATCTATGGGAGAAATTGCAGGGAAATACGCTGATTTTACCGTTATAACTTCAGATAATCCGCGTTTCGAAGAGCCCTATCAAATAATTTCTGAGATAGAAAGCGGGATTAGAAAAACTAATTTGTCTTACATAACTATTCAAAATAGAGAAATGGCTATAGGTTACGCTTTAACTAAATTAAAAGAGGGCGACACTATGGTTGTTGCGGGCAAAGGAGCGGAGGAATATCAAGAAATTATGGGTGTAAAATTAAAGTTTATTGATAAAGAAATTATAAAAGAAACGATTGCTAAACTTGATTTTAGTGGAGATCTTATTTGAAAACGGAAGTTTTTGGTTTTATTGTATCTTCTATAATAACTTTGGTGATAGGTTACGCGTTTTTACCGTTTTTAACAAAACTTAAACTAAAGCAACCGATATTAAAATACGTTTCCGAGCATGAAGGTAAAAGTGGAACTCCAACGATGGGAGGTTTATTTTTTATAATCGGTGCTACGTTTACTTTTTTTATTATTAATAAAAACGATAGTAGGCTTGCTAATTTGACTATCGCTATAACTTTAGGTTTTACGCTGGTGGGTTTTTTTGATGATTATTTGAAAATAAAATATAATCATAACGAAGGGCTAACAGTAATACAAAAATTATCTTTTCAGCTTTTAGTTTCTATCATTGCATCTTATTTTGCGTATAGGTCGGGGTTGGATTTTTTATATTTGCCTTTTACAAAGTTGAAGGTAAATTTAGGCTTATACGTTGTTTTTTTGAACGTTTTTGTGTTTGTTGCAACGGTAAATTCGGTAAATTTAACAGATGGGCTTGACGGTTTGTGTGCTTCTGTTAGTTTAATAGTTTTTTTGGCTTTAGCAATTCTTATTTATATTCAATCGCTTAAATTTGAAGCAAATTATATAAATAAAGCCGAATATTCAAGCATAATTTTATTTTCAATATGTCTTGCCGGCAGTCTGTTTGCCTATTTAGTATTCAATACAAACAAAGCAAGCGTTTTTATGGGTGATACTGGTTCGCTTTCTTTGGGCGGAGCAATATCAACTATTTCAGTATTGAGTGGTAACACGTTATTTATTCCTATAATAGGTGTGTGTTATCTTCTTTCTTCGGTTTCAGTTATAATTCAGGTTTTGTATTACAAAAAAACTAAAAAAAGGGTGTTTTTAATGGCGCCTATTCATCATCACTTTCAAGAAAAAGGTTATAGTGAAGGTAAAATATCTTACGTTTATTCATTCGTAACTATAATTTTATCGTTGATTTCTATCGTTGTTTTTATTTAGGAGATATATGTATTATAAAAATCAAACGTTTTTAGTTGCAGGTTTGCAAAAAAGTGGTTTTGCGTCGGCAGAATTTTTGCTAGGGAAAAACGCAAAAGTTTATATTTACGATATGAGAAAAAATCAAAACGTTACTTCAAATAGGGAAAAACTTATAAAAAAAGGAGCGATAAATCTTGAAAATTACGAAGGAGCGACTGAATTTTGCGACGTTTTAGTAATAAGCCCTGGCGTTCCTATTGATAGTGAATTGTGTAGAATATTCAAAACGGCTAATAAACGTATTATTGGCGAAATTGAACTTGGTTACTTAAATACCGTAACGCCGATAATAGCGGTTACTGGAACTAACGGTAAAACTACGGTGTGCAATATGATACATAACGCTTTGAAGGAAAATTCCGTTTCGAGCGAACTTTTGGGCAACGTTGGAATTCCGCTTATAAGTAAAGTTAGCGAGGTTAATAAAAAAGAAGTATGCGTTTTAGAAGTATCAAGTTTTCAACTTGAAACAACCTATTTATTTTGTCCGCACATTTCGGTGATTTTGAACGTTACGCCCGACCATTTGGATAGGCATTATACGTTTGAAAACTACGCTTTAGTTAAAAGTAAAATAGTTATTCCGCTTAAAGAAAGTGAATATGCGGTTCTTAATTACGATGATGAAAAAGTAAGGGAGTTTGCAAATATAACTAAGGCGCAAAAGTTATGGTTTTCAACTTCTTGTAAAGTAAAGGGAGCGTACGTTTTTGAAGATAAAATATATTATTGCGACGAACCTATAATGAGCGTTGAAGATTTAGCGTTAAAGGAAACGCATAACGTTGAAAACGCGCTTGCTTGTATTTGCGTTCTCAAAGCGTTAGGTGTTGAAACTTCGGGAATAGTAAAATCACTTAAAGGTTTTGAAGGTTTATCGCATAGATATAAGACTGTTGGCGTGGTAAATGGAGTAACGTTTATAAACGATAGTAAATCAACTAATCAAGCGAGCGCTGTAAAAGCGGTTGAAAATTTATATAAACCTACCGTATTAATATTGGGAGGGGAGGATAAAGGGTTAGATTATACTGAATTGTTTGCTAAAATTAAACGTTCAAAATTCGTAAAGCAAACGGTAATTACTGGTAAGTCTAGTAAATATATGGTGGACTATGCTGTAAAGGAAGAAGTTGATAACGTTACCGTTGTAAAGGGATTTGAAAACGCCGTTAAAACGGCTTATAAACTTGCGTTTGACGGAGACAACGTTTTATTGACGCCTGCAACTTCAAGTTTTGATGAGTTCACTAGTTATGAAGAAAGGGGAGATAAGTTTGCTCAAATCGTTGAATCCTTCAAATAAGACTCGAGGAGATGTTTTTATTCCAATATCGGTAGTTTTAATATCAATTTTTGGTATTTTAATGATTTATTCGGCGTCAAACTACCAAGCGGAAATAACTTATGGGGATAAATTCTATTTTGTAAAAAAGCAGGCAATAGGCTTTTTATTAGGGATAGCATCAATGGTACTCATCTCTTTTGTCGACTATAAGACGATAGCAAAATTTAGATACCTTTTAATTGGATTATCCTTTTTATTGCTCGCATTGGTTTTTACTCCGCTTGGTGTTGAAAACTACGGTGCAAAACGCTGGATAGGGATTGGTTCAGTTACGATACAGCCGTCTGAAATAGCAAAGTTTTCCTTTGTTATTTTTACGGCTGGTTATTTTGCGAAAACTCCGCGTAGAGCAATCACTTTTAGTGGGATTCTTCCGGTGGTTTTAATTGGCGCTATCACTTGTTTGCTTATTATGATAGAGCCGAATATGAGTATTACCGTTTGCGTTGGCGGATTAATGATTGCTATGCTTTTTGTTTCCGGTATGAAAAAACGGTATTTATTAGCAATAATAATACCGGCATTGATTGCTTTGCTAATATTAATATTAATTGAGCCGTATAGGCTTAAAAGGCTTATGGCATTTATTAATCCGTGGGCGTCACCAAAAGGTGAAGGGTATCAACTTCTTCAATCTCTTTATGCGCT
Source organism: Christensenellaceae bacterium (assembly GCA_045651665.1). GTDB lineage: Bacteria > Bacillota > Clostridia > Christensenellales > Borkfalkiaceae > HGM11412. Next base: position 20,415 of record JAZRSR010000022.1, read on the forward strand.
TGGAAGCGGTGGTTTTTTTGGTGTTGGGCTATTCAATTCTAGACAAAAATTCAGGTTTTTACCATTTGCTGAAAGTGATTTTATTCTTGCCGTTATAGGTGAAGAATTAGGGTTCATCGGTGTACTTATATTATTTTGTTTGATGTTTTTTGTTTCGTTTAGGGGATATAAGACGGCAATAAAATGTAAAACTTATCTCGGATTTATGATGGCTTTTGGTATAAGCACGGTGTTTACGTTGCAAGTTCTTATTAATGCGCTCGTTGTTACTGGGAGTATTCCGCCAACGGGGTTACCGCTACCTTTTGTTAGTTGTGGAAATACGTCGCTTATCGTTTTTATGGCTGCTTTTGGTTTGCTTTATAAAATTTCTAAAGACGTTGAAAAAATTTAATTAACCTATAAGCGTTTTCTTTCATAGTATGAATATATATCGAAAGGGAGCGTTTATGAATAAACTTATTATTAACGGACAGAATAAACTCTACGGCAAAGTCGAAGTTATGAGTGCAAAAAACGCGTTATTACCGCTAATTGCTTCGTGTGTACTACTTGATTTTGAAGTAGGGTTTTTGAATTGTCCGAAACTTGGTGACGTTTCGGTTATGCTTGATATAATTAAATGTATGGGCGGTAAATATAGATATGATGGAGATACGCTTTACGTTGATTGCTCTTCATTGTATATTCCTGAACTTCCTTGTGAATTATCAAAAAAAATAAGAGCGTCGATATTTTTACTTGGTCCGCTTATTGCAAGATTTAGAAGGGTGTCCGCAGTAACGCCTGGTGGTTGCAATTTTGGAGAAAGACCTATTGATATTCATCTTGAAGGGCTTAAACAATTAGGTGTGGAAATATCCGGCAAAGAAAATTTATATCTAAGGGCAGATAAACTCGTAGGCAATAAAATACGTCTACCATATCCAAGTGTTGGAGTAACTGAAAACTTAATTATGGCATCGTGCTTGGCGGACGGCGAAACTCTGATAACGAACGTTGCAAAAGAGCCGGAGATTGTTTGCTTATGTAATTTTCTCAATAAATTAGGGGCGAAAATAGTTGGCGCTGGTACGTCTAAAATCTGCGTTCAAGGCGTTAAGAAACTTACTAAAAATTTTGCATATTACAAGCCTATAAGCGATAGAATTGAAGTTGGCACGTATTTGCTCGCAACCTTAAATACGGGAGGGGAAATAGAGATAAACGGCGCTAATTTTTTACATAACGTATCTTTAATTAAAAAAATTTATAATAACACTTGCAAATTGACCTTTGAAAGTGATAAAATATATCTAAAGTGTTGCGGGGTGGGAAGTTCTCTCGGTTATATTAAAACTGCGCCTTATCCGGGGTTTCCAACCGATCTTCAATCTCCCATAGTTGCTTACGCTTGTTCTCTTAACGGAACAACCGTAGTAGAAGAAACTGTTTTCAAAAACAGGTTTTCAATAATACCGGAACTAAAAAAGATGAACGCCGATATAATTATTAAAGGCGCAAAAGCGGTTATTAACGGTAGGGGAAGGCTGAACGGGGCAATCCTTAACGCCAACGATTTGCGTAGTGGAGCGGGGCTTATAATTTCTGCTTTAGGCGCTGAAGGCGTAAGTGAAATCGTTGGGCTTGATATAATCGAGCGGGGATATTTTGATATTGATAAAAAATTACGTATGCTTGGAGCGGACGTAACTAAAGGATAAAGATTATGAAGTACAAAAAATTGCTTGTTTTAATGACTTGTTTACTGTTTGTTACGGTAGCAATTTTTTGTTTTGCATCTGCGTTTAAGATAACTGACGTTGAACTTAATTACAACGTTATAACAGGCTCTAATGAAAAAATTGACGAAAAATGTTCGGAATATTTAGAAAGTTGCAAAGATAAAAATTTGGTGTTGTTAAACGTTGATAAAGTTAAAGAAGAACTTTCTTCTTTGTCTGGTTACGTTGACGTTGTTTCGGTTGATAAGGTGTATCCAAATAAACTTTCGGTAACTATATTCGAGCGTCCTGAAGCCTTTTCAATAGCCGTTGGCGACGGGTATTATTCGTTAGATTCTAATCTTAACGTGTTAGCGCAAAAAACCGACGCGAAAAATAACGTATTCGGGTACGATAACGTTGTTCTTGAATTAAATCCCGCAGATTTTGACGTTAATTTGAAAGTTGGTAAACGTTTGGTTATGCGTGATTTAGAAACAGACTCATACCTTAAACTTTCATCAACTTTAATCTATTCAATGCGAGATAATTTAGTTAAGGTGTCTGTTACTACGAAGAAAGATGGAGTTAAGTATAAAACTCTAACGCTACATATGCGTGAAGGCGTTACTTTTACTATTCTTAAGGCAAATGAGATGACGTTAGAAAAACTACAAAAAACGTTTGATTTTTATAAAGATTTGTCTAACAAAGGTTACGGGGAATATATAACTGTACTTGAAGATAGTGGAAATATAACTATAAAACAATAAAATTAAAAAAACCGTCGTTGTCAGTCTTGACAAGGCGGTTTATTTATATTAAAATATATTATATAAATAATATATGTAGGGTAATTATGTTTAACGATTGCGTAGCAACACTTAATATCGGCTCGGCTGACGTTACGCTTACCGTCGCTGAAAGAAGCGTTAACGGTGCGTTCTTTTTCCGTGCAACTGAATCGGTTAAATACTACTCGTATTTTGACGGGGAGTTTTATGATATTAAAGAGCTTGAATCAAAGATAATTAAACTTTTTACAGATCTTTTTAATAATAGTGACGTTTCTAAGATTTCAACCGTCTACGTTGGCGTGCCTGGTGAATTTTCAAAAGTTATTTCAAAGAATTATAAGATTACTTTCGGTAAACCCAAAAAGATCACGCAAGCGGACGTTAGTTATCTTTATGATACTGCTTTTCAAGATGATGATACTGAATATAAACTCGTTCATCGTTCTGCGGTATATTTCGTGCTTGATAATTATAAAACGCACGAACCAATTGGTAAAAAAACAATTTCCCTTTCGGCAAGGGTATCGTACGGGCTTGCAATCAATCATTTCGTTGAAGTTATAAATTCAATTCTTAAAAAGTCGGGTGTGTCAGAAGTTAAATACGTTTTGCAAGAATATGCCGATACAAGATATTTGTTCACCCTTTCCGAGCGTGACGCTTGTAAACTTTTAATAAACGTTGGATATTCAACTTCATCGCTTTCAATCGTTTGTGGGGACGGGTTGTTGCACAGTAAATCTTTCCCGCTTGGCGGTGGTATGATTTCGGCATATCTTTCCGATGGGTTAGAATGTGAATATGAAGTAGCGGAAATGTTAAAGGATAAGTTGAATTTAGGTCTTAACGATAATCCTACCGCTAAATATATCGTTTCTCATCAAGAGTTTGGAGAATTTAGTTTTCCAAGAGCCAAGAGTAACGAGATTGCAAAATCCGTACTTGACAGTATTGCTGAAAATTGTGATAAGGCAGTTTCTTCTTGTTCTTTGAAAGTTCCTAGCGATATAGATATTGCGTTTACTGGCGAAGGTATCGCCACCGTAAAAGGTGCCGTTGAATATATGGCGAGTAGATTAGGGGTTTTCCCAAACGTTATTTCGCCTAGAGTTCCGCATTATAACAAACCCAATTTTACGTCGCGTCTTGCACTTATAGACACGGCTCTTGACTTAACCAAAAACAAGTTGTTTTTTATAACGACGAAGTAAAGGAGATACTATGTTTGACGAAACAATGATCAATCACGTTTGCAAAATCAAAGTAATAGGTGTTGGCGGTGGTGGTAACAATGCCGTTAACCGTATGATAGACGCTGGTATTCAAAGTGCTGAATTCGTTTCAGTTAATACTGACGTACAGGCGCTTATGCACTCAAAAGCAGACCCACAAAACCGTATCCAAATAGGTAAAGAACTTACTGAAGGTTTAGGTGCCGGCTCTTATCCCGAAGTTGGCGAAAAAGCAGCCGAAGAAAGTAGGGCGGACCTTGAAAAATTAGTGGAAGGCGTAAACTTGCTCTTTATAACCGCTGGTATGGGCGGTGGTACGGGTACTGGCGCTGCGCCGGTTATTGCAAAGATTGCCAAAGAAAAGGGTTGTGTTACCGTAGCGGTAGTTACAAAGCCGTTTGCTTTTGAAGGTAAAAAGCGTGAAGAAAACGCAAAAAAGGGTATAGCTAATCTTGCTAAATTCGTTGATACGCTTATCGTTATACCAAACGATAAACTTCTTGATTCTCTTCCGAAGAATACTCCTATGGAAGAAGCGTTAAGACGTGCGGATGACAACCTTAAACACGCAATTTGCGGTATTTCTGATCTTATTACCGTTCCTGCTCTTATTAATCTTGACTTTGCTGACGTTAGAACCATTATTAAAGGTCAAGGTTTAGCGCATATGGGTATTGGTAGAGCAAGGGGTGAAAATAGGATTGTTGAAGCGGTAAGGCAAGCGGTATCTTCTCCCATGCTTGAAACAACTATTGAAGGCGCGCGTGGTATTATTCTTAATATAACGGGTGGTGAAGGCGATTTGTCTATTGGTGACGTTAGCGAAGCCGCTAATTTAATTCACGGTGTAATAGATTATTCGGCTAACCTTATTTTCGGCGCTAACACGCTTCCTGAACTTAAAGACGAAGTGGTTATAACAATAATTGCAACTGGTTTTACAGGTAGCCACGATAGGCTTATCAATCAAAAGAAGTTCGTTACCGATAACGTTTCGTTTGAGTCTGTTCAGCCAAGTGTAGAACCTATTGTTCCCGAACAACCAAAAGTTGAGGTTGAACCTCAAAAATTCGTTCAAGAACCAGAAGTTAAAGAAGATACGGAAGTTTTAAGTGAAGAACCTAAAAAGGAAATTCCACCTTTCGTTAAGAGATTGTTTGGTAAAAAATAATAATCAAAAACCCATCGGTAACAATGCCGATGGGTATTATTTTTGCAAAATAAAAACGGCTTGTTTGCCGTTAATATTTATTCTGCTTTTGCAACTTCTTGATTGAATGCTTCAAGAATAAGATCAATGATCATTTTACGAGTTTCGGTATTAATAGGATGAACTATATCCTTATATTCACCATCACTTGCTTTTCTGCTAGGCATTGCTATAAAATAGCCTTCTTGACCTTCGATTACTTTGATGTCATGAACAACAAAACAATCATCAATAGTCATCGATGCAACCGCTTTTAACTTGCTGTCTTCCTTTTGTACTAAGCGTACTCTTACGTCTGAGATTTTCAAAATTACTACCACCCTTAATTTGTATTCGTTTATATTTTTATATAAACTCAATTAAATTATACATTAATATTTGTATAATTTCAATACCTTTTTATAAAATTTTTTGCAAAAATATCAATTTTTTACTAAAAAACATTAAAAAACGGGCATTTTTTGCTTGTTTGCGAATTTTGAAAAATATTTATTCATATGATAAAATATGAGTAATATAAATAAAAATTTATCCGTCCACTTTATAGGTGTTGGGGGATCGGGAATGAGCGCTCTTTGTAAATACTTACTTGCAAAAAATATGTCGGTTAGCGGTAGTGATTTAGTTAAGAGTGAGTCAGTTAATAACCTTATTAGTTTAGGGTTAAAATTCTATCAAGGTCACGAACATAACGCCGTTGAGTTTTCTGACGTTATAGTTTATTCAAGTGCTATCTCAATAGACAATAAGGAACTTGTAAGCGCTCGTTCGCTTAATAAGGCGATATACTCAAGAGCGGAACTTTTATCTCTTGTTTTATCAGCGCATAAGCGTTCGATTGGAGTGTCTGGTAGCCACGGAAAAACTACGACTGCGTCTCTTTTGAATTTTGTTTTAGCAAACGCAGGTATACAAGTCAATTCTTTTATTGGTGGAGAAGATAAGTTTTCAAATGAGTATTCGTTCTCGAATAAAAGTGCGGTAGCCGTATCTGAAGTGTGTGAATTTAACAAAAATATTTCTTACGTTTCTTGTGATTACGCCGTTTGTTTGAATATAGATAACGATCATCTTGATTATTATGGGACTATTGAGAATTTAAGCCGAGAATTTTATTCTTTCTTGGTGCGCGCAAAAAAGAAATTTATTAACCGTGACGACGGTTACTTAAAGTCGTTTAAGCTTAAAAACTCCGTTACCTTTGGTATAGAAGAAAAATGTGATTATAAGGCTGTAAACCTTGTAGATAAAGGTGGTTGTTATTGTTTTGACGTAGAGTTTAAGGGGGAATATTTATTAAGCGTAGATCTTAAAATTCCGGGCAGAGTAAACGTGTATAACGCATTAGCCGTAATTTCCATATTAAAAACTTTGTTTAAGATTGAAAACCACGTTATAGAAAGCAGTATAAGTAATTATATGGGTGTAAAGAGAAGGTTTGAATACGTTGGTTGTATACGTGGTAAAAGGATAATATGTGATTATGCGCATCATCCTACTGAGATAAGCGCTTTAATAAGCACTGTTAAATCTATATATAATAACGACTATTTATTGGTTTTTGAACCGCACACGTATTCAAGAACTAAATTATTGTTTAACGCTTTTATAAATGTGTTTGAAAAGGAATACGTTGTGTTATATAAGGAATTTCCCTCGCGTGAAAGTTATGATTATAAAGGTAGTTCAAAAGCGTTGCATTTGGGCATTAAAAACTCCAAATATTGCGAAAATTTTGATAACTTGCTAGAAATTATTAAAAACACTAATAAAACAAACGTTATAATAATCGGAGCTGGGGAGCTTTACGAAAAATTTAGTAGAATAAAAAACGGTAACTAAGAGTTACCGTTTTGTGTTTTAGAGCATATCTATTAAAAATTCTGCTGGTTCTTTTTCTTCAATTTTTTGTAGTGCGTTTTCAAAGTGCTTTGGGGCGTATTCAAACTTGTAAATAGGAAGTTTGAAATACGATAAGTCGATTGCTTTTTGAGCAAGTAAGTTTATGCTTGCTTGAACGTTAGAATTTCCGTCTTTTACGAAAATTACGTTGAGTTGTTTTTCAAAAGCAAACGAACAAGAAAGTTTTGTCTTCGTTGAATTAATGCCTGTTACGCCAACGTCTGCGCCCTCACACGCTATTTTATCAACAACGTCAACGTTTGCTTGAGAATCGTTAACGTAAATAATTTTACTACATTTTCTGCCACCCGTGATTGCTAAAACTTCGCTTTCAAGGTTTTTATCGTTTGCAAGGGTATAGTAAACGTTTGTCTTATGCGCAGTTTCTAAATTCTTTTGACAAGAGTCGATTAATATAGGAACGGACTGATAGTACATTATAAGTTGGGCAATAACGTTTGCAAGGTGAGAACCGCCTATAACTGCAACGTGATTTCCTTTTTCAACTTTAAGTTTATCAATAACCGTTATTGCGAGTGATAAATGGTTGATAAACAAAGCATCGTCTTCAGATACGCTTTGAGGTAAAACGTGGATTTCACTCTTTGGCATAATAACAAAGTCGCGAAGATAACCGGAAGTTAAATCGTCGTACTGTGGAGCAAGGTAAACTCTTGAACCTTTTTCTACGTAACTGCTTTCTTGAAGGGTTTCAACCACTTGACCAACCGCTATAGAGCAGGGTGTAAACGGGTATTCGCGCTTAACGTCGCCATTAAAGAGAGCCAAGTCGTTAAGAGAGATAAAACATTTTGTAGTTTTAACTTTAACTTGGTCAACGCTTTCTAAATTTTCAGTTGTGGTAATACCGCCGAGATGTTTCGGCTCTAATACTTGCCAATTATTCATATATAATATTATACCAAGATTAAAATTATTTTGCAAGTGAATAAAAAAATAAAAAAACACTAAAAATTAACGTAAAATAAGTTGACTTAAGGGGAAATATAATATATAATATCAAAGTAATAAAATTGTGAGAGGTGATAATATGAAAGATAATATTCATCCTAATTATAAAAACGTAAAAGTTCAATGTGCTTGCGGTGCATCGTTCATTACTGGTACAACTAAAAACGTTGACGTGTTAAAGGTTGATATCTGTTCTAAATGCCACCCGTTCTTCACCGGTAAACAAAAACTCGTTGATACTGGCGGACGTGTAGATAAATTCAAGAAAAGATACGGCATTTAATTTATCTACTAAAATAATACCAAGTAGGTACATCAGCTCTAAGATTAGTCTTAGAGCTATTTTAATATATTGATCATTATGAGTAAAGAAAAGAAATTATCAACCATCGGTGGCCAAGCGGTTATCGAAGGCGTTATGATGAAAGGTAAAACGTCGCAAGCAATCGCCGTTAGAAGTGAAAACGGCGACGTTTTGATTGAGTCAAAAAGATTGAAAAAACCAAGTAAAATCGCAAAAATTCCATTTATAAGAGGAGTTGTTGCTCTCTTTAATTCTATGGTTGGCGGAACGGAATGTTTGATGCGTTCGGCATCTGTTTTTGGAGAGGAAGAAACTTCTAAGTTTGATGACTGGCTTTCTAAAAAATTAAAAATAAGCGCAGTTGATATTGCGTCTTTTATAGGCGTAATCTTGGGGCTTGCGCTTTCGCTGTTTTTATTCTTTTATCTCCCTCAAGTTATAGCGGATCTGTTTTTACAACTTAATAATAACGTATTATTATATTGTTTAATTGAAGGGATAATAAGAATAATTTTATTTGTATCTTATATATTGTTAACTGGTTTACTCAAAGATATAAAGCGTACTTATATGTATCACGGTGCGGAACATAAAACTATTTCTTGTTATGAAAACGGGTTAAAGTTAACGGTTGAGAACGTTAAAAAGTGTTCTCGCGTTCACGATAGATGTGGAACAACCTTTATGTTTTTAGTAATGATAATAAGCATTTTGATGTTTGCTGTCGTAAATGCTATTTTTAGCGAGTTTGGCATTGAGTTTACGGGTGTTTTAGGTAAATTGTTTAGGTTTTTAGTTAAACTTGCAACGTTGCCTATAATTGCCGGAATTAGTTATGAAATATTAAAACTCCTTGCAAAAACAAAGAGTAAATGGGTTATCGTATTTAAGTTTCCAGGTCTTTTACTTCAACGTTTAACCACTAAAGAACCGACTGACGATATGATTGAAGTTGCAATCGCATCGTTTACGGAAGTTTTGAAGATGGATGAAGACCAAAGTATTCCTGAAAAAACCTTTAACGTTTACGGTAGCGTAAATACTCTTTACAACAAAGTTGTAACCGTTTTGAAAAAAGGGGAAATAGAAGATCTTTGCGATGCAGAGTGGATATTATCAAGAGTAACAGGTCTTTCTCGTAGCCAGATTATAGGTAGTAAAGAGCCCGTAACCAAAGAACAAACTGAAAAAGCGATGAGTTTTGCTAAAGAGAGGGCTAAAAAGATTCCGCTTGCATACGTTTTTGGAGATATGGATTTTTATGGATATTCTTTTAACGTTAACGATAGCGTTTTAATACCACGCCCCGAAACTGAAGAACTTGTTATGCACGCAATTAAAGAGATTAATATTGATAGTAGAGTTTTAGATTTGTGCTCGGGTTCAGGTGCGATAGGCATAACTGTAAACTTAAAAACCAACGCTAAAGTTACGCTTGTTGACGTTTCAAGTAAAGCAGTTGAAACTGCTAAATCAAACGCGCAAAAATTAGGCGCTAACGTAGAGTTTGTTCAGTCTAATATGTTTGAAAACGTGCAAGAAAAGTTTGATTTTATTCTTTCAAACCCGCCGTATATTAAAACTGAAGATATAAAAGGTTTGCAAGAAGAAGTAAAAAACGAACCCGTTTTAGCGCTTGACGGTGGCGAAAGTGGGCTTGATTTTTATAAAATAATTGCTGAAAACGCTTATAAATTCTTAAATGATAACGGTACTATATATTTAGAGTGTGGAATTGGTCAAGCAGATAAAATTTCTAAACTTTTAGATAACGTTAAGGAATATAAAAGCGTTGAAATTATAAAAGATATTAATAATATTGATAGAATTGTCAAGGCGGTTAAATTATGACGAGTAAATTACAGTCGGTACTCGATAGGTTTGATAAACTTAACGAACTTATCTCCGATCCTCAAATAATATCGGATATTTCAAATTATAAAAAGTACACGAAAGAACTTTCCGATATAACTGAAACTGTTGAAAAAATTAAAGAACTTCAAAAAATTGAAAGCGAACGCGCTGATGCTGAACTTTTGATTTCTGGCGAAACCGATCAAGATATGAAAGAACTTTTATCTCAAGAGATAAAAGAACTTATTAAAAAACAAGCCGAAGTTAATAACGAACTTAAACTTTTACTTATTCCTAAAGACGAAAACGACGATAAGTCTGTTATCGTTGAAATTAGAGCGGGGGCAGGCGGAGAAGAAGCTGCGCTTTTTGCCTACGAACTCTATCGTATGTACGTTAACTTTTCTGATAAACACAGGTATAAATCTGAAGAGATTGACGGCAACTTTACCGAACTTGGTGGGGTTAAAGAAGTAACTTTCTCTGTTTCTGGTAACGGTGTTTACGGTAAGCTTAAGTTTGAAAGTGGCGTTCATAGAGTTCAACGCGTTCCCGAAACGGAATCGCAAGGTAGAATTCAAACGTCAACTGCTACCGTAGCAGTTCTTCCAGAAGCTGAAGACGTAGAAGTTAAAATTGATGAAAAAGAACTTAAAATCGATACTTACCGTTCTTCAGGCGCCGGTGGTCAACACGTTAATAAAACGGAAAGCTGTATTCGTATGACGCATATTCCAACGGGAATAGTAGTAACTTGCCAAGACGAGCGTTCTCAAATTAAAAACCGAGAAAAGGCAATGAAAGTTATGAAGTCAAGGCTTTATGATTATTATAATAGTCAATATCGTAAGGAATACGATGAGAACAGAAAAAATCAAATAGGCACGGGCGATCGTTCTGAAAGAATTAGGACTTATAACTTCCCGCAAGGAAGAATAACCGACCATAGAATAGGTTTTACGCTTTATAGCTTAGAAAACTTTTTATCGGGTAATATCGACGAAATGATCGAGGCTTTACAAATTGCCGATAGAGAAGCAAAACTTGCAAACGTAGAAGATAATTAAAAAGTAATTATATAAAAATTACCTATACTATATAAAGTATAGGTTTTTTTATGCATAAAAACTATAAATCCGTCTACAGAAAACAAACACTTGTGTATTGTACGCCTACAACAATCTAAAAAATAATATTGAAATTTAGTTGATTTTATTTTTCTTTTGTATTATGATATACGAAATAAGTTATTACACATATAATATTTAAGGAATATATCTATATGAAAATTTCTAAGAAAGCACAATCAGTTCCCGCATCAATGACGCTTGAAATAACGGCAAAGGTTAAAGAGCTTAAAAGCCAAGGCAAATCTATAATTGGATTTACAGCAGGTGAGCCTGATTTTAATACTCCCGAATATATTATTAATAGCGCTAAGGAAGCTCTTGACAAAGGTCTTACTAAATACACGCCCGTTGCCGGTATGGTTGAACTTAAAGACGCTATTGTAAAAAAATTTAAGAGAGATAATAATCTTGATTACGAACCGTCGCAAATAGTGGTGTCAGACGGGGCAAAGGCTTCTTTATTCCACGCTATATACGCTATGGTGGACGAGGGGGATGAAGTTATTATTCCCGCTCCGTTTTGGTTTACTTATGAAGAACAAGTTAAACTTGCAGGCGGTATTCCCGTAATAGTTCAAACGAAGGCTGAAAACGGATATAAAATTACTCCTGATGAACTTGAAAACGCAATTACTGATAAAACGGTAACGATTATTATTAACTCGCCGTCAAACCCTACGGGCGCTCTTTATAATGAACAAGAGTTTATGGCTCTTTCAAAGGTTATTGAAAAACATAATTTAACCGTTATTTCGGATGAAATTTATGAAAAATTAATTTACGATGGGGTTAAACACGTTTCAATAGCATCCATTTCTCCGTATATGAAAGAAAATACGGTAGTAATAAACGGTGTATCAAAAACATACGCTATGACTGGTTGGAGAATAGGATATCTCGCAGCGCCAAAGAGTTTAGCGAGCGCAATAAATAGAGTTCAAGGCCACAGCACTTCAAACGCGTGTTCCTTTGCTCAATACGCGTCTATTACAGCACTTAACGGTGGGGAAGAAGTTATTGAAATAATGCGTAAATCATTTGATGAGAGAAGAAAATATATGATTTCTCGCGCAAAAGAACTTGGGCTTGATTACGTTAAACCACAAGGAGCATTTTATTTGTTCTTAGATATTTCAAAACTCATAGGCAAGTCGTTTGGTGGTAAGGTTATAGACGGTAGCATGAGTTTTGCTTCTATTTTAACTGAAAATGGAGTTGCGGTAATTCCAGGGCTTCCTTTCCATGCAGATAATTTTGTAAGGCTTTCATACGCTGTATCTCTTCAAGATATAAAAGAAGGTTTTGACAGAATTAAAACCTTTATAAGCAATTTGAAGTAAAATTTATTAAAGCGCACGCTAAAAAATAGCGATGCGCTTATATTTTTCAAAAAAAGTTGAATAAATTTCGCCTTTTGCTCTTGAAAATTACATATTTATCATATATAATAAAGATACAAACAAATCGGAGGATTTAATATGATTAAAATTGTTTACGGACCAAAAGGCTTTGGTAAAACCAAAATTATGCTTGATAAAGTTAATGAAGCTGGTAGTAATGCTAAGGGTAACGTTGTTTTTATAACGGATAAACGTTTTAACACCGTTAACGTTAACTTCAACGTAAGATGCGTTTATACTGAAGAACACGACATTGTGGGCTCGGTTGCGTTTAACGGTTTTATTAACGGTTTACTTGCTGGTAACAGCGATATTGAATACGTTTTCGTTGACGGGCTTAAGAGAATTATTGGTAACGATATGGAAGGTGGCGAAGTATTGTTCAAATCTATTAAACAACTTCAAGAAGAATATCCTGACCTTAAATTCGTTATTTCAGTAAGCGCGGCGCGTGAAGATCTTCCCGCGTACGTTGCAGAACTTATCGATTAATATGAACGTGGATAATAAAACTACAAAGGCAAAAATCGGCTGGTATAATTTACCTGCCGATTTTCAATGTCTTGATATTAAATATTTAGATGAGTTAAAGGATAAAACTTTTGAAGAAAGAATTATCGGCTTATACCATCGTTTTACGGGCAAAACTTTAACTTTAGATGCTTTTGCAAAGGTTAAAGTAAGTGAGTTTCCCGCAAGCGTTGTAAGTGTTGACGATACTATTTGCGCTTTAGAACTTTTTGATGGAGAAAACTTAAATTATAAAGATTATTTTTTTGATGATACTCTTTTAGGGCAAGTTGTTTCACTCGCCGTTACGATAGTATCTTCTTACGTTGATTTGTTTGATAGCGGAATAATTGAACTTGGAGAAAATATAAACGTTGCTACCGATTTATCGGATGGCAGATTTTTACTTGCATTATATCTTCTAAAATATGCAAAACTTCCGATAGAAACTGTAATTTTTGGGGTTAAAACACCTGTTGAAGAGTTTGTTAAAGGGTTTTCTTTTCAAACGGTAATGAAAGGTGAGTGTGAAGAAATTACGCGTGCTTTTTTTGAAGAAACTGATTACGTTTTAGATCCTGTTTCTGCAAACGGTATGGTAGCTTGCGATTTATTTTATTCAGATTATGATGATGACAATATTACGCTTTTATTGTCGCTTGTTTCGCCTTTTTTAACGGCGAGAAACGTTCTTAAAAACCTAACTAACATTAATGAAATATCGGTTGATAAGGCGATTAATAAGTTGAGTTTAATTACTGCGCTTGAAATTCCAAAAGCAATCGAAGATAAAACCGTTCTTCCTTTTTATTCAACTGAAAGTGATTTTTCTGTGAAAGATGCACTCGAAATAGTAAAATAGTTTGAATATAGTTTGATTTTTTGAAATTGGTATGATATACTTATTAATAAGTATATATTATTGGTGGTATTATGTCTGAAAAAACGACTTTGTTCTCCGCAGTTCAACCTAGCGGAATCCCTACTATAGGTAATTACGTTGGTGCAATATCTAACTTTGTGAAGCTTCAAGACGAATATAATTGTATATATTCGATTGCGGACCTTCATTGTTTAACCGTGCGTCAAAATCCTGCCGAATTGAGAAAGGCTACGCAAGAACTCCTTGCTTTATACGTTGCGTGTGGTATTGATCCTGAAAAATCTATTTTATTCGTTCAATCTCACGTTTCCGCTCACGCTGAACTCACTTGGATACTTAACACTTTGACTTATCCTGGCGAACTTAATAGGATGACGCAATTTAAGGATAAATCTCGCTCGCACGCTGATAACGTTAACATTGGTTTGATGGATTATCCCGTACTTATGGCGTCTGATATTTTGCTTTACAATACTGCGGTGGTTCCCATTGGCGCAGATCAAAAGCAACACCTTGAACTTACTCGTGATTTAGCAATAAGATTTAACGGTAGATATAGCGATACTTTCGTAGTTCCAGAGCCTATTATTCCTAAATACGGCGCAAGAATTATGTCGCTTGCCGATCCTAATAAAAAAATGAGTAAGAGCGATGAAAACGTTAATGCTTACGTTTCAATGTACGACGATACTGATACGATTATTCGTAAGTTCAAGCGCGCTGTAACCGATAGTGATAATAAAATTTGTTTCGATCCTGAAAATAAGGGTGGAATATCTAACCTTTTAACTATTTACTCTTGTTTTGCCGGTGTTTCTATTGAAGATGCTGAAAAAGAGTTTGAGGGTAAGGGTTACGGTGAGTTTAAGATTAAAGTTGGCGAAGCGGTTGCAGAAGGCATTAAGCCTATAAGCGAAAAGCGCAACGCATTGCTTAAGGATAAGGCATATCTTGATTCTATTATGGTAAGTGGTGCTGAAAGCGCTAATAGAATCGCAAGAAGAACTTTATCAAAAGTTTATAGAAAAGTTGGACTTTATAGTCCTGAAAGGAAGTAATGTTCGGATATTTAAGGCCAGACAATCCCTATTTGTATATTAAAGACGAAACTTTATATAAAGCGTTATATTGCGGAATATGCAAGAGCATTGGTAAAATTTGCGGTCAAGTGCCGAGATTTACTTTAAGTTACGATATGGCGTTTATGAGCGCAATAACTCACAATATATTAGGGGTTGACGTAAAAATTAATAAAGAGCGTTGTATTGCTCATCAAATAAAAAAACGCCCCGTTGCAAAGCCGGACGATATTTCGTTAATGCTTGGAGCAACTAACGTAATACTTGCGTATTGCAAACTTTCAGACGACGTTATTGATGAAAATAAAGGAAGATTAAGGCGTTCATTAATAAAAAATGGTTATAAAAAGTCCAAAAAACTTTATCCAAAGATTGATGAAATAGTGATAAACGGCTATAACGAACTTAGAAAATTTGAAAAGGAAAATTCTGATAGTATCGATATGGTATGTCATCCTTTTTCAGTAATTATGGAAAGCGTTTCAACTGAAGTGTTTAAGGATAAAGCAACTGAAAATACGAAAGGTTTGTTTTATGCTTTAGGCAAGTGGATATACCTAATAGACGCGCTTGACGACTATGATAAGGACGTTAAAAAGGGTAGTTTTAACGTTTTATATAACGCTTATAAGTGTGAAAGTTTTTTAGAACTTGTCAATAATCATAAAGATGAGTTATTTTTTATTTTTAGTGGGATTTTCTCGCAAATTGCGGAAAACTTTAAGCAAATTAAAATGCAGTTTAATACAGACCTTGTTACTAACGTTTTAACGAGGGGTATACCTAAAACAACTAATAATATATTAACAAAAGGAATTAAAAATGATTGAAAAGTATTATAAATCTTTAGGCGTTACCGCTGAAGATAGTGATGAATTTATTAAAGAAAGGTATCTTGAACTTAAAAAACGATACGAAGAAGAAAGATTTTCTGAAGATAGCGAGGTTGGAAATAACGCAGCGAAACGACTTACTGAAATTGAAGTGGCGTATAACGCAATCGTAAACTATCGTTTTGAACACTCTAAAAACGGCGGAACTGCCGAAGCGTTTGCAAGCGTTGACGCCGCTATTAAGAGTGGCAACTTAAACGCCGCTCAACAGCTTCTTGATGATTTTGACGAAAGGAGTGCAGAGTGGCACTATTATCAATCTTTCGTGTTTTACAAGAAAAACTGGATTAATGAAAGCAAGAAACAACTTGAAATTGCTATTTCAATGAATCCTAACGAAACAAAATATCAAGAGTCGCTCAAAAAACTTAATGAAAAAGTAAACAATGGGGCGAAAATTAATCACGATTGGAATAAGTCAGGCAACGCTAACGGCAATCAAACTGGCGCTCCGTATAATCAAGGTGAACCGGCGCAACAAATGGGTGGAGATAGTTGTTTACAATGGTGTTGCGAAATGGCAATTTGTAATATGCTCCTCAACTGTTGTTGTAGTTGTCACTAATTATGAAAGACGGAAAGCTTATAGCCTTATCCGCAGTTTCAACTGCGCTTGGAGTAATTTTTTTAATTATAGGCGCTTATATTGAAACTTTTGATTTAAGCGCACTCTTTATGTCTGCTATAGCAATTATGCTACCGCTTTCAAAAAATAGCGTTAAAGGAGCGTTGTTTACTTACGGAGCAACTGCGTTACTTTCATTTTGTTTCGCGCTTTCGAGGTTTTACGTTCCACTTCTTTACGTTTTATTCTTCGGTATTCATCCGATAATTAACTATATTCAATTAAACAGCAAAAAAAACCTTTGGTTTTTATACGTAATTAAAGGCTTGTGGTTTATTGGAATAATGTTTATTATGTATTATTCTTTCACGCTGTTTATCGTTGAAATTGAATCTATTAAAAAATTTATGCCTGTTATCATAACGGTACTTGGCGTTATAATGTACGTTGCGTATGACTTTGTTATGATAAGATTTCAAAAAATGTCTTTTAATATTATTAAAAGGTTAGGTTTATAATTATGCGTAAAAATGACGAACTTATCGGCAACGTGTCCGCGATAGGCTCCAATATGGAGGGAATCGTTCGTACTCAAGACTTTGTTTGTTTTGTTCCTTTTGCACTAGTTGGCGAAAAGATAAAATTCAAAGTATTAAAAGTAACTAAAAATATAGCATTTTGCAAATTATTAGAGGTCTTAACCCCTGCGGAGCAGAGGGTAAGGCCTCGTTGTCGTGTTTATGGAAAATGCGGTGGTTGTCAATTGCAACACTTGCGTTATAAAGATCAATTAAAACTTAAGTCAACAACTGTTAAAGACTGCTTAAAGAAGATTGCGAACGTTGATTTTGAAGTAATGCCTTGTGTTAAAAGCGATTTAGAATACGAGTATAGAAACAAACTTCAACTGCCCGTTAGATGTGATAATGGAGAAGTTAAAATAGGTTTTTTTGCTCAAAATTCACATAGAATAGTCGAGGTTAGCGAGTGTCCTATTCAAAATTCGTGGTGTTCTGATATAATTAGCGCAGTTAAACAATTTGTAATTGATAATAAGGTTTCTTGCTACAACGAATTTACGGGTGATGGTCTTTTACGTCACGTCGTAGTTAGAAAAGTTGATTTTTCTTTGATTATAACTCTTGTTATTAATGGTAAAACTTTACCAAATGCAGATAAATTAATTGAAATATTATCTAAAAAATTCAAAAAGTTTTCTTTGTTTGTTAATGAAAACTTTGAAAATAGCAACGTAATTTTAGGAGAAAAATTTACTCTGCTTTTTGGTGAAGATAGTTATCAAACGGAAGAATTTGGCATTAAATACAAAGTTAACGTTCAGTCGTTTATGCAAGTTAATAATTACGTTAAAAGTAAACTTTATTCAAGCGTTATTGATAGTGTTTCGGCTGATGAGAATACGGTAGTTATCGATGCTTATAGTGGCGCAGGGCTTATGACGGCAATGCTTAGTAAAAATGCTAAAAAAGCATACGGTATCGAGATTATTAAAGAAGCGGTTGACGCGGGCAACGATCTTGCCAAGGAAAACGGGTTAGAGAACAAAGTTAAAAATATTTGCGCTCCTTGTGAAGAAGAATTACCTAAGTTGATTAGTAGATTGAAGGTGGAAAACAACGATATATCAGTAGTTTTAGACCCGCCAAGAAAAGGTTGTGATAAAAAGGTTATAGATGCTATACTTTCTGCAAAACCCGATAAAGTCGTTTACGTTTCTTGTTCTCCACAAACGTTGGCGCGTGACTTAGGGTTGTTAACTGGCACTTTATATTACGATGGTAACGAACTTAAAAAATCTACTGAAGTTAATCCTATTTATAAAATCGAAAAAGTTCAACCTTATGATATGTTCCCACAAACAAAACACGTTGAAACGCTGGTTTGTCTTGTGCGCAAGTGATAGATGTTTCCTCTCAAATTAATACGACTAAAGAAACCTTTTGTGAAACCATTTCAATACGATGAAGAAAAAAGGAGATAAGAAAATGAACAATCAATGGAACGGTAAAATTTGGCATGCGTACGGCACGTCTATGACAAGCGTGCAACAGGGCAAATACGTGCCCATTGTTGAAAAATTAAGCGGTCTTAAAGTCGTTAATCACGGCATACCAGGGGGCTGTTTAACGCCCGACGGCTACGGTAAAGGCAACGTGAAAAAAGCGGTGATGACTTTGGATGATGGAAAAGCGGAAGCCGATTTAATCACCTTGGAAGTATTGCCCAACGAAGGCGCGGTTGTGGGCGAAATTTACGACACGGACGACGAGTCTTTTTGCGGTTGTTTCAATCAAGCCTTGCGCTATTTACAAGAAAACACTAAAGCGCAAATCGTCGTAATTTTAATGGTGTTAAGCAACAACGTGACACCCGAAACGCCAGGCGAAAAACGCAAAATCACCGCGTTTGAATTTGCGGAAAAAGCCGAACGCGTAGCAAAACTCAACGGCGTACCCGTCATCAACGTTATAGGCGAGGCTGGGTTTGGGTATGCACGCGTAAAAAATAAGGACTATCAATTAGACCATATCCACTTAAACGAGCTTGGCGGTAAGATTATGGGTGAGTTTGTTTGGAGCAAACTCAAAGATATTCCCACTTGGCAAAGCGAGTAAACTGTGTAACGTTTTTTGGGCGGATGATCCTTTTGAAGCCCGTAGCTACTTAGATATGGGAATTGACACAATATTAACAAATGATTATTTGAGCGTTTATAACGCCGTTAAAGATAAATTACCAAATAGATAAATCGGAGGTTTATATGCAATCGCTAAAGTATTTGTATAGAATAGGTGAAGGTCCGTCATCGTCGCATACGATGGGTCCTATTTCCGCGTGTGAAAGATTTTATAATGAAAATAAAAATGCTGATAAATTTAAGGTTGTTTTATATGGGTCGCTTGCAAAAACCGGCAAAGGGCACATGACTGATAGCGCAATTTTAGATTTTTTTGGTAAAGATAAATGTGAAATAGTTTTTGATTTAGATACTCCTACCGAATATCATCCTAACACTATGGACTTTTTTGCTTATAAAGACGGTTTACAAGTAAATAAACGTCGTTTTTATAGTATTGGTGGTGGCGAAGTTCTTGCCGATGGCGAAGAATTACAAGAGCACCCAAGCGTTTATCCGCACAAGTCGTTTACCGATATTGCTAATTATTGTAATGAAAACAATATTAGAATATGGGAATACGTTGAACAGTTTGAAGGTGAAGAAATTTGGGAATACTTTGATGCCGTTTGGTCTGTTATGTTAGATGCAATAAAACGTGGTCTTGCTAGTGAGGGTGTATTACAAGGTGGACTTGGCACTCAAAGAAAGGCAAGGTTTTTATCCCGCCAAAGCCACGTTGATGAAAGTGAAGAAACAAAGATGAATAGGCTTATTTGTTCTTACGCTTTTGCCGTTAGTGAAGAAAACGCATCGGGTGGGCTTATAGTAACCGCTCCAACTTGTGGTGCTTGCGGTGTTTTACCAGCAGTTCTTAAATATTTGCAACAAAAACGTGGTTTTTCAAAAATTGATATTTTACACGCTATTGCAACGGGTGGAATAATAGGTAACCTTATTAAAACTAACGCGTCTATTAGTGGGGCGGAGTGTGGTTGTCAAGCGGAAATCGGTACTGCTTGTGCTATGGCGGCAGCAGCAGCTTGTGAACTTTACGGGCTTAATTTAGAAGAGATTGAATATTCTGCCGAAATGTCTATTGAACACCATTTAGGGCTTACTTGTGACCCCGTATGTGGTCTTGTTCAAATTCCGTGCATTGAAAGAAACGCGATTGCCGCTATGCGCGCGTTAAACGCAGTTAATTTAGCCGATTTTTTAGCAGATAGTAGAAAAATTACTTTTGATATGATTGTGGAAACTATGTATGAAACTGGTAGAGATCTAAAAGTAATGTATCGTGAAACTTCCGAAGGTGGTCTTGCTAAAAAGTATAAAATATGAGGTTTATCTATGAAAAAAGTTGTATTGATAGGCGATTCTATAAGGATGGGCTATGATAAATACGTTAAAGATGCTTTAGAAGGCGTTGCGCAAGTTTATTATCCTACTGAAAATTGTAGGTTTTGTGAGTACGTATTACGCTATGCTCACGAGTGGAAAAGTTCCTTTGCTTGTGGTGACGACGTTGACCTTGTTCATTGGAACGCTGGGCTATGGGATGCTTTAGAACTTTTTGGCGATGAGCCTTTAACTCCTATTTCTTTTTATGGTGAGTTGATAAAAAGGGTAGATAAAAGGCTTCGTATGCTATATCCTAAGGCAAAATTCGTGTTTGCAACGTCTACTTGCGTAAACGAACAAATGAGCAGACCTGAATTTACTCGCCACAACAGTATTATTGAAAAATACAATGCCGAGGCGCTAAAAGTTTTAGCGAATACTGATACAATTATCAACGATTTATACTCGTTAACGGCTAAATTACCTAACGAGTATCGTTCCGATTGGGTGCATTTTTATACGCCGAAGGGGACTGAAGTAATTGGTGGTAGAGTTCTATCAATAATTTCAAAAGAACTTCAAATTAATGCTACTGATATTAATATTGATAATTTTATTCCCGAAAAATATTCAAGTGAAAATATAGGTGGTTAATTAGTGAAAAAATTTATAAATTACGCGCATAGGGGCGCGCCGAGTTATTGCCCGGAAAACACCTTAATGTCTTTTTATACGGGTGTTTATATGGGCGCTAACGGAATTGAAACTGACGTTCAAGTAACTAAAGACGGCGTGTTAGTGTTATTTCACGATGATGCGTTAGATAGGGTAACGGGCGAAAAGGGTGCTATTATTGATTATACTTACTCTGAACTTCAAAATTTTTGGGTTTATAATGGTAAGTTAAAAGATAAAATTATAACCTTAGAAGAGTTTTTTGTTAAGTTTAAGGATTTTGATTTGACGTTTGCAATAGAGCTCAAAGCTAAAAACGTACACAAACAAACTGCCGATTTGATTAATAAATATAATCTTATTAAAAAGGTTATAGTAACATCTTTTGATTATGAAAGTATTAAAAATATTAAAGAGTATTCGCCTAATTTAAGGATTGGATATTTGACTTCTTTAGTAGATAGTGAAGTTATTGATAAATTAAAAGCAATAAACGCTTACGAAATTTGCCCGGAGAGTAAAATTGTTACTTTAGAAAACGTTAATAAATGGAAAAGTTTAGGTTTTAACGTCCGCGCGTGGGGTATATACGATGAAGAAATAATGAAATCAGTATATAAAGCAGGTGTAGACGGTATGACCGTTAATTTCCCCGATAAATTAACGCAATATATAAAATCTAAGCTTGATAGGTGTAAAATATGAATTATAAAGTAATTAATTTTGAAAATTTTGAAAGAAAAGACTTGTTCAAACTATATACTACTGACTTAAAAATCGTTATGAATTTAACCGTTGAAATGGACGTAACTAATTTAGTTAATTTTGTAAAGCAAAACGGTTATAAATTTTACCCGTGTATGATTTGGGTGGTTTCTAAAATAGTTAACTCTCGTGATGAGTTTAAGTATGCTAAAAAAGATGGTAAACTTATTTTGTGGGATTACATTTCCCCGTCGTTTACCGATTTTAATCAAGAAACACAAAAATTCAATAAGTTCGTTTCTGAATATTCAAGCGACTTTAAGACTTTTTATAATACTTGCCAAAGTGATAGAGAAAAATATAAAAACGTTGTAGGATTTGTTGAAAATCAACCTGAAAACGTTTTTGATATTACTTGTTTACCGTGGGTTTATTATAAAAACTTCACTATGCATATTGAAACTGAACAGAGGTTTTTCCCCGTGGTTAGTTGGGGTAAGTACGTTTTAGAAAATGGCAGATATAAAATGCCCGTTACTATTGATTTTAATCACGCTGTAGGCGATGGCTACCACGCATCGAGATTCTTTAACGAACTTCAAGATTTTATCTCTGATTTTGCTAATAAAATTTGATTTAAGGTGTGTTAATGAAAAAACTTCTTGATTTAGCGATGGATATTGGCGAGCAAATGATAATGTGCGGGGCTGAAGTTCATCGTGTTGAGGATACTCTTTATAGAATATGTAAAGCGTTTGGAGCAAAAAGGGTTGACGTATTTATTATAACAACAAGTATGGTTGTAACTCTTCACGATAATTGTGATAATCCTTTTACTCAAACTAGAAGGTTGACTTCTTCAGGTACAAATTTTGATAAACTTGCTAAGTTAAACGCATTATCAAGGAAAATTTGTAGCGGGCAAAACCCAAACGTCGATTGGATAAAAACTGAACTTGAATACATAGCAAATTCAAGAAGTTATCCGCTTTTTATAGAGTTTATATTCTATGCGGTAATTGCGGGTGCGTTTACTTTGTTTTTTAATGGAACTGTGATGCAAGCATTAGTTTCGGTTTTTATAGGGTTAGTGCTTAGATTTGTAGTTCTGTTTTCCGATAAATTTCTAAATAATAAACTTTTTGCAAAACTTATATCGTCGATAATCTTAACTTCGCTTGCGTTTTTAGCGTTAAAAATTAAAATCGTGGCGTCGGTTGACGAGATTATTATCGGAAATATTATGCTTATAATTCCGGGTGTTGGCTTAACTAATTCACTTCGCGACTTGTTTACTGGTGATAGTATGGCGGGTACTTTGCGATTAATTGAGGCTTTGATTACGGCGCTTGCTATTGCGCTTGGATATTTGCTTTTTGTTTTTATTTCAAGGCAAACAACCTATTATGCAGGTGTTTCAAACACGGTAGAGTTTTGGCAGTTGTTAGTTCAAGTAATTGCAGGTATTGTTGGCGCGGTAGGTTTTGGCGTTCTATATAACGTTAGGGGTAAGCATCTTGTTGCCGTTGGAATTGGCGGTGGTCTTGCATGGCTATTATATTTATTGCTTTTTACTTTAATTAAAAACGAAGTAATATGTTATTTTGTTGTTTCGCTCTCCGTTTCACTTTATTGTGAAGCGCTTGCAAGAATATTAAAAGCGCCAACAACAGTCTTTTTAACTCCGTCATTAATACCGCTTATTCCTGG
Source organism: Christensenellaceae bacterium (assembly GCA_045651665.1). Classification (GTDB taxonomy): domain Bacteria; phylum Bacillota; class Clostridia; order Christensenellales; family Borkfalkiaceae; genus HGM11412. Next base: position 43,921 of record JAZRSR010000022.1, read on the forward strand.
GGCATCATTATATCACGCTATGACGACTATGTTTAGTGGAGACGTGTTGCAGTTTGGTACTAGAGCACTTGCAACTATTGAATTAGCAGCGGCGCTAGCGCTTGGCGTTATAGTGGCAACTGCAGTTATGAAGATTATTAATATGATAGTTTATAAACAAAAAAATAATAAAGGAAATTACAAAAATGGAAAAATTTGATTATCATGGATTTGAAGGTTACAATTTTGAGTTTGATGGTTTAATTGCTAAAATAGTTAAGCCAAAAGTAAAGCCTAACGGAAAATGGGTATATAAAACGGAGTATTTTACGGCGTTTCCCGAAACTGAAATTGAGTTCTTAAACCGTGGCTACCACCTTGCATACAACGCGAATTTTACTCGTTGGGCGCCTGATAGCGATCTTATAAGAAAGGGTGAATTTATCAAATATATTTCTAAAGAATTTAATCTTGATAGTAAATGTATTCCGGTTGGTATGAGTTGTGGTGGTTTATATGCGGTTAAAGTTGCCGCAATGTTCCCAGAACTTGTAGAGGCTCTTTATATTGATGCTCCCGTTATGAATTTGCTTTCTTGCCCTTGTGATTTAGGCGTTGGATCGAGTGGTCTTTTCGAAGAATATTATAGGGTTATGAAGATAACTAAGAGCGAACTTTTATCATATAGAGAAAATCCTATTGATAAAATGGATATTATCCTTAAAAACGATATTCCAGTTGTGTTAGTTGCAGGTGGTAGTGATACCGTTGTTCCTTACGAAGAAAACGGCAAGATTTTAGAAGAATACTATAAAGCAAACGGCGGTAGAATTAAGGTGTATATAAAACCGGAGTGCGGGCACCATCCGCATGGGCTTGAAGACCCGACTATCGTTGTTAACGATATTGAAGAGTATATTAGAGAAAATTCAAAATGAAACTATCAACTGAAATATCGTCGTTATCAAGAATTGTTGGGGAAGTAAAGGCGGTTGAAATGCTTGCAAAAGCGGGGTTTAATGCTTGGGATTTTTCAATGTTCAAACTTGGCTCTTTAGATTTAACGTCAAAAACTTTAATTGATTATCCGCTAAATAAAGATAATTACGCCGAATTTGCAAAAAAACTTAGAAAAGTTGGCGAAGACAACGGGGTTAGATGTAATCAATCGCACGCGCCTTATCCAATTTGTGATAAAGTTAAAAGGTCCTATCTAAAAAGAGCGATAGAATGTACGGCTATTGCAGGTGGAGATATTTGCGTTATTCATCCAGATAATGATTTATCTCATATAGAAAACGCGGAATTTTATAATGAACTTTTACCGTTTGCAAAAGAGCACGGTGTAAAAATAGCAACGGAAAATATGTGGAATTATAATACTACTACTTGGGAGATTGTAAGCGCCGCATGTTCCGATGAGAAAAGTTTTGTTAATCATTTGAATGAGGTTGGCGATGATTATTTCGTTGCGTGTTTAGATATTGGGCACGCTGAAATAAAGTCACTTAATACGTCCGCTGTAAAAATGATAAAAGCGCTTGGTCAAAAACTTCAAGCGCTACATATTCACGATACCGATTTAGTTCATGATAACCACCAAATTCCGTTTTCTATGAAAATTGATTTCCTTCCCATAATAAAGGCGTTAAAAGAGATAAAATACGGTGGTTACTTTACCCTTGAAGCTGACGCTTATTTGAAGGATTTTACCTTGGATACGGTGGCTGAAGGTGTTAAAAATTTATATTTATCCGCCAAAAAGTTTGAAGATTTGTTTAATAGTTAAGGAGATGTTATGAAAATTCAATTTTTAGGAACTGCTGCTGCAGAAGGTTTTCCCGCTACGTTTTGTAACTGTGATTACTGCAATAAGGCTCGTGAACTTGGTAAAAGTGAATATCGTACGCGTTCTCAAACTATAATTGATGATAAACTCTTAATTGATTTACCTGCTGATACCTATATGCATTTTCTCCAAAGCGGTATTAAAGGAGATGAAATTGAAAGTTTAATTATTACACACTCTCACGGTGATCATTTTTACGAAAAAGAACTTGATATGCGTGGAAACGGCTACGCTAAAAATATGAAAGTTCAAAAAATTAACCTTTTAATTCCTTCTGATTGCGAAGAAAGGATTTTTAAGCTTGGTAAACACGCTACAGATGGTTTTAACGTTTTGATAGCGGAAAATTTCAAAACGTTTAATCTTAACGGTTATGAAATTACTTCATTTCCCGCAAGGCACGGTTACGGTTGGATTAAAGCGCACGTTTACTTAATTAAAAAAGATGGTAAAACTTTCTTCTACGGGCACGATACTGGCTATTTTTACGAAGAAATATTTGATCATCTTGTAAAGAATAGGGTTTATCTTAACGGAATTACTCTTGATTGTTGCTATGGTGGTATTCCTATTAGCGACGAGGGTGGTCATATGGGTTATGATAACGTTGAAAGATTGCTTAAACGCCTTGAACAATTAGGCGTAGTAGATTGTAATACGATAAAAATTGTAAATCATTTCTCGCACAACGCAAATCCAATTCAAAGTGAAGTTGAAAATGCTGTCAGGGATTTTGGTGCGCTTGTTAGTTACGATGGATTTACGGTTGAGGTTTAATATATGCAATACGACACTTATTTATTTGATTTTGATGGAACGCTTGTTGATTCGATGCCAACCTTTGTTAAAGCTATGCTTAAGGTACTTGATGATTATGGGGTGAAATACGGCGATGATATAGTAAAAATTATAACACCGCTTGGCTATAAGGGTAGTGCTGAGTATTTTCAAAAACTTGGATTAAAACTTTCCGTTGATGAAATTATTGAGCTTATAAACGAGTTTGCTATTAACGAGTATACTTATAATATTCCTGCTAAAGCAAACGTTGTAGATACTCTTGTTAAACTTAAAAATCGTGGCGCTGACTTAAACGTTTTAACTGCAAGCCCACACATTATGTTAGACCCTTGCTTAAAGCGTTTAGGTATGTTTGATTTGTTTACCAACGTATGGTCTTGTGAAGATTTTTCAACTACAAAAGCGGACCCTGAAATTTACAAAACGGCAAGTAGAAAAATCGGTAAAAAAATCGATAAAATCGTATTTTTAGACGATAATTTCAATGCGTGCCAAACCGCAAAAACAGCGGGTATGGGAGTTTATGGTGTGTATGATAAATCATCACAAGAGTTTGTTGAAGATATGAAAAAAATAACCGATAAATACGTTTATGATTTTAGTGAACTTTTATAAGATCAAATTAAAAAAATCGCTCAAACGAGCGGTTTTTTAATTTGCGATTATTTGCATATTTTTAGGAGAAATTCCAAATTTCAACTTAAACGCTTTGCTAAAAGCGAAAGGTGAGGAATAGTTTAGCATTTCTGATATTTCAGATATTTTGTATTTGTTTTCAAGTATTAAAACTTTTGCCGTTTCAAGTTTTCTCGATTGAAAATAATCAAACAGCGTTTTTCCGGTAGTTTTCTTAAATAGACTAGATAGATAACTGTAATTATAGTTAAATTTTGGAGCAATCGTTTCAAGGTTCGATATTGAGTATATGTGCGTGTCAAGGTAGTTCATTACTTGATAGCACAAAATTTCGTTTTCAGTAAATTTTGCCGTTCCGTCTTTGACGTTACTAAAATCTCTTATTAAATAAATGGCTATTTGATTGAAGATGTTTTCAAGAATTTCATTAACGTAGGTTTTTTCAGATGAAAATTCAGAAATTGCATTGCCTATTAGGTTGCTAATTTTGGGGTTTACAAAAACCCGACTTCCCGTACCAAACAGTTTAGCTGAAATTTTTTTTAATTCGGAATTAAATTCGCCGTCTTTATATTCAAAAGAGAAATAGTCGTATTCAAGCATTGATGAACTACTTGCTCTTATTTCGTGAATATCGCAAGGGATTGATAGGTGAATATCTCCTGATTTTAGTGGGTAGCTTGCCCCGTTTGTCGTTATCGTGCCTTCGCCACCGGTAACTATTGTGAGTTCGTAAAAGTTTTGGTGGGTATGCGCGGAGATAATTTCATTTTCCTTGCAGTATCTTCTACCAATTTGAAGTAGTTTTAAGTTGCCGTATTCTTTAGGATTTTCCATAAAAGAACGGTCGAAAATAAATCTTGGTGATTGCATATTTTGATTATACTAAAAAAATACGTGTATGTCAATAAAGAAAAGTATGTTTTTATGGTCTACAAATCTATTTTTAACATAAAATATAAAAAAATGATATGTTTTATATAGAAATTAGATATTTACAAACTAAATAAAAAGTTATATAATTTTAATATCAAAATAAATTTGATATAAAAGGAGAAAAATATTATGACTACTGTAGCAATAATCGGTTGTGGAAGAATTGCAAACAACGCTCATTTACCAGCTCTTTCTGAACTCGAAAACGTTAGAATTAAATACGCTTGCGATATTATCGAATCAAAGGCTGAAGTGGCTAAAGAAAAATTCCCTAAAATTGAACAAGTTATAACTGATTATAAAGTTGCTCTTGCAGACGCGGAAGTTGACGCTGTATTCGTTCTTACACCCAACTTCGCTCACTACACAATTACTATGGATGCTCTTAAAGCAGGCAAGCACGTTCTTTGCGAAAAGCCTATTACTGTAAACTATCCGTTATCAGTTGAAATGGCAAGCGAAGCTGAAAAGCAAGGTAAAATCTTAAATATCGGTGTATGCAATAGATACAACAAGTCTGTTGAAATGCTTAGAGAATGGGTTGACGCAGGTAAATTTGGTAACTTATATCACGTTTACTGTTCATTTAGAAGTTTTAGATCAATTCCTGGTCTTGGCGGTGACTTTACAACCAAGTCTCAGTCTGGTGGTGGTGTACTTATCGACTGGGGTATTCACTTCTTCGATCTTATCTTATATATTCTTGGTGGCGCTAAGCTTAAAAACGTTACTTGCGACGCTTACAATGAAATGGCTAAAGATATGAAGTCTTATAAATACAAAGGTATGTGGGCTGAAGATACTAAAAACCTTGACGGTACTAATGACGTTGACGACTTTATTACTGGTTACGTTCGTACCGATAAAGCAAGCATTTCTTTCAACGGTGCTTGGGCTCAAAACGTTGACGTTCCTGAAATGTATATTGACTTCCTTGGTGATAAGGGTGGCGCTCGTCTTCAATACGGCGACAAGTTCACTTTCTATGATGGTCAAACTTTAGAATCTATGACTCCTGATTACGATATTCCTAATATGTATAAGCGTGAAGACGAAGCTTTCATTAAGTCTATCGAAACCGGCGTTAAAGATAAGAATAATATCGTTAATATTTTAGAAAGCATGAAACTTCTCGATGCTCTTTATGAATCAAGCGAAAAGAAGGCGGAGGTTAAATTCTAATGAAAACTATTGGTTTTGTTGATTGTTTCTTAGATAATTTCCATGCAAATAAGTACGTTCAATGGATTAAAGAGTATAACGAAAAGAACGGCACCGATTTCGTTGTTAAGTACGCTTGGGCTGAAGAAGATTTAGCCGGGGGAAAAACTAATGACGATTGGTGTAAAGATAACGGAGTTACGAGATGCGCTACCATTGCTGAAGTTTGCGAAAAGAGTGATTTTTTAATGGTTCTTGCTCCTGCAAGACCTGAAACTCACTTAAGATACTGTGAAGAAGTTTTCAAGTATGGCAAACTTACCTACGTTGACAAAACGTTTGCTCCCGATTACGCTACTGCAAAGAAGATTTTTGAATTAGCTGAAAAATACAACGTTAAATTCTTCAGTAGTTCTGCTCTTCGTTTTGCTAAGGAACTTCCAAAATGCAATCCTAATCCTAACGTTTTAACTATTATGGGTGGTGGTAATTTTGACGAGTATATTATTCACTGTATTGAAATTGCCGTTAAATTTATGGGTTGTGGCGCTTCAAAAGTTAGATACGAAAAGTATTTTGATCAAGAATGGGCTGATATCGTATATGAAAATGGCAAACTCGTTAAAATTAACTTAACGTTATATAACGATTATTTCCTTATCGCTCCCGATATGGACGGTATTTCAAAGATGGTTCCTGTTGGTTGGGATTTCTTCGTTGAATTACTTGGTGATATTTTACGTTTCTTTGAAACTGGCGAAGTTTCGTTTGACGTTAACCAAACGTTAGAAGTTATTAAAATTAGAGAAGCTCTTATTACTGCTAAGGAGAATGCTGGAGAATGGAAAACGCTTTGAAAAAGTTTAGAGTAGCCGTTATCGGTTGTGGTAGAGTGTCTGTAATGCACTTCGTTTCAATCGAAATGTGTAAAGACGTAGAACTCGTTGCTTGCTGTGATATTAAAAAAGATAGGGCGGATGCTTTTGCTGAAAAATATGGCGTTAAATCATACACTTCTTATGAAGAAATGATTGCTAATGAAAATCTTGATGCGGTTCACCTTTGTCTTCCTCATTATATACATTGTAAAGTTGCAATGTACGCAATGAATAAAGGTGTTGCCGTTTTAACTGAAAAACCTATGGATATCGATTTTGAAACGGCTGAAAAAGCAGTTTTATTCGCTGAAGAAAAAGGTGTTCAATTCGGTGTTATTTCTCAATGTCGTTACAATAACTCTGCAAAACTCGTAAAAAAAGCCGTTCAAAGTGGTAAACTTGGTAAAGTTATAACTGCGCGTTCAATTCTTACTTGGTCACGTTCAGACGACTACTATTCGGGTAGTGACTGGAAGGGTACTTGGGATAAAGAAGGCGGTGGCGTAGTTATTGACCAAGCAATTCACTCTATTGATTTAGTTCATTGGATTGTTAATAGTGAAGTTGAAAAAGTTTCTTGTTCAATGGCTAACCGTGGCCACGAAAAAGTTGTAGTTGAAGATACTGCTGAAGGGCTTATCACATATAAAAACGGTGTTAAGTATGCTTTCTATTGTATGAATAACTACGGTATGGACGAACCTATTGAAATTCGCTTATACTGTGAAAACGGTAGGGCTGTATTTGGTTATGACGACGCGTACATTTATTATAACGACGGAACTGTTGAAGAAGCTCATCAAAATGAAAATACCGTTGAATATGAAGGCGGTAAAGATTATTGGGGCTTCCAACACGAAAAGCAAATTCGTCAATTCTATAATGCGTTAGCAGGTATTGAACCGCTTGAAATTTCTGGTAGAGAAGCGCTCAACACTCATAGACTTATTATGGATATATACGAAATTGGTAGAAGGAGTATGTGATTATGAAAATAGGTATAATAACCGATTGTTTTAAGAGTACTCACGAAGAAGGTATAAAAAAAGCAGCGATGCTCGGTCTTCAGGGTGTTCAAATTTACGCAACTACCGGTGATTTTAGTCCCGAACTTTCAACTGAAAAAAAGGAAGAGTACAAGAAGCTCTTAAAAGACAATAATTTGGTTGTTAGCGCTCTTTGTGGCGATATGGGTGGTTATGGTTTTGAAAAGGCTGAAGACAATGCTGATAGAATTGAAAAAACTAAAAAAATTGTCGATCTTGCCGTAGAATTTGGAACAAACGTTGTTACTACTCATATTGGTGTTATTCCCGAAGATAAAGCAAATCCAAGATACAAAGTTATGCTTGACGCCCTTACTGAATGTGGCTTATACGCTAAGTCAAAAGGTGTTACTCTCGCTATTGAAACCGGCCCTGAAAAAGCAAAAATCTTACTTCAATTTATTGAAGATACAAAAGGTGGCGTAGGTGTAAACCTTGACCCTGCAAACTTTACTATGGTTACAGGTCAAGACGCTGTTGAAGCGGTTTATATCTTAAAAGACCATATCGTTCATACTCATCTTAAAGATGGTAGAATGCTTGATAAAAATCAAGATCCGACGGACGTTTATCACGCATTTGCAATCGGTGGGGTAGACGCGCTTAACGCTTGCGAAGGCTTTATTGAACTCCCCATTGGCGAAGGTGACGTTGATTGGGATAATTATATAAAAGCGCTTAAAGAAATTGGCTACGATGGTTTCTTAACTATTGAGCGTGAAGCAGGTGACGATCCCGTTAAAGATATGGAACTTGCAGCAAGCTTTATAAGAACTAAAATTTAACAAAATTTATGCGGTGCATTTTGCACCGCATTTTTTTATAATTATCAATAAAATATTTGCTTTTTTTAAGTTTTTTATGTTAAAATAAAAGAAAAACGGAGTAATTAAAATGAGTATTCGTATAGGTATTTACGGTTATGGAAATCTTGGTAGGGGCGTTGAGTGCGCTCTTAAACAAAACGATGATTTTGAACTTGTAGGTGTATTTACAAGGCGTGCGCCTGAAACTGTTAAAACCGTATTTAACGCCCCCGTTTATAACGCTAATGACGTTTTGTCTTTTAAGGGTAAGATTGACGTTTTAATTATATGTGGTGGTAGCGCAACTGATCTTCCTTATCAAACTCCTGAACTTGCTAAAAACTTTTCAGTAGTTGATAGTTTTGATACTCACGCAAAAATTCCAGAACATTTCGATAACGTAAATAAAGCTTGTTTAGAAAATTCAACTACGGCTCTTATTTCCGGTGGTTGGGATCCTGGTATGTTTTCACTTAACCGTCTTTACGCGTCAAGCGTACTTGCTAACGGCAACTTTTACACTTTTTGGGGTAAGGGCGTAAGCCAAGGCCATTCCGATGCTATAAGGCGTATTGACGGCGTTTTAGATGCTAAACAATATACAATCCCCGTTGAAGATGCGTTAAATAGAGTAAGAAATGGCGAAAACCCTGAACTTTCTACTAGAGAAAAGCATATAAGAGAGTGTTTCGTTGTAGTTAAAGAAGGCGCTGACAAGTCTAAAATAGAAAATGAAATTAAAACTATGCCTAACTATTTTGCTGACTACGATACTACCGTGCATTTTATTTCTAAAGAAGAACTCCAAGAAAATCACTCGGGCATTCCCCACGGCGGTTTTGTTATATGTTCTGGTAAAACTGGCAAAAATCTTGAAAATAACCACGTTATTGAATATAGCTTAAAACTTGATTCTAACCCCGAATTTACTTCTTCAGTTTTGGTTGCTTATGCAAGGGCAATAGCAAGGCTTAATAGCGAAAAGGTTTACGGTTGCAAAACGGTTTTTGATATTGCGCCTGCCTACTTATCAAGGTTGTCGGCAGAACAATTAAGAAAAAATTTATTATAAAAGTAAAATGCTAAACTATGTTTAGCATTTTTTTTGTTTATTTTTATACTTTTTATTAAAATTAACTTTACTCTTGCATTTATTTCGTTTTTATTATATAATGTATAATATAATACAATATGTAGGGGTGCGTATGGATATTGGTCAACTTTGCAAAGATTTTTGTTTCAAGGGTGATTTTGATCGTTATGACATTATTACTGCTGGAAACATTAATACTACATACAAGGTTTTTACTGAAGATGAAAATGGTAAACATCAATACTTGTTGCAAAAAATTAATAAAAACGTCTTCAAAGAACCTGAAAAAATTATGGAAAACGTTACAAACATCAATAACTATATAGATCATAGGCATAAATGTGAAGATTTATTCGTATTACATTTCAAAACTAATTCTAACGGTTTGCCTTACGTAATTGATGAAGATGGTAACTTTTGGAGAGCGTGTAAGTTTTTTGATTGCGCTTGCTTTAACTCGCCCGATGATTTAGGTGTTATTGAAGAAACGGGTAGGGCGTTTGGTCAGTTTCAGTATTTATTGAACGGATACGATGCTCAAAGGTTAAATATTACAATACCTAACTTTCACAATACTAGAAAAAGACTTTTAACTCTTGAAAAAACTATAAGGCACGCGCCTGAAAGTAGAAAAAATAAAGCAACGCACGAAATTGAATACATTTTAGCTAATAAAGACCTTGGTGTTAAACTTTGTGAACTTCTAGAAGAAGGAAAACTCCCTTTAAGGGTAACGCATAACGATACCAAGTGTAATAACGTTCTATTCAATAAAGACACGTTAAAAGCGTTAGCCGTTATTGATCTTGATACGGTTATGCCTGGTTTATGCGGGTATGATTTTGGTGACGGCGCTCGTTCAATTTGTTCACTTACCGATGAAGATGAAACTGATTTAACCAAAGTTGGTTTTGATCTTGAGAGGTTTGAAAAGTTTTCTAAAGGTTACTTTAAGTACCTTAAAGATTATCTTACTGAAGAAGAAAAAAATACGATGGCTCTTAGCGTATACGTTATGACTTTAGAGCTTGCGTCGAGATTTTTGCAAGATTATCTTAACGGTGACGTTTACTTTAGGATTGCAATGAAGGAGCATAACCTTATTAGAACGCGTTGTCAGATAGCGTTGTGCAAAGATATTAGCAACAAACTTGAAAAAATGGATGAAATTGTAAAAAAATACTTATAATATGCCAATTTTAGAAAAGCTTTATAGCGGAACGACTCTTAAACAATTAAATATAGAACAACTCGATATCCTATGTAAAGAAATTCGCGAGCAGATATTTTCTACGGTTGAGAAGAACGGTGGCCATTTATCGTCAAATCTTGGTAGCGTTGAACTTATCGTTGCGCTTCATTACGTATTTGATATCCCTACGGATAAACTTATATTTGACGTGGGGCATCAATCGTACGCTCATAAGATTTTAACGGGTAGGCTTAACGAGTTTTCATCAATGCGCAAAAGCGGTGGGTTAAGTGGATTTCCTGACCCAACTGAAAATCAAGCAGACGCATTTATAGCAGGCCACGCTGGAACAAGTATTTCGGCGGGGCTTGGTTTTTGCCGTTCAAGAGATTTTTTAAGCGAAGATTATTTTGTTATTAATTTGGTTGGCGACGCATCGTTTTTTAATGGTGAAAACTTAGAGGCTTTAACGTCTTCTATTGAAAAACCAAGTAAGTACTTAATAGTTCTTAACGACAATGGTATGTCGATAAACAAAAACAATAACGGCTTGTATAAAATGATTTCAAAAATGACCATTCGCCGTAGTTATTATAGGTTTAACGCATTTCTTTCAAGAACTATAGGTAAGAGTTTTATAGGTAGTTTCTTAAGGGGCGTTAAGCGAGTTATTAAAAGAAGTTTGTCAATTAACACTATAACGGACAATCTTGGGTTTAAGTACGTTGGTAAATTTGACGGGCACAACCTTAAATCGTTAATAAATCTGCTTGAAGATATAAAAAATTCAAATCAACCCACTTTGCTCCACGTTAATACGGTTAAGGGAAAAGGTTATGAGGAAATTGAAACCGACGCGTCACGTTTTCACGGTGTTTCGGAAAATATGGCGGTATCAAAACATTATTTTTCTAGCGCGGTTTCTGAGATTTTAGATAAAAAAATTCAAAAATATCCTGAACTCGTTGCTATAACGGCGGGTATGAAAGATGGTGTTGGGCTTACTGATTTTGCTAAAAAATATCCTAAGTCTTTCGTTGACGTTGGTATATGTGAAGAACACGCCGTAACGCTTTCTGCAGGTATGGCAATTAGTGGCAGTAAGCCGATTGTGTTTATGTATTCAACCTTTATGCAAAGGGGGTACGACCAACTTGTTCACGACGTATGCTTACAAAATCTTCCCGTAGTATTTTGTATAGATAGAGCAGGTTTCGTTGGTAGCGATGGTAAAACTCATCAAGGATTGTTTGATTTATCTTACCTAACGCACGTTCCAAATATAACGGTGTTATCTCCTAAAGACTTATTTGAGTTTGAAAATATGCTCGATTATGCAATTAATCTTGAGGCGCCGGTTGCTATTAGGTATCCCAATGGAAAGATATGCCCAACTTATAGCCAAACCGAAAATTTTGATTATAATAAATTTGAAGTTATAGATAAAGGGAAAGACGAAGTTATTCTCGCAGTTGGTCCAAGGATGATAGAACTTGCTCTTGAAGTTAAGAGATTATCTCGTAAAGATATTGAAGTAGTTAATGCAAGAACTATTAAACCTTTAGACGTTGAGTATTTAGATGCTATCAAAGATAGAAAAATTTTAACCCTTGAAGAAAATACCAAAATCGGTGGGTTTGGAAGTTTAGTGCTTTCATATTATTCAGATAACGATATAAAAGCAAACGTAACGGTATTTGGCGCAAAAGATCAATTTGTACAGCAGGCAACTGTAAAAGAGCAGTTAGAACTTAATGGTTTAACTGCAGAATTTATTATAAAACACTTAAAATAGGAGAAAATTATGGATTTTAACGTTAACCATCCGCTAATATTTATACTTGTAGCGTTGATAATTTTGGTAGTTATAGGTCAATCCGTATTCTTTTTGCTTAAAGCAGTAAAACGCGCTAAAGAAAAGGGTATGGATATGTCTGTTATCAAAAAGACTATTAGCTCGTCAGCAATATTCACTATTGCTCCCGCTATTTCAATTTTAATAGGCGTTGTAGCGCTTTCAAAGAGTTTAGGCGTAGCGTTGCCTTGGCTTAGGCTTTCGGTTATAGGTTCTCTTTCATACGAATCTATCGCTGCTGAAAGAGCTCTTGAAGCGTTGGGCTTAAGCACGGGTACTACGATTACTGTGGCTCAACATTTCGTAACCGTTGCTTGGGTTATGACTTTGGGTATTTTAATAGGTTTAGTTTTAACTCCTATTTTAACTAAAAAAATTCAAAGTGGCATGAAAACCTTAGAAAAAAAGGACAAGCGTTGGAGAGATATTTTCCAAGACGCTATGTTTATGGGTATGATTTCTGCTTTCTTAGGTTTCGTATTCTGCGATATTACAAATCTTTTTATATCGGAAGAGGCGTTTGCTAAAATTGCCGAAAAGTTTGCAACTGAAAATGGCGGAGCGATACTTACTAGAACTGCAAGTTTAATCCCCGTGCTCGTATTCTTTGCGTCGGCAGTAGTTATGGCTATTTTAGGTATTTTATCTAAAAAAACCAAGGCGCGTTGGCTTACCGATTACGCTTTACCCATTAGCTTAGTTGTTGGTATGGCGCTTGCTATTCCGTTTACTATGTGGTTAGGTTGATAGGGGGGTAATGTTATGAAAAAAGATAAAGTTCAATTATCATATTTAGATTCAGTTCATAGAGACGGTAAAATTTGGGGATTTTCTATTTTAGCAATAATTTTAATGTTCCCTACCGTTTTATGTATAATTTTTAACGTTTTACCTAACTTTCAAGCATTAGGTAAGGGTTTGCTTGCAGTTCTGCCGATGTATTGGGCGGTTGGTTTAGTTGAAATATTTACCTACGTTCCTATGCTTGGCGCAGGTGGGGCGTACCTTTCCTTCGTTACTGGTAACATATCTAACCTTAAACTTCCTTGCGCGTTAGACGCTATGGAAAAAGCTGGCGTAAAAGCAACTACTGAAGAAGGTGAAATCATCTCAACGATTTCTATCGCAGTATCAAGTATAGTTACAACGATTATTATTATAATTGGCGTAATTTTAATAGTTCCTCTTACTCCGATATTAAGTTCAGAAGTTTTGAAGCCTGCATTTGATCAACTTATTCCTGCATTGTTTGGTGGTCTTGGCGTAGTTTTCGTTGCTAAAAACGTTAAACTTGCAATTCTCCCTTGTTTATTAATGTTAATTTTGTTTATTGCAATTCCTGCATTGAACGCTGGTACGGTAGGAATTATGGTTCCGGTTAGCGTAATATTCACTATCGTAGTAGCAAGAATTATGTATAAAAAAGGAATAATCTAATATGTATATCGGTATTTCGATTGGCGCTATAATTGTTGTATTTTTAGCAATAATTTTAATTAGAGCGATTTGTTTTAGACCTGAAAAATTAAGCAACGTAGATAAAACCCCCGTTTCTTTCGATAAAGATCAGGCAGTTAAGTGTTTGCAATCACTTATTAAATGTAAAACAATTTCTTATAGGGATAAGTCGTTAGAAGATAATGAAGAATTTGATAAACTTTTAAGTTTGTTACCTAAACTTTATCCTGACGTTTATAAACTTTTAGAAGTAAAGACTTTTAACGGTAGGGGAATACTCCTTAGATGGAAGGGTAAAAGTTCTCAAAAAGCATCGGTAATGATGTCACACTTTGACGTTGTGCCCGTAAATGAAGGATTGTGGGAAGTTCCTCCGTTTGACGCCGTTATTAAAGACGGTGTATTATGGGGGCGTGGTGCAGTTGATACCAAAATTACGCTTAACGGTGCTATGTACGGCGCAAATACGCTTGCAAAAAGTGGTTTCACACCGGAATATGACGTTTATTTTGCTTTTTCTGGAGAGGAAGAAATTAACGGACCGTTTGCTAAAGAGGTTGTAGAATATTTTGATGAAAATAAGATAGAGTTATCTCTCGTGTTAGACGAAGGCGGTGCGGTTGTAAATAACGTATTCCCTGGTGTAAAACAACCTTGTGGTTTAGTTGGTATAGCTGAAAAGGGTATGGTTGACGTATTGTATACCGCAAAATCGAACGGTGGGCACGCATCTGCTCCAAAGCCTCATACGCCCGTTGGTGTTTTATCACAAGCTTGCGTTAACGTTGAAAATAAACCGTTTAAGATGCGTTTAACTACTCCTGTAAAACAAATGTTTAACGCTCTTGGTAGATATTCAACCTTTGTTTATAGATTAATTTTTGCAAACCTTTGGTGTTTTAGTTGGGTGCTTAACCTTATTTCTAAAAAATCTGGTGGCGAAATGAACGCTTTGCTTAGGACTACCGTTGCTTTTACACAAATGAAGGGTAGTTCCGCATCTAACGTAATCCCGCCCGAATGTAGCATGGTTTCAAACATAAGAATTAATCCTTATGAAACTGTTGATAGCGTTATTTTAGGTCTTAAAAATAAAGTTAATAATAATAACGTCGAGATAAGCGCTATTCACGGAACTAATCCGAGTAGAGTTTCAATTATTGATTGTGAAGGCTACAAGAAAGTTGAAAATGCAATTACGTCAACGTTTGACGGTGCGATCGTTGCGCCGTATTTAATGGTTCAATGCTCTGATAGTAGGCATTACGGTAAGATTTCTGACAGGGTGTATCGTTTTTCTGCGTCAGATTTTACTGGAGAGGAGCGTGCTTGCGTTCACGGAAATAACGAAAGAATTAGGTTAGACGCCGTTAATCGTTCCGTTGAGTTTTATATAAGATTATTAAAAAGTTGCTAAAAATTTATGAATTACGTTGAACTTACAATACACACTACGCATGAAGCTGAAGAACTTATATCTTCAAAACTGTGGGAGTATACGTCCTACGGTGTTTCAGTATGCGATGAAAATGACGTTATTGAACTTATTACAAATAGGCGTAACACTTGGGATTATCTTGAAGATAGAGTTACCGAAGGTATAGGTTCAGGCGTTACTTTAATTAAAGCGTATTTCGATATGGAAGACGCTGATGAAAAGATTTCAAGTTTAGTTAAAGAATTATTCATTATGCGTGATAACGCTAAAGAATTTATTTCATTTGGCACGTTAGAAACTGTTAGAAGAATCGTTGACGGTGATGATTGGATTGAAGTTTGGCGTAAGCATTATAAGCCTATGAAAATAGGTAGTGTTGTAGTTTGTCCTGAGTGGATTGAATACGATGCTAAAACTGACGACATAGTTGTTAAGATAGATAGTAATATGGCGTTTGGTACGGGTGAACACGAAACAACGTCTATGTGTATTGAGTTTTTATCTAAATACGTTTCTAAAGACTTATCTGTAATTGACGTTGGTACGGGTTCTGGTATCTTAGGTATTGCTTCAGTTCTTCTTGGGGCTAAACGTTCGGTTATGACCGATATTGACGTTGTAGCCGTTGAAACTGCTAAACATAACGCAATACTTAATAACGTTGAAAACAAATGCTTAATTACGCTTGATAACCTCTTAAGCGAACAGGATGCAGTTGGAGATATCGTCGTTGCAAACATTACGGCAGATATTTTATGTATTCTTGCTTGCTCTATTCAAAAACACGTTAAAGTTGGCACTAAACTTATATTAAGTGGTATATTAAAGGAAAAAGCAGAGTTAGTTATTAATACCTATTTACCGCTTGGTTATAAAATTATTAATAGCGCAAATAAGGGAGAATGGGTTGCGCTCGTTCTTGAAAAACTATGAAAGCAGTAGTATTTACGCTTGGTTGCAAGGTTAATTCTTGCGAGAGTAATTCATTAATAAAGGGGCTTGAAGATTTAGGTTACGTTGTTAGTGATGAGCTTGAATTTGCCGATTTATACGTTATTAATACGTGTGCCGTAACCAAAGAAGCTGAAAAAAAATCTCGCCAAGCAATAGCGAGAGTTAAAAAACAAAACCCGTCCGCAAAAATCATTGTTACGGGTTGCGCTTCGGAAAAGTGCCCTGAAAGTTTTTCTTCTAAAAACGGGGTTGACGTTGTTACCGGTACTTCAAGTAAAGAAAAGATACTTGAATTAATTGAAAAAAAAGGCGAGTATATTTTTCCACCTGAAACTGAATATCACGAATTACCACTTTCTAAAACGGTAAAGACAAGAGCGTTTGTAAAGATCCAAGACGGGTGCAATAACTTTTGTTCGTATTGTATTATTCCGTATTTAAGGGGTAGGAGTCGTTCAAGGTCGATGGAAAGCATTAAAAACGAGATTTTAACTCTTAATGCTTACGAAACGGTTTTAACGGCAATAAATCTATCTGCGTATAATTACGATGGTAAAGATTTAACCGATTTAATAAATTGTTTATCAAGTGTTGATACTAGAATTAGGTTTGGTAGTTTAGAAGAGAACGTAATATCGGAAGATTTAATGATAGCTCTTAAAAATCTAAAAGATTTTGCTCCGCATTTTCATTTGTCGTTGCAATCAGGTTCGGATAATACCTTAAAAGCAATGAATAGAAAGTATACTACTAAAGAGTATAGAGAAGGCGTTAATCTTATAAGAAAGTATTTTCCTAACGCCGGCATAACTACGGACGTGATAGTTGGTTACCCAACGGAAACGGAAAGTGATTTTATAGCGAGTTATAACTTTGTTAAAGAAATGGAGTTTTCAGACGTTCACGCCTTTTGTTTTTCCCCGCGTGAAGGAACGGTTGCGTATAATTTGAAAGATTTAGACGGTAACGTTAAAAAGCAAAGGTTAAACAAATTATTGGAACTTAAAGAGCAATTAAAATCACGCTTTTTATCGAAGAATTTACAAACTTTTCAAGACGTTGTTATTGAAGAGTACGTTGACGGATATTCAAGCGGATATACCGGAAATTACATAAAGGTATATATTAAAGGTTTTGTTGAAAATGGTAAATACAAGGTGTATTTAACTAAAGAATATAACGGCGGGCTACTCGCCGAAATTAAGGAGTAATTATGAAAGATTGTTTATTTTGCAAGTTTATAAACAGAGAAATTGAAACTAATATCTTATATGAAGACGATAATATGATTATTATTCGAGATATTGCGCCACAAGCAAAAAATCATTACCTTGCAATATCAAAGTCGCATTTCAAACTCTTTGAAGAAATGACTGAAAAAGATGCTGAAATTCTTAAAAACATGCTTAAAACGATTCCAACCTTAAAGTCTTTATTAGGGCTTGAAAATGGATATAGAATAGTTGTTAATCAAGGTGATGATGCTGGTCAAACAGTTCCGCATCTTCATATTCACATACTTTGTGGTCAAAAAATGGAGTGGCATCCTGCATAAATTTCAATTTTTAATAAAATTTGATTGACAAAATCGTGTAATTTGAATATACTATAAATGCTTGCTATGGCAAGAGACTAATTGCAATCGGCAAAGGGGGGTTGAAGATATGTCAACAATCAGAGTTGGTGAAAACGAAACGCTTGATAGCGCTCTTAGAAGATTTAAGAGAAAATGTTCAAGAGATGGTATTATCGGTGATTTACGTCGTAAAGAATTTTACGAAAGACCTTCCGTTAGAAGAAAAAAGAAGGCTGAAGCAGCAAGAAAGAGAAACGTAAAAGGCTAAAAATAATTTTTTACATCCGCAAAAAATATTTTTGCGGATGTTTTTTTTAAGGAGAGATATGGAAGGTGTTAAAAGCTTAAAAGATTATGCTAAAGAAGCAAAGAAAAGGCTTAAAAGTTCTTTTTGGCAAGATTATAAACAAAACTTGGAAAACGAAAGTAAAAGGGCGGAGATAGATGGTACTTCTAAATCAAAAGTAGTAGAGTATTATCAAAATAAAGCGAAGGTTTCTATTCGTGGTGTAAAAACTGAAGATGAAGAGTTTTATATAAAAGTAAAAAATATTTTAGACGTTTACGGTGACGTTAGTGATGCGTTAGGTAGGCTTACTGATAAAGAGTATTTTAACTTGTTAACTTACGATGCAAAACAACGCTATATGCTTGAACTATCTAATAAGTATAGGGTAGCTAAAGAGAGATACTATAAAGAGAAAAAATTTGAAAAAAACATATAAAAAAGGCTCGCTTACAAAAGCGAGCCTTTTAGTTTGTTATTTTTTAGTTTTAATTTTGTTAAGTATGGTTACAACGCCGATTATTATACCAATTATGATAAATATTCCGAGCATTCCTTTCCACATATAACCAAGTGATTTTACAACGCTTTCCATAGGTTGAATTTTAATTCCAATAGAATTGTCAGTTGTTTCAACGTTTTGTTCGGTTGATAAAGTTTCAGCACCGCTAAGTTCTGCGTTGATTTGATTAATGAGTTCTAAATTATTATTTGAAACTAATTTTATCATATTACACCACCATTGCAAAGAAATTAAGGATTAAGCCACCCGCTATAACGGAAGCAATTTGACCTGATACGTTTGCGCCAACCGCGTGCATTAAAAGGAAATTTTGCTTGTCTTCATCTTGACCCATTTTATGAACGATTCTTGCTGACATCGGGAAGGCTGAAATACCTGCAGCGCCAATCATCGGGTTGATCTTTTTACCTTCTGGTAAGAAGATATTAAAGAGTTTTGCAATTAAAACGCCACCCATAGTGTCAAATATAAATGCAAATAAACCAAGGCATAAAATAAGAAGAGTTCCAACGCTTAAGAATTCGTTTGCAGTCATTGTAAAAGCAACTGTAATACCAAGTAATAACGTGATAAGATTTGCAAGAACTTTTTGAGCGGTATCCGATAAAGATTCTAAAACTCCACATTCGCGAATGAGGTTACCAAACATTAAGAAACCGATAAGCGCAGCTGCGCCAGGAGCAATAAGACCTGTAATTACAGTAACTATGATAGGGAATAAAATTCTAGTAAGTTTAGATACTGCTTGCGGATTGTAAGGCATTTTTATTTTACGTTCTTTTTGAGTAGTGCAAAGTTTAATAATTGGAGGTTGAACTACTGGAACGAGTGCCATATACGAGTACGCTGCTACGGTAATAGGACCTAAAAGTCTAGGAGCAAGTTGAGTTGCAACAACGATTGAAGTAGGACCGTCTGCTGCGCCGATTATTGCAATGGACGCTGCTTCTGGAAGTTCGAAGAAGAAAGATGCTAAAGTAAGTGTCATAAAAATACCGAACTGAGCCGCTGCGCCAAATAACATAAGTTTGGGGTTAGAAAGTATTGGACCAAAGTCAATCATTGCGCCTATACCAATGAAAAGTAAAAGCGGGAAAAGTTCGTTTGCAATACCTGCGTTGTATAAAGTGCCAAGAACTTCTGAAATACCTGCCGAACCGCTAAAGTTCGGGATATTCATAAGTATTGCACCAAAACCCATTGGAAGTAAAAGGGTTGGTTCCATTTGCTTTTTGATAGCAAGGAATATAAGTACGCTACCAATTGCCCACATGCCGATTTGTTTTAAGAACAAAATTGTGTTGGGGTGGCTTGAAAAAATACTTATGACGTTGCTAAATAATTCTTCCATAAATATCTCCTATAAGTATATTACTTATAGTATTATATCAAATAGCAGATTATTTTTCAACATTATTTAAGTAATTTTATAAAAATGTTCTACGTAGCGTTTGTCCATAATAGAATATAGCGTGCTTGATTATTTGCCTAAAACATTACTTAAAGAACTATCAAAATTTAGTGATAACTCAATTAACGAGATTAGGATAAGAAGGGATTGTCCAGTCGTTGTTACTGTTGAAGGTGAAAGGATAATATTAAGTAAGATAAGTTTAAGCGAAACGGATATTGAAAACGTAATATATAAAGTTTGTGACGGCACGATTTATTCTTACGAAGATCAAATTGTAAACGGCTATATTACTGATAATCAAGGCGTAAGGATTGGTTTGTCCGGTGAATTTGTTGTAAAGAATTCTAAAATTTTAGCCATACGTAGATTTTATTCGTTATGTATAAGGATTCCGCACGCGATAAGAGAAATTTCAACTGAGTTTTATAATTGCGTTTATCGTGGTGGTAGTATTTTGGTTGTTTCTCCACCAGGCGTTGGCAAGACTTCGTTTATTCGTGATTTAATTAATAATTTAAGCGTTAATTCTATAAATAACGTTGTTGTGGTAGATGAAAGAAATGAAATATCAATGAACAACCCTAACGGTTCAAGTTTTATCAATAACAGCGTTGACGTATTAGTTTACGCAACGAAAGATTACGGGTTTAATCAAGCGATAAGAACGCTTAATCCTAATTATATTATTACAGACGAGTTAGTTTCTTTAAGTGACGTAAATTCAGTTATAAACGCAATTTACGGTGGCGTAAGCGTTGTTGCAACCGTTCACGGTGATTCGCTTGAAAATTGTTTTTCTAAAGAGTTCATAAAGCCACTTAAACGATTAAAAGTGTTTGATTACGTGGTGCTTATAGAGTTAAAAGATAATCAGCGAAAATATAGTTATTTTGATAAAGATTTTAATAAAATATGTTTGCTCTAAAAATTTTGGTTGGATTTTTAAGTGTATATTGTTCTTATAAATTGGCAAAATTCAAAGCGTTAAAATATAAAGAAGTTTACTATTTTTGGGATTCGGTTTGTATTGCGTGTGATTTGCTAATAAGTGATTTATCCTATAAAAAAAGCGCAATAAAGAGTGTGCTTAACGTTGATTATCCATCTGAAACTTTTGCAAAACTAATTGGAGATTATCTTTTAGATAACGAGTGTAATTTTCCTAACTTTATTTCAGCGGAGAATACGATAAAACTTAACGGATTTATTTCAAGCGTTGGAAAGAGTGATAGTGAAACTCAAAAAAAATCGATTTTGTCATATAAAAATGAATTTATTAAAATAAAAGAAGAAAGTAAAATTTATTTTAATAAAAACTATAATTTAACTGTAAAAATCGGCGTTCTTATTGGAATAATGTTGTTTATTTTGGTGATTTGATGAATTATGGCATAGATATAATTTTCAAAATTGCGGCAATAGGTATCGTTGTAACCGTAGTTTGCCAAATACTTAAAAAATCAGATAGAGATGATATTGCAACTTTAGTGAGTTTGGCAGGTCTAATTATAGTTCTTACGTTGGTTATTTCAATGATTAGCGATTTGTTTAACAGTATTAAAGATATTTTTGGAATATATTAATGGATATCATTAAAATAATATTTGTTGCTATTGTTGGTGTAATTGTATTTTCATACTTGAAATCAAACAATTCAGAACTTGCAGGGTTATCCGCCGTTGCTTGTGGAATATTATTGTTGATTTTAACCGTTGATTACTTAATAGATGCTGTTGAGTTTTTCAAAAATATGGCCAGCAAAACGGGAATAGACGCTAACGTTTTTAAGTTGATTATAAAAATTGTTTCAATTTCGTATTTAACTGATTTTGCGTGTTCGCTTTCGCTCGATTTAGGCTCGTCGGTTATTAGCGACAAGGTTAGTTTTGCGGGTAGAATTATAATTTTTACATTATCAATCCCAATTTTTAGTAACTTGTTTCAAATACTGTCATCTTTAATAAAATGAAAAAAGCGATTATTATAATTATTTCTTTAATATCGTTGTTCTTAATTTTTACAATTAACGTTTATGCGGACGAAACGATTGATAAAGAAAATTTTGACGAAACTATCAACGACGTTTTAGAAGGGATAAATGAAGACGATTTTATAGAAATAACGGAATTATTAAACTCGTTGTTTTCAGAAAATAAATCGTTAAAAGAGTGGGTTATAACTTTTATAACGGGCGAAAATTTATTTGACGTTAAGTCGGTATTTATATACTTAAAAGAATCGTTTTATAGCGTTTTTAATTCAGTTGTTGAAATAGTTTGTTATATTTTATTTGTTGCGATAATCTATTCTTTAGTAAATATAATAAATTTCAAAAAAACCGATAATTACGAAAATAATGCAATTTATTTTATTTGTTATTCAATAGTTGTAACTCTATTTGTTTACGTTGTTAACAAGGTTTTGGTTGAGGCAACTCAATCGGTTGAAAAAATGACAAAAACAGTTGAAGCTTCATTTCCATTACTTGTGACTATTGGTGAATTTTGCGGTGGGTTTGGCGTTGGGTTATTAAAGCCTATAACCGCAATCTCTTCATTTTTAAGCGTTGTGCTATATAAGGAAGCGTTTATTCCTATATTATCAACTTGTTTCGTGTGTGTTTTGGTAAGCAATATTTCGCCAACTATAAAACTGAACGGCTTAATAAAGACGTTAATATCACTTGTAAAGTGGGTTATTGGTATTATAACTATAATTTTTACTATTGCGCTAACTTCGCAAGGGCTAGTTAATTCACAGTATAGTGGATTGTCTTTCAAAATATTCAAATATGCAACTGGCTCAATGATACCTATCGTCGGTAATTTTATAAGCGGTGGGCTTGATACTTTAGTTGCATCTGCAATTATCGTTAAAAATTCATTCGGTTTAATGATCGTGGTGTATTTGCTGTTCGTTGCTTTAAGGTCCGGCGTGTTAATTTTATTAACTTCTTTTGTTTTAAGATTCTTTGTCTCCCTTGCAGAACCAATTTTAGATATAAAATTCGTTAATTTAACTATGGGAATTTGCGAGGTTTTGAACGTTCTTTGCGCTACCGTGTTTATATCTGCTTTTTCATACGTGTTAGTATCGCTAACAGTTATAAATTCTACGTCGATGGTTGTTTAGATGAGTAATTATTTGTTTTCTACGCTGTCAATAATAATTTTTTTAGCATTTTTAGATATGATAATATCTAAAACTAAAAATGGAAAAATGGTTAGAACTATAACGTCATTAATTGCGGTTAGTATGCTTGTTTTACCAATCGTTTCTATTATAAAAGGCGATAACAATATCGTTAAAAACGGTTATTATAGTGAATACCTAAGCGAGTATCTTGTAAATCTTGAAAAGAAAGTAATTTCAACTAAAATCAAGAACGCGTTAAAAGATTTTGAGTATGATGTTTTAAGTGTTGAAGTTGATTTTAATAATAGCGAAGATCAACTGATTGTTAAAAAAGTTAAAATTTTGCTTGATGAATCCGTCATAAGTGAAAATATATCGCATATAGATATTGTAGAAAGTGTTGAGAAGTTACTTGAAACAGTTGTAGACGCCCAAAAAGTGGAGATAAAAATTGAAGCCTATTGATGATAACAATTCGCAAAAAAAACTAAAAAGCATTAAAAAAGAATACGTTTTTATATTAATAATTTGCATTGTAGTTGTGATTTTGTTTTTTTGGGGGAATGTAGGTGAAAGTAAATTGTTATCTTCAAATAAAAAGGAAAGTAGTGATTATTCTTCAACACTTGAAAATAAACTTAAAAATATTCTTTCAGACGTTCAAGGGGTTGGAAAAGTAAACGTTTTTATATCTGTTGAAGGCGGTTATAGTGAAATTGTATTAAAAGAAATTGAAGAAAGCATTGAAAACGGCACAAAAACTTTAACTGAAAAAGTAGTTTTAGTTGGTGGAAAACCTTACGTGATCAGTACTGAAAATCCTAAAATTTTAGGAGTTTGCGTAGTTTGTGAAGGCGCAGACGACGTTAGCGTAAAGATGAAAATTGTTGAAATATTAACTACTACGTTGAAATTGGACGCAGACTGCGTTCGAATTATAAAAATGAAATAAAAGGAGAAATAAAATGTCAAAGAAGAAAAAAATTATAATACTTAGTTCAATGATTGCTTTACTTGCCGTAACTGCTGTGTTCAATTTTGTTCTTGCTGGTACTGATTCTATGCAAGATGCAACTAGCGCGAGTTACTTTATTGAGTATAAAGCGGAGCGTTCATCATCAAGAAACGAACAAATTTTGCAATTAGATAAAATTATATCTGAAGCAGAAACAAATTCTGACGTTAGAGCAACGGCTCTCACTCAAAAACTTCAACTTACTGCGCTTACTGAACAAGAGATGAGATATGAATCTTTAATAAAGGCGCATGGTTATGATGAAGTTGTTGTTACAATGAATCTTAACTCTCCTAACGTAAACGTAGTTGTTAGAGATAGTGACTTTGATCAGACTGATGCAGTTAAAATTTACTCGATTTTAACAAAAGATAGCGTAATTGATGCGGAAAATATAAATATTATTCCGTATCTTTGATAAAAACGCTATGTAATTTCAAAAATTTATGCTATACTAATAACAAAGTTATTATTTAGCGAGGTTTTTATGAAATCTAATAAGCTTATTCCAAGTGAAGACGGAAATGGTAAAGTAGTTTATAATGCTGGGGTTATAAAAGGTATTGTAGTTCTTGCCGTATCTGAAGTTCAGGGCGTTGCCATTAAGTCAAGTGGTAAAAAGGATAAACTTGATTACATTAAGATTGAATTTAACGGTAACGTAGTTTCAGTTGACGTTACGGTTGACGTTATGTTTGGTAATAGTATACCCGATTTAGCGTTTGACGTTCAAGAAAGTGTTAAACACAACGTTGAAGCAATGTCTAAATATAAAGTTAGTTCAGTAAACGTTCATATTGATAGCGTTTATTTTCAAGATGGAGTCGTTGAACAACAATAATTTTAAGTTAAACTGCCACAACCTTAGTTGCGGCGGTTTGTTTTTTGCTAAATTAGGAGAATTATGAGAAACAAGGCGAGAGAAGCGGTTTACAAATTGCTTTTTAGTAATCAATTTAACGATAAGTTTGATGATGATTTTAAGTTGTTTATTTACAACGAAGAAAATCTTAATGAAAAAGACGTTGAGTTTGCTAATGAACTTTTAGATAGTTTTATTAAAAACGAAGAAACGGTTAATTGTATAATTTCTGACCTTTCAAAGGGGTATAATTTTGAAAGATTATATTCTATGGACAAGTGCGCTCTTCAAATTGCCGTTACTGAAATGACTTATATGAGTGATATTCCACTTATCGTTTCAATTAGCGAAGCTATGGAACTTATAAGAAAATATTCAACGAAAGAAAGCCCCAATTTTGTTAATGGCATTTTAGCGGAATATAAAAAACAATTGGAGAATAAATAATGGTTTTACTCGATGGAAAATTGTATTCTAAAGAATTAAGAGTTGAAATTAAAGAAAAAGCAGATTTATTTTGTGAAAAATTTGGTAGAAAGGTTGGGCTTGCAGTCGTTATAATTGGTGAAGACCCTGCCTCTCAAATTTACGTTAATAATAAAATTAAAGCAACAGAAGAGTGCGGTATGAAGTCTTTTACGGTAAGGCTTCCTGAAACCGTATCTCAAGAGTTTGCTGAAGAAGAAGTTAAAAAACTTGCGTTAAATCCTGATGTTGATGGTATAATCGTTCAACTTCCGTTACCAAAGAAGTTTGATAGTTCTAAAATTTTAGCGCATATTCCTGCTGAAAAGGACGTTGACGGATTATGTTCGTTAAACCTTGGTAGGCTTTTTAAGGGTGAAAAATCGCTTCCGTCTTGCACTCCCTACGGTATAATTAAACTCTTAAAGAGATATAACGTTGAATTTAGTGGTAAGACTGCAGTCGTTATTGGTAGAAGTAATATGGTTGGCAAACCTATTGCAGCGCTCTTATTGCACGAAAACTCAACGGTTACCGTTTGTCACTCAAAAACTCAAGATATTGGCGCGGTTAGTAGAACTGCGGATATTTTAGTTGTAGCAATCGGTAAGAGTAGGTTCGTTACTGAAGATATGGTTAAAGACGGTGCAGTTGTAGTTGACGTTGGTATGAATAGAGAAGAAGGTAAACTTTACGGCGACGTTGATTTTGAAGGTGTTTCTAAAAAAGCTTCTTATATAACTCCGGTTCCTGGTGGCGTAGGTCCGATGACGGTTACTATGCTTATGTATAATACCGTAGTTGCGGCGTTTAGGAGTGAAGGCGTAGATGAACTTTAATAAGAGATATAACGATTATAAAGAGATTTTTGAGTTAGAACTTAATCAAAGAATAGCATCTATTAATTCTTGTAATCAAACGCTTAAAGATGCTATGGTTTACAGTCTTACAGCGAGTGGTAAAAGAATTAGGCCGGTTATAATGCTTGGTGTTGCGGAACTCCTTTGTATTGAATTTACAAAGGTTTTACCGTTTGCGGTTGCTATTGAGTGTATTCATACTTATTCGCTTATTCACGATGATTTACCTGCGATGGATAACGATGATTTAAGGCGTGGGAAACCAACTTGTCATAAAGTATACGGAGAGGCGATGGCTATTTTAGCGGGTGACGCTTTGCTTAACTACGCTTACGAAGTTTTACTTAGAGCAATAAGTGATAACAACTCGCTTTCCGCGTCTAGATTACTCGCTTTATACGCAGGTGCGTTTGGTATGGTAGGTGGTCAAGCCATTGATATTTTATCTGAAAACTCTGGTGAAATAAGTGAAAAAATTCTTTTTGATATGCACTCTAATAAAACGGGTAAATTACTTCTTGCATCAACTCTTATTCCAAGTTGTTTGGCGGGAAACGAAGAGTTTGATAAATTAAGTAATTTTGGTAGGAATTTAGGTCTTTTATTTCAAGTAACTGATGATATTTTAGACGTAACTTCAACTAAAGAAAAACTTGGTAAATCAATCAATAAAGACGAGAATAGTAATAAGCTAACTTTCGTTACGCTTTTTGGCCTTGAAGGTGCTAAAAAACGCGCTGAAGAATATTACAATCAAGCAAAAGATGCAATTTCAGGTTTCAATGAAAACGAATTTTTAATTGCGCTTCTTGATTTTATCAAAAATAGAGAGTTTTAATATGAGAATTGACGCGTTACTTTATAATGAAGGCGTGTTTCCGTCAAGGTCAAAGGCAACGCAAGCCGTTTTAGACGGGCTTGTTTGTTACAAAGGGCAAGTTGTGTTAAAACCGTCTACTAACGTTGAAGATTTCTCGCTTGTAACCGTAAATGAAAGAAGTTCTACTTTCGTTTCAAATGGTGGGTACAAACTTGAGAAAGCGTTAAAAGATTTTAATATACAAGTTACTTCGCTCGTTTTTGCTGATATTGGGGCTTCAAACGGTGGGTTTACCGACTGTTTATTGAAAAATGGCGCTAAAAAAGTTTTTGCCGTTGACGTTGGCGAAACTCAACTTGATAAATCACTTTTAACGGATAATAGGGTTGTAGTAAAAGATAATACAAATGCAAGATTTTTAACTAATGAAACGCTTGGTGAAACGGTTGACGGGGTTACAGTTGACGTTAGTTTTATTTCTTTAACCTACATACTTCAAGGAGTTAAAAGCGTTCTTAAAGACGATGGCTTTGCCATATTTTTAATAAAACCGCAGTTTGAGTGTGGTAAAGAGTATTTAGGCAATAGCGGTATTGTAAAAAGCGCAAATGCTAGAAAATTGGCGGTCAAAAAGGTTTACGATGCGTGTTTAGCGCAAGGTTTATATGCGGTAGATTTTACAACCGCACCCATAAAAGAAAAGAAAAACATTGAGTATTTAATACTCTTAAAAAATAATAGCAAATCAAAAATTTTATCTTATGAAGATATAATTTGTAAAATTTAGGTGGACATTATGAAAGTTGGAATTTTTATTAACACAACTAAAAGTGAAGCAAATACTACGGCAAGTGCCTTTGGTAAAATTTTAATTGAAAACAGTATTGATTATAAAATCGTTAACCTTAAAGAAGATTGTAAAGACGTTGACGTTATTGCTGTTTTCGGTGGAGATGGCACGATTTTAAGAGTTGTTGAATATGCGTTTGAGTATGATATTCCCATTTTAGCCGTTAATATAGGTACGGTTGGATTTTTAAGTTGCGTTGAATCAAACGAACTTAATAGAGCGGTTGAACTCATTAAAAACGGTGGGGAACTTGATAAGCGTTCGGTAATGAAGGTTGTTTGTGGCGATAATAAGTATTACGCTCTCAACGAAGCGTTAATTCAAAGATGCTCGCAAGACGTGTCTATGAGTGAAGTTGCTAAACTTTCTCTCTCTATAGGTAATTGTTTTGTAGATAAGTATTTTGCAGATGGTATTATTTTAAGTACGCCTACTGGTTCAACTGCATATTCGCTTTCTTGCGGTGGTTCAATAATGACGCCTGATCTTAACGCATTTATTGCTACGCCCGTGTGCGCTCATTCGTTACATAATCGTCCAATCGTTTACTCGGACGGTAACGTTGCTAAAGTAACCGTTTTAGAAAATTCTGCTAAGTGTTCTTTATACGTTGACGGCAAGTTTGCTAAACACGTTAAAAAGAACGAATCCGTTGAAGTTTCTAGAAGTAGAAAAATGATAAAATTCTACAAAACCCAAGATAATTTCTTTGAAAAACTTTTAATTAAATTAAACAAATGGAGTGAAACAAAATAATGTCTGTAAAATTGAGACGTGAGAGAATTAAACAAATTATAACCCAGACTGAAGTTAACACTCAAAGTGAACTTGCAAAAATTCTTTCGGATGAAGGTTTTTTAGTTACCCAAGCAACTGTTTCAAGAGATATTAAAGAGCTTGGATTAATTAAAGAGAAGGGTAAGGTGCTTAACTATAGGTATGCGCTTCCGGAAACGAGTTTGTCAGTTTCCGAAGATAAGGTTATTCCGCTCTTACGAGCTTTTGTAACGAGTGTTGTTAGCGCAAGAAACTTGGTTGTTGTAAAAACGCTTGAAGGCCACGGTTCTGCGTGTGGTATGGCTATAGATAAACTTTCATTGCAAGGCGTTTTAGGTTCAATAGCGGGGGATGATACCTTGCTTATCGTTGCTGAAAGTGATGAACTTGCTAACTTGGTTAAACAAAAAATAAAGGGTTTTCTTAACGTATGATAAAAAGTATTCGCATACAAAATATTGCCTTAATAGAACTTGCTGAAATTGATTTTTTCAGCGGTTTAAGCGTGCTTTCAGGTGAAACTGGCGCTGGTAAAACGGTAATTATAAATGCGATAAACTTTTCGCTTGGCGCAAAGGCGGATAAAACTCTTATTAGGCACGGTGAAACTTATTGTTTAACTGAAGCTTGTTTTGATGATTTAAGTGAAAATACCAAAGAAGTATTAACTGAACTTGATATAGAGTTTGAAGACGAGATAATTATTAAGCGCAAGTTAACAATAGACGGCAGGTCTGATATTAAAGTGAACGGTCAATCCGTAACTTTAACTATGCTTAAAAAGTTAACTCTTACTTTATGTGATATATACGGGCAAAGTGAGCATTATTCATTATTAAACCCGCAAAATCAATTAAAAGTACTTGATTTATACGTAGGCAAGCCGTTATTAGACTTAAAAGACAAAACTAAACCTTATATTGAAAAAATTAAAAATGCTCGTAAGATTTTAGAAGAAAACGGCGGAGATGAGTATTCAAGAAGTATTCGTTTAGACGTTTTATCTTATCAAATTTCTGAAATTGAAAAAGCTGAACTTTACGATGGCGAAGAAGATGAGTTATTAGAAAAGAAAAAAGTGTTCTCTAACGCTCAAAAGATAGGTGAAAGTTTAGCGCTTGTAAGTTCTTCTATTTCTGAAGATGGTGGCGTTTTAGATATTTTATCAACGGCGATAAATAAATTGTCGCAAATTTCAGAATATAAAACCGAGTATTCAGAACTCTACGATAGGCTTTATTCAATAAAAGCAGACGTTGACGATATATCGTATACTGCGAGCGCTCTTCTTGATGGTATTGATTTTGACGAGCAAGAAAAACAACGTATCGAAGATCGTTTAGATTTGATAAAATCAATTAAGAAAAAGTATGGAAATTCTTATTCTGAAATAATGGAATTTTATCAAAAATGTTCGATAGAATACGAAAATTTACAAAATTTCGCTGAACTTTCAAAGCGCTGTGAAACTGAAATTTTAGAAAGTGAAAAAGCCTTAAACGAAATATATAACGATATGTTCTCTTTGAGATTAATTGGCGCAGAAAAGTTCTCAAAATCGGTAGAAACGGAACTTTCTACACTTGGTATGAAGAGCGCAACGTTTAGTGTTTCGGTTACTCAAGATAATTTCAAACTTTCTGAAAACGGTAATAGTGAAGTAGAGTTTTTATTTAGCGCAAACAAAGGCGAACCGCTTAAGAATATGACTAAGATTATAAGCGGTGGCGAAATGAGTAGATTTATGCTTGCGCTTAAAATTGTGGCAAGTGACGTTGGCGGAACTTACATTTTTGACGAAATTGACGCCGGCATTTCAGGCGAAGTTGCAAAAATCGTTGCTAAAAAATTCGTTGAACTTTCAAAACGAGTTCAAATAATAACGATTTCACACTTACCGCAAATCGTATCGTTTGGCGACAATAACTATCTTATTAAAAAGACTGAAAATAATGAAAAAACCACAACGAACATAGTGAACCTTGATAATGAAGGTAAAATTAATGAAATTATTAGGCTTACCGGTGGTGGAGATAAGGAAGTTGCTCGCCTAAACGCTATATCTTCAATAGAAACCGCAAACGAATTTAAGAAAGAAATATAAATAAAAAATCCCCACGTAAAGCGTGGGGATTTTTATTTGGGGTTTATATTAATACATTCCGCCCATGTTGCCTTGTGGCATTGGTGGTTCTTTTGAAGGAATATCAGTTACGATAGTTTCAGTAGTTAAGAGAGTTGATGCGATTGACGCTGCGTTTTGAAGGGCAGAACGAGTAACCTTAGTAGGATCGATAATACCTTTTTCTACCATATCGCAGTATTCGTTGTTGTACGCGTCAAAACCATAGTATTTGTTTTCGTTTCTTAATATATCGTTTAAGATTACCGCACCGTCAAGACCTGCGTTCTTAGCAATTTGTCTAACTGGTTCTTCAATAGAACGAAGAATAATTTGAGCGCCGGTTTTTTCATCGCCTGATAAAGTTTCAGTTAATTGCTTAATCTTAGGAATTGCTGTTAAAAGGGCAGTACCACCACCAGGAACGATACCTTCTTCAACCGCTGCTTTAGTAGCGGCGAGAGCGTCTTCGATTCTGAGTTTCTTTTCCTTCATTTCAACTTCAGTTGCAGCGCCAACGTTGATTACTGCTACGCCACCTGAAAGTTTAGCAAGTCTTTCTTGTAATTTTTCTCTATCGTAATCAGAAGTTGTAACTTCGATTTGAGATTTAATTGCGGCAATTCTTGCTTTGATTGCATCTGGGTTGCCTGCGCCACCGATAATAGTAGTATTGTCTTTATCAACCTTGATTTGAGTTGCTCTACCAAGCATATCAAGGGTAACTTGCTTAAATTCAATACCAAGATCAGTAGAAATTACTTGACCACCTGTTAAGATTGCAATATCTTCAAGCATTGCTTTTCTTCTATCGCCGAAACCAGGAGCTTTTACTGCTACGCAGTTAAATACGCCTTTTAACTTGTTTACTACGAGCGCAGCGAGAGCGTCTCCTTCAACGTCTTCAGCGATAATCATAAGTTTAGCGCCTTGTTGAGCAATAGGTTCGATAATTGGAAGAATTTCTTGAATTGCAGAAATCTTTTTGTCGGTAATTAAAATAAGCGGATTGTCGTAAACGGCTTCCATTTTATCGGTGTTAGTAACCATGTAAGCTGAAGCGTAACCACGGTCGAATTGCATGCCGTCAACGGTAGTAAGTTCCGTCTTCATAGTTTTGCTTTCTTGGATAGTAATAACGCCGTCGTTACCAACTTTTTCCATAGCGTCTGAAATAAGAGAGCCAATTTCTTCATCGCCTGCTGAAATTGATGCTACTTGAGCGATGGCAAGTTTATCAGTAACGGGTTTAGAAACGGATTTAAGTTCTTCAACTGCAACGTCTACTGCTTTTTTAATACCTTTTTTAAGGATAATGGGGTTAGCGCCTGCCGCTAAGTTTTTAAGACCTTCTCTAATAATAGCTTGAGCAAGAACTACTGCGGTAGTAGTACCGTCACCAGCAACGTCGTTAGTCTTTGTTGAAACTTCTTTCACAAGTTGAGCGCCCATATTTTCAAAAGCGTCTTCAAGTTCGATTTCCTTTGCTATAGTAACACCGTCGTTAGTGATAAGGGGAGCGCCGAACTTTCTATCAAGAACAACGTTTCTTCCCTTAGGACCGAGCGTAATTTTAACTGTATCTGCAAGAGTGTTAACGCCTGCTTCCAATGCTTTTCTAGCGTCTTCACCATATTTTATTTGTTTAGCCATTTTATTTGCCTCCTAATTATTCAACTATTGCTAAAATATCACTTTGTTTAATGATTGTAAATTCTTTACCGTCAACCTTAAACTCGCTACCTGCGTATTTAGCGTATAATACCACGTCACCAACTTTAACTTGCATGGTGATTTCTTTACCGTCTATAATTCCACCGGGACCAACCGCAACTACGGTAGCAGTTTGTTGGTTTTCTTGCGAAGCAGAAGGAAGAATAAAGCCTGTTTTAGTAGTTTCTTCTTTGTTGTTTTGTTTAACAACAACCTTGTCAAACAACGGTCTAATATTCATAATTTAACTCCTTAAATATAAAAATCAATCAATTTAGCACTCTCATATCAAGACTGCTAATTCTATTATAGCCATATTATAATTTTTGTCAATAGAATACTGGTAAAAAAATTAAAAATTTTGTTGAAATTGAGATGTATTTGTGTTAATATATATTTAATCAAAATAATAAGGATTATTGGAGATTATATGAATAAGTGGGATAAACGTTTTGCCGATATGGCAGATTTAGTTGGTACGTGGTCAAGCTGTTATCAAGAAGGTAGACAAGTTGGTGCAGTTATCGTAAAAGATAATAGAATTTTAGCAACGGGCTATAACGGTGCTCCGTCTGGCGTTACCAGTTGTAAAGATAAAGGCGAGTGTTTGAGAAAGAAACTTAATATTCCATCGGGTACGCGCCAAGAAACTTGCTATGCCGTTCACGCAGAGCAAAACGCTATTTGCCAAGCGGCAAAGATGGGTATTTCGGTTAAAGGCGCAACTATATACGTTACGCATCAACCGTGTACTATTTGTACTAAAATGATTATTAATTCGGGTATTACAAGAGTTATATATAAACACGGATATCCAGACGAGTTCTCTGTTACGTTACTTAAAGAAGCAGGCGTAGAAATTGTTAAGATTGATGAATAAGGAGTATATTATATATGGAAAAGAAAAATCCTATTGTTACAATAAAAATGAACTTTGGTGGCGAAATTAAAGCGGAACTTTATCCCGAAATTGCGCCTAATACTGTAAATAACTTTATTTCTCTTATAAGCAAGGGTTATTATAACGGAATTTGTTTTCATAGAGTTATTCCAGGTTTTATGATTCAAGGCGGTTGCCCAAACGGAACTGGTACGGGTGGGCCTGGTTATTCAATTAAGGGTGAGTTTACGTCTAACGGTTTCAATAACCCCTTAAAACACGAAAGAGGCGTGTTATCTATGGCTAGAACTATGGCTCCAAATTCGGCGGGTTCGCAGTTCTTTATTATGCACGAAGATTCTCCGCATCTTGACGGTCAGTACGCATCTTTTGGTAAGGTTATCGAAGGCATTGAAAACGTTGATAAGATTGCCGAAACTAAAACTGACTGGAGTGATAGGCCGTATGATGATCAAATAATGACCGAGGTTACGGTTGAAACTTTTGGCGTTGAATATCCCGCTCCCGAAAAATATTAAGATATAATAAATTACCCCGATTGTGTAACAATCGGGGTTTTAGTTTAACGTTTTCTAAAATCGTTTGTGTAAAACGGAATAAAAAGCGATTTGTCTTTGTCAAGAATCCTTGAAGTAAAGCGTTCGTTATAACGTTCTAACAGTTCTTTGTCGTTAAGGTTAGTGGTAATTATTATGTGCTTATTCTTTTCAATTCTGTTTGAAATGAGTGATAGTAAACTTTCAACAGTTACGTTCTTATAAATTGCTTCCGTTCCCAAATCGTCAATAATTAATAAGTCGGCGTCGGTTAAAACTTCAAATATAAGATTTCTATCAATTTGATTAGTGTGCATTTTAACAAAAATTGCGTTGAGTTCAGTTGACGTTAAAAATAACGATATGTTTTCACTTTTTTTAACGGTTGAGTGAACGCATTTTGCAAGTTCGGTTTTTCCTGTGCCAACGTTACCTGAAAAAATTAAATTCTTAATTTGAGTGTTGGGGAAGTTTTCAGCGTAATTTCTTATTATTTTGAATTGTTTTATTAGATTTGGGTCTTTAATTAACGTATTAAAATCGCAATTTGCAGGCTCAACAACGTCAAGGCTTTCGAGCGCAACTTGAGTTAAGTATTTATAATAGCATTTGCAACGTTTCCCTTCAAAAATGCCGGTATCATTGCAAATTTTGCATTTGTAATTATATTTTATAAGGGGTAAATTGCTCTTTAACTCATTTATTTGTTCTTCAATAACTTTTGTTTCAATTTTGAGTTTTTTAATCTCGTTTAAGTTTTCTTCGTATTCTGCTTTAGCAAGGTTAAATTTAGCGCTACCAAGTTGATTTTCAAGTGAGACAAACTCGTTGTTAGCCATTAAAATTTGTTGATTATAGCGAATAACTGCGTATTTTTCTGCCTTAAAATCAGCGTAAATTCCATTAACCTTATCTATTAATATTTTAGATTTTAACATATTACACCTCAAAATCATCAAAGTGCTTTAACAAATCGTTAATATCACTTTCGGTGTAATTTCTTTCGTTTGCAAAGTGCGTTGTTTTAGAGGTTACGCCTGGTTTTTGTAATTTTTCAATAGAGTCAACGCTAAACACGTTTTGGATCTTCCAGTTGGATAAGATACTGTTCATGTACGAGATAGGGTTGGTAACGTGGCTTGAACGCTTTGCTGCCTCTAATATCATCTCGTCGGTAAAGTTCCATAAACGCCAATTTTCAAGGTTTTCTCGATCCCAAGCGTTAGGTTTTCTTTGGGTTCCGGCGTATGACAATATTTTTTCAATAAATTCATCGTTTTTATTGTGTTGTTCAATATACATTGTTATGCTCTGAATAGTAACTAAACCCATCTTATAAAGCTTGTCAACAGTTGAGTTCATAAGTTCGAGAGTACGCCTATTTTTTCTAAAACAATAATCGGCAATAAAAAGTAAAGTTTCACGATTAAAACCCTTTGCTTGCCAAGGAGAAACGTAGGTTGATAAAACGTTATCTAAAACCTCAACGTATAAGCCAAGTTTTTTAGTGATTTCAGAACAGAGAAGGAAGTTTTCTTGTTTTTGATTAAAATATGCTTTGGCTTCTTCTAAAGTAAAACACTTGTTTGCGTATAGTTCTTCAATGTTTTTATCGAGCTTTTTAATTGTTTTTGATTTTGTAAGCGTTGCAATTTGAAGTATAAAATCGTGCTCAAAACCGAGTTTTTCAGTCCAACGCTGATAGCTTTGAATATCTTCAATTTCAGGCTGTTTGGTTGTTTTTAAGGCCTTGAATACGCTAAGAATTTCATTTGAGGAGTTAAAGTAGCCGTCAAGCTCTTTATTTATAAGTTCAACAGTAGTAATCCCTCTTGAAATAAATTCTTTTGCAACGGTTAAAATATACTTGTAGCCAATGTTGTTACCTTTAAGTCCGGCGCAGTATTTGATTATTAAAATAAAAGCATCGGGTTTAAGCGCGGTGTTTTCCATTAAAGTAAAGTACTCGTTGTATTCGGTAACAGAAATCATACGTTCACTAATAATTTCTTGTACGGATTTTGAGAAAGATTCGTATTTTTCAGGATTAAACCTTCTATATTTTGCCGTAGATTCGTTAAGCGGGTAGTAGTGAACGGTAAATGGAGATTGTGAAATGATTGATACAATCCCATATTCATCCCAATACTTAAAACAGTCTATAACTTCGGATTGTTCAATCTTCAAAACTTCAGAGAATGAGGGTAAATCGATAGCAAAATCTGAATTTTGGCATAAGTAAAGACCGTAAAGATATACTTTTACGGCTTGTTCTGGCGCTTCGGGTAAGAAGTTTAATATAAAAAGGTTGTCAATCAACGTTTTGCCAGACTTTTTGTTTTCTTTTGAAAATGAACAGAAGGACATAATTCACCAAATTTTTTAAGTAGTATAAATAATACACTAAATTATTAAAATAATCAAGCGTTATTGAAAAATTAAATCAAACCACAATATTTTGTGTTTTGCGAGGAATCGTCTAACTACTAACTAAGTATTTTGCTTTTCGTATATTGTGTTATTAAAAAATAGAAAAATAAATAAAAAATGCGATAAAACCGCAAAATATAGAATATTTTATATTTTTAATTTACGCACGCGCAAAATAAATATAAATAAATATTTAATAAATTAATAAAAAAGAGTACCCAAAATTCAAATTTTGGTGTATAATTAATTTTATAATTTTTTAGATAAAGGTATAAGATGGCTAACAGTATTTTAACCCCAATTAACTTGTGGGATGAGTTTAATAGTTTGCTTCCGCTTAAAGAAACGGTGCTTAAAAGTGAAACTATAGGAAACGCAGTTTTTAACTACGTTTATTTTTCTGGTAGGCAAGTTGAGAGTGAAAGGGTTAGAATTTACGGTATATACGCAGAGCAAAAAAACTCAAAGGCGGGTACAATTGTAATTGTGCCAAGCGTTGAAGAACCGCTTGACGCCGATTTAATTTTATACTTTTCAAACCGTGGCTTTAACGTTCTTGCCGTTGATTTATACGGTAAATGTGAAAGCGTTAGCGATTTTACCGTTTACCCTCAAACGATAAATTACGCAAATTTTGTTGAGTCAGGTAGAACTTTTGATTACGTTGACAATACTGCAAAAGAAACTTGTTGGTACGAGTGGTCCGCGGTAATTAGATACGCAATATCTTATGCTAAAGAGAAAAATCCAAATGGTAAAATAGGTCTTTTAGGCGTAAAACACGGCGCAAACGTTGCTTGGCAGGTTACTGCGGTTGATACTCGTGTTGACGCTTCTGCTTTTTTATTCGGCGCTGGTTGGAGGGCGTACAAAGGAGTGTATAAATACACTCAGGAAGAAATTGAACTTGACGATGAGCGTTGTAGATTTATAGCGGGTGTTGATTCTCATTCCTATGCGCAACTTGTAAAAGTTCCCGTATTGTACTTAGGTGCTACGAATAACGCTGAATTTGACGTTGAAAGGGCTGTAGATACTCTTCAAAGAGTTGATAATCACAATAAAACTTGGCAACATTTTGTAAACGTTTCGATTGATAGTTTAGATAGAAATTGCCTAAAAAACTTGGAAATTTTCTTCTCAAAGTTTATTTCTAACAAAAAAATTAAAATTCCAGCGATACCTAAAGTTTACGTTGAAGTAGACGGGGAAGACGTTTATTATACCGTTGAGTGCGCTGATTTCGAAAACGTGGAAAAAGTTCAAGTTTTTGCAAGTAGTAACGACATAAATCCTGCTGAAAGGGTTTGGTTAATGCCTTCTTGCGTTTCAACTAATGAGAATAATTTTACTTTTAAGCGTAGGTTATACGGTATTGTTGATTTTGAAATTTCTTATGCGGTTGTAAGATATAAAAACGGTATGACGTTAAGTTCTAAATTTACTTTTGATAAATTTAACGTTAAATCTAACTCTAAAATACCAAACGTTATATTTAGTTCGTCAAGGCTTTTAACGAGATTTATGTTTAAGGAGATTAAAACCGAACTTTTAAGTAACGTTATATGTGACGATAGGATAAAGACCTATATTAACGGCCCGTTTGGTATTCTTGGTATATCTACCAAAAACAAATTAATTTCGTACGCTGTTAAGAAATTTTCAAACGTTTTACATGAAAATTCATTTATTAAATTCGACGTGTATACTAACGTTCCCGACGTAATAACCATAGAGTTTTTAACGTCTAGCGGTATTACGTTTTCTCGTTCGGTTACGCTTTCTCCCGCTAATAAATGGCAAAATATAACGGTAGAACTTAATGATTTTAAGACTGATATAGGTATGCCTATTAAAGACTTTTCTGAAATTAATGCGGTATGCGTTTCGTCAAAAGGTGACGTTGCGATTAATAACTTCCTTGTGCTTTAAGGTGAACTATGGAAATTAAACTTGGAGATAAAATTTTAACTAAAAAACCTCATCCATGCGGAAGTTCGGAGTGGACTGTCGTTCGAGTTGGAGTTGACGTTAAAATTAAATGTTTAGGCTGTGGCAAAGTAGTTATGCTATCTTTACCCGATTTTGATAAGAGATTAAAAAAGGTGATTACTGTTTAATGGTTAATTTTTTGCAAGGCAATAATAAAAAGAAATCAAGCGATTTTCTGTTTTACTTGATTCTAATTTTATTTCTTTTTATAGTATATTTCATTATGACGAGAGTATTTTCTTTGGTTATAGTAAATGGTTCTTCAATGGAAAACACCTTAAATGAAGGCGACGTTTTATTTGTTAACCGATTTGAAAGTTACGATCGTGGTGACGTTATCGTTTTTGAGTATGACGGCAATATGCTTATAAAACGCGTAATAGCGGTAGAAGGCGATGAAATTAAATGTGAACGAGGGGTTGTCAGCGTAAAACGTAACGGAGAAGCAGATTTTCAAGAACTTGAAGAACCGTATATTATTGCAGGCAATAAGGATATTGAGCAAATTAAACTTAAGGACGGTGAAATATTCGTAATGGGAGATAACCGCCCGATAAGTAACGATAGTAGTAGTTTTGGTCCCATAAATAAAAGCGCCGTAGTTGGCGTTGTTAATAATTTTTCCATTAAAAATAAAAATTGGATAACAAAATTGTTCTCCTGGTCGTTTAAGTTAAGAGGGTAAAAT
Organism: Christensenellaceae bacterium; assembly: GCA_045651665.1. Lineage (GTDB taxonomy): Bacteria > Bacillota > Clostridia > Christensenellales > Borkfalkiaceae > HGM11412. The sequence continues at coordinate 82,968 of JAZRSR010000022.1, forward strand.
ATGCGTGAATTATATACAAACGAGTGCGTTGAATTGTACGCTAAAAAAATGAAAAGATATAAAATCTCGTATATAGTCGTTTCGGTTATATGCGCGTTATTAATTGCGGGCATAATTTTGTGGTATGCTTTAGAACCGTATGGCACAAAACTTAGAATTCCGCTTTTAGTTTCGCTAATTTGCCTTATAGTCTTATTTATAACTTACTCGTTTATCCATTTTGGATACACCTATGGTTCGGTAAAAAAATACTACGAGTTTTTAGTGTTTTCAGTATGTGGTAAAAGATCGTTGAATAAAGTTACGGTGTTAAACGTTTTGTATGAACCCGTTGATAAGAACGGTTTTGATTGTTATAGGTTAGAAGTTCTTGAATGGTCAAGCGTTACTAACGATTACGTTGAACATACGATTTATATAGATTGCCAAGTTTCTGTTACCGATTTGGCTGAAGGGGATATCGTCTCGGTTTATACTAACTCAAATTGTTTACTTGCGTACAAAAAGGAGACTGCATGAAAAGAATTGACATTGATGCTAAATACAAGTGGAATACTGAAGAACTTATTAGTGGGGTTGACGAGTTTAAGACTCGATTAAAAACTCTTAATAAGTCAATTGATTTTTCACTATTCAAAGGAAAACTTAATAACGTAAAAACGATAAAAGATTGTTTTGATAAAATGTATTCGTTGTATTCTGAACTTGAACTGTTATCAGTCTACGCTATGTTTAGGCGAGATGAGGACGGTACTAATCCGCTCGGCAACGAACTTACTTGTTTAGTTGAGGAGGTTTCAGTTAAATTTTCAACCGAGGTTTCGTTTATTGATCCTGAACTATCAAAACTTGGCTGTGATAAGTTGAATGAATTTGCATGTAGCAAAGAACTTGAACTATACGAACTTGATCTTAAAAAAATTATTGATTTTCTTCCGCATATTCTTTCAGAAGAAACTGAAACCGTTCTTTCTCTTGGTGGAAAAGTTTACTCCGGTTATGATGACGCTTTCTCAATGCTTGATAACGTAGACCTTGATTTTCCCACGATAAAGGTTGATGGTAAAAAAGTTAAAGTAACCCACGCTACTTATTCTTTACTTCTTCAAAATAAAGATTCGGCAGTTCGCCGTTCCGCTTTTAAGTCTTATTACAAAGCATATTTTAAGGTTCTTAACACAATAACTATGCTTTACAAGGGTAGCGTTGATAAAGACGTATTCCTTGCTAAGGTTAGAAAATTCTCTTCTTCCCTTGAAAAAGCGCTTTTCGCCGAAGAAGTTGACGTTAAGGTTTATAACAACCTTATTACGTCTGTTCACAAAGCTCTCCCTGTTCTTCATAGGTACGTTGACGATAGAAAGAAGATTTTAGGTGGTAATATTCACATGTACGACTTGTACGTTCCCATCACCGAAAATGCAGACTTGCAACTTGATTATGAAGACGCTTTTGAATTAGTTGTTAAAGGACTTGAACCGCTTGGTAAAGAGTATAGAGAACTTCTTTATAAAGCAAAAAACGAGCGTTGGATTGACGTTTATGAAAACGAAGGTAAGCGTAGTGGCGCGTATAGTTGCGGTGCTTATAGCGCAAAACATCCTTACGTTTTATTAAACCACAATAAAACTACGCACAGCGTATTTACTATTGCTCACGAACTCGGCCACGCTATGCACAGTTATTTTTCTAATAATTCACAACCCGTTACTAAAGCCGATTATAAAATTTTCGTAGCGGAAGTTGCTTCTACCGTAAACGAGATATTACTCATAAAATATCTCATTAAAAATTCAACGGATAAAAACGTTAAGAAATATTTCTTGTCGTACTATCTTGATACTATTAGAACTACCTTGTTCCGCCAAACAATGTTTTCAGAGTTTGAAGAAAAATCGCATGAAATTGCTGAAAAAGGTCAACCTTTCACTAAAGAAACACTCAATTCAATTTATCTTAAACTCAACAAGAAATATTATGGTAAAAGCGTTGTTTCTGATAAGGAAATATCTTACGAGTGGGCTAGAATACCTCATTTTTATAGAGCGTTTTACGTTTATAAATACGCAACTGGTATAATTAGCGCTATCGCTATTGCCGAAAGAATATTAAACGGCGGAGAAAAAGAAGTTAAAGAATATTTTAACTTTTTATCATCAGGATGTTCAGACGTTCCTACGGAATTGTTAAAATTAACCGGAGTTGATCTTTTAGAAGGTGACGCTATGGAGATGGCGTTCAAGTCTTTTGAAGATGCTCTTACTGAATTTGAAAAACTTATTTAAGGATAAAAATATGGCTAAAGAAAACGTTAATGCGCTTCCTTATTCATTGGAAGCAGAACAAAGTGTAATAGGCTCGATTTTAATTGATAACGAGATTCAATTTGATATTGCAACCAATCTCAAAGTAGAAGATTTTTACGTTGAGTCGCATAAGATTATTTATAAGGCTATCTTTGAGATTTTATCTCAAGCAAAAACTGCTGATTTAGTTACCGTTATTGACGTGTTGAATAAAATGCCTTCGGTTAAGTATGATAAATCAAAAGGCGATAATCAAGAACTTATAAATAATGCCGAAAAGAAAACTATGCTTGAAAGAGCAGGTGGTATTGACTATATTACCGAAATATTAAAAAATACACCGTCCGCCGCCAATTATAAATACTATCTTGAAATCGTAAAAAGAGATAGTGTTTTAAGAAAATTAATTAGATGTTCAGATTCTATTTTGAAAGACGCTAAGGCTAGTGACGACGGTCAAAAATCGTTGGCGTACGCTGAAAAACTTATATACGATATTTCTGAACAACTCGACACGTCTTCGCTTACCGACGTTAACGAGCACGTAGAAGGTGTACTACAAACCTTTCAAAAAATTCAAAGCGATAAAAACTATTTGCAGGGTTTAACTACCGGTTTTACAGCGTTTGACGATCTCACGAACGGTTTACATAAAGGTAATCTTATAATATTAGCAGCAAGACCGTCAGTTGGTAAGACTACGCTTGCTATGAACATTGTTGAAAACGTTGCAATTCGCCACGGAGCGGTTTGCGCGGTATTCGCGCTTGAAATGACAAAGAGTGAACTTACTGAACGTATGATTTGCTCTATTGGTGGTGTTAGTGGTCAAAGAGCGAAAAAGGGTAAACTTGATTCGGACGAGTGGAAAAGACTTTGGAGCGCACAAAAAATTATTAACTCTACAAAGATATTTATCGACGATACGTCAATGACGACTATTCCAGATATTTTAAGTAAGTGTAGAAGACTTAAAAGCTTGCAAGGTGGAAAACTTGACTTAATAGTAGTCGATCATATTCAACTTATGAACGCAGTTAAGTCAAGCGAGTCGCGTCAATCTGAAATTACTGAAATTTCAAGAGGACTTAAGATGATTGCAAAAGATCTTGACGTTCCCGTTATTGCGCTTTCACAACTTAACCGTGCCTCGGAAACAGGCAAGAGAAAACCGCAACTTGCCGACCTTAGAGAATCTGGCGCAATCGAACAAGATGCGGATATCGTAATGTTTATTCATAGACCTGATAGAGCTACTACTGAAGAAGCTGAAACCAAACCGCAAAATCAAGCGGAAGCAGAAATTATTCTTGCTAAAAACCGTTCCGGTGCGTGTGAATCCTTCAAACTTTTATTTAAGGGTGAGCAAACCAAGTTTGTCAACATCGTATATAACGCTCCGGATATGCCTGCATATATGGAAAAACAATATAAAAAGGATGAAAGTCAAGACGTGGATGACGGATACGACGCTTATGCTCCCGTAGGCGAACCGCCCGCTGAAGAGATCCCCGCTGACAACATTGATGAATCGTTGTTCTTATGAATACAAAAATATTAAAAATTGACGATAATTCCTTAAAATTATCAAAAAAAATAATTGAATTAAACGAGCTTGTTGCCATGCCTACGGAAACAGTTTACGGTCTTGGAGGTTTAGCAACGAGTGACGTTGCAGTTGAAAAGATTTTCAAGGCAAAAGGCAGGCCGTCGGATAATCCGCTAATCGTTCACGTTCATAAAGATTATGATTTTACGAAACTTGTTTACGTTGATCACGATTACGTTTACGATTTGATTAATGCGTTTATGCCAGGACCTTTAACGCTTGTTATGAGGCATAAAGGTGCGGTTTCAAAACTCGTTACTTGCAATCTTGATACTTTAGCGATAAGAGTTCCCGACCACGAAGGTTGCCAAAAATTTTTGAAGTATATTGATTTGCCTATCGCTGCGCCGTCTGCTAACGTATCAAAGCATACGAGCCCTGTTACTGCAGAGCACGTTTACGATGATTTGAACGGTAAAATAGAAGTTATTCTTGACGGCGGTAAGTGTAAAGGTGGTATAGAGTCAACCGTTTTAGACGTAACAAAACAAGTTCCCGTAATTCTTCGTAGTGGTTTAGTTACTGCTGAGATGATAAAGAGAGTCGTTGGTTCTTGCGAGTACGTTGATAGTTTGAAAGATAGTGAAGCGGTTAGATCTCCAGGCATGAAATACGTTCACTATACTCCAAAATGCAACACGGTACTTTTTGAGCGAAATGAACTCCCGCTTGCTCAAGAATTATACGATAAACTTCTTGCAAGTGGTAAAGTTCCCGTATTTTTGTGCGATGATAAAGTTTCTCACAAACTTTGTGGAGAAAAGTTGCAACTTGGAGAGTCTGGAGAAGAAATTGCATCTAACTTGTATTTCAAACTTTTAGAGGGCGAAAAGATTGCCGATTATCTTATAGCAATTAAGATTAATACGGGTAGCGAAGTTGACGTTGGTATTATGAATAGGCTTTCAAAAGCTTGCAAGCCTTTTAAGAAAGAAGATTTTATAGATGTTTTATAGGTGAATTATGAAAATTGCATTTGGTTGTGATCACGGCGGTTTTCCCGCTAAAGAAGAAGTTGTTGAGTTTTTAATTAACAATGGTTATGAAGTAATTGATTGTGGTACTTTTACCGAAGATTCTTGCGATTATCCTGATTACGCTGAAAAGGTTTGTAAACTCGTTAATGAAAACGAGTGTGCAAAAGGTATTTTGATTTGCGGAACGGGTATTGGTATGAGTATCGCTGCAAATAAGATAAAAGGTATTCGTTGCGCGCACGTTACTGATGCTTTCTCTGCCGAGATGACAAGGCGCCATAACGATACCAACGTTATAGCGTTAGGCGCAAGAATAACTGCAACTCAAGATATAATTAAATTTATCAACATATTTTTAACTACTGAGTTTGATGGCGGTAGACACGCAATTAGAGTTGAAAAAGTAAATTCTTTCGATAAATAATTATTAAATTGGGGCTTATATTAAGCAAAAGGAGAAATTATGCAAATTGTAAAAAAAGCCGTGATTCCCGTGGCTGGGTTTGGCACTAGGTTTTTACCTTACACGAAAGCAGTTCCCAAAGCAATGTTACCCGTACTTAATAAACCTGCTATTCAAATTATAACCGAAGAAGTTATAAATAGTGGAATTGAAGAAATTCTTTTTGTAGTCGGTTATAAAAACGACGTTATAAAAGATCACTTTAATCCTTCTGAAATATTAGATAAAGAACTTTTAGCTAAGAATAAAATGGATTTTTATAGTCTTGTAAAATATCCTGAGACTATGGCAAAAGTTACTTTTGTTGAGCAAAAAGAATTAAACGGAACGGCAAAGGCAATAGAAGTTGCAAAGGATTTTTGTAGCGGCGAGCCGTTTGCAGTTCTTTTTGGTGACGACGTTATGTATAATGACGGAAGGCCTGTTACTGGTCAGCTTATCGACGTTTATAATAAGACTGGTAAAACGGTAATCGGCTGTAAAAACGTTAAAAAAGAAGACGTGCCTAAATATGCTTCCGTTGAATACTCTTCACGCGAAGGAAACGTTTACGACGTTACTAAAATAACTGAAAAGCCAAAACTTGAAGACGTTAAGAGCACTTTATCTCCGCTTGGTAGATATGTTGTTCCGTTTGAAATATTTGATGAAATTTCTAAACTTAAGCCATCGGTTAACGGGGAATATCAATTTACAGACGCTCTTGACGCTCTTTCAAGAAAGGGTGGCGTTAAAGCCGTTGACTTTGTTGGTACTAGGTATGATATGGGGTCAAGGCTCGGCTATTTGAAGGCAAACATAGAATACGGGCTTCGCGACGAAGAGTTATCAAACGAACTTAAAAATTATTTGAAAACGCTTATATAATAAGGATTTTATGCTCAATTATACAGAGACTTGTCTTGTGGTGTTAAAAACCGCAGAACGAACAAAAGCAAAATTTAATCTAACTTATATCGGTACGGAACTTGTTTTGTACGCTATTTTAAGTACGCCAAAAAGTGATGCTTGCGCATATCTTAATAAGTTCGGGGTAACAAGAGAAAATTATTTTGCTCCCCTTAAACGCACCCTTAAAGAAAGAAACGTTGTGGGTTACACCGTTAAGTGTATGGGCGCGCAAAAGAACGCGGTTGAAATAGCAAGATCACTTAAACTTTCATACGTATCGACGGAACATTTACTTCTTGCAATACTTTCAATAGAAGATTCAAGGGCAATGAGCATATTGAGAAGTTTGGGCGTTGATATACCTTCTCTTTATGCGTATACTTACGAAAAAATCAAAACAAAATCAAAAAATTTAGTTGAACCGGAAACTGTTGTAGAAGAAGATAATAAGATTAAAGCGCCCTTAAAACAACCCGTTCAACAATACAATCTTCCAAATCAACAAAAACAAGAACAAACTGTAAAAACCGTTGAAAAACCACAACGTAATCCATTAGAATCATTGGGTTATTCTTTAACTGAAAGAGCGTTAAACGGTGCGATAGACCCCGTTATTGGTAGAGATGATGAGATTTTTAGGGTTATTCAAACTCTTTCTCGTAAAACAAAAAACAGCCCGTTGTTAATTGGTGAAGCTGGTGTTGGTAAAACGTCGGTAGTAGAAGGACTTGCGCTTATGATTACCCGTGGCGAAGCGCCTGAATTTTTGCGTAATAAATCTATTTTTTCACTTGATTTAGGTGGGTTACTTTCTGGTACTAAATATCGTGGGGAATTTGAAGAAAGGCTTAAAAATGCAATAGATTACGTTCTTGCCGATGGTAATATAATTTTATTTATTGATGAAATTCATAATATCGTTGGAGCAGGTTCAACTTCTGACGGTAAGTTTGATACCGCTGAATTTTTGAAACCTATGCTTGCTCGTGGAGATTTAAGCGTAATCGGCGCAACTACAAACGACGAATATACTAAATACATAGAAAAGGATAGCGCCCTTGAAAGACGTTTTCAACCTATTGAAATTAAAGAGCCTTCAGTTGACGTTGCCATTGAGATTTTAATGGGTGTTAAACCCGCGTATGAATCTCATCACAAAATTATAATTAAAGACGAGGCGATTATTTCGGCGGTAAAGCTTTCAGATAGGTATATAACTGGTAGATTTTTGCCGGATAAAGCGATAGATCTTATCGATGAAGCAGCATCAAAAAAACACGTTGAAATTTCCTCAACGCCTAAAGAAATCGTTACTCTTGAAAACGAGATTAATAAACTCGTTGCAGATAGAGATTATGCAATTTTCAAAGACGACTTGACTACGGCAAAAAAATATGACGATAAAATAGCGTCATTAATAGTTAAAATACGCGCGGTAAAGGAAAAAGATTATCAAAAACGTAGTGAATTAGATCCGTGTGTTACTGAAGAAGATATTAAAAAACTAATTAGCGTATGGACTAAAATTCCCATTGCGGATCTTACGAGTGAGGATACGTTTAAGCTTATGTCGCTTGAAGATGAGCTTATGAAACGAGTTGTTGGTCAAACAAAGGCTATTGAAAGCGTTGCAAAAGCGGTAAGGCGTTCACGCGCAAACGTAAACGATCCAAATAAACCTATAGGAACGTTCCTTTTCGTTGGTCCTACGGGCGTTGGTAAAACTGAACTTGCTAAAGCGCTTGCGGAAAGTGTTTTTGGCGATAAAAATTCACTTATTCGCTTTGATATGAGTGAATATCAAGATAAAACTGGTATTAATAAACTCATTGGTTCTGCTCCTGGATACGTAGGCTACGAGCAAGAGGGATTGTTGACTGAAAAGGTTAGAAAAAACCCTTATTCTGTAGTTCTTTTTGATGAAATTGAAAAAGCTTCACCTGAAATTTACGACGTTTTACTTCAAATAATGGGCGAAGGTAGGCTTTCAGATAACAAGGGTAGGCTTATAAGTTTCAAAAACGCTATTGTAATTCTTACGTCTAACGTTGGTTATTCACATAAACAGTCAAGCGTTTTAGGTTTTGGTTCTAATAATGATATAACTAACGTTGAAGATTCGCTTAAACGTCATTTTAAGCCTGAATTTATTAATAGGCTTGATGAAATAGTTGTGTTTAACGAACTTTCAAAATCCGATTGTTACGACGTTGCAGATATTATGGTTAACGAACTTATTCGCAGGGTTAATTCGCAAGGCTATAAATTATTTGTAGAAAATTCTGCTATGGATATTATAGTTGATGAGAGTTATAGCGTTGAATACGGCGCAAGAAATATTAAACGCGCAATATCTAGATACGTTGAAGATTTATTGTCTGACGCAATCATTAGTGGAGAAATTAGTAAAGGAGATACCGTAACTGTCGTTGGTGTAGACGGTAGAGTTACTTACGAGAAAAACTGATATGGAAATAGGTATTTCAACTGCCTCGTTGTTTAGAAGAAAATTTAATGAAGACGCTTTAGTTACGCTCAATGAATTAGATGCAAGAGTTTGCGAAGTGTTTTTAGGTACTTATTCAGAATATACCGAAGAATTTGCAAAATTATTAAAGGAAAGACAGGGTAATTTGAAAGTTCACTCGATACACACGCTCAACACTCATTTTGAGCCTCAACTTTTCTCTTCGAGCGAACGTGCGCTTAAAGATGCGTACAAAATATTTGAAGATTGCTTAAAGACCGCTAAAACCTTAGGAGCAACTAATTACACCTTGCACGGTATTGCGAGATTTAAGAAAAATATTTTGTATAATGAATATGAAAAAATCGGTAAAATGATGCAAAACGTCAAAGATTTTGCGTTATCGTACGGCGTTGATTTGTGTTTGGAAAACGTTGAGTGGGCGTATTACAATCACGTTGGTTTTTATCGTGAAATTTCAAAATACGTTAAGGGTTTGAAAACTTGTTTTGACGTTAAACAAGCGAGAATTTCCGGAGATAGTTACGTTGATTATATTAACGAGATGGGAGATTCTATAAATACTGTTCACTTATCTGACGTTGATTGTAACGGTAAAATCGTTCTCCCAGGTAAAGGTGTTTTTGATTTTGAAGATTTATTTAAGAGATTAAAAGACGTCGGTTTTAACGGTAATATGCTTATTGAGGTTTATACTAACGATTATGGTGAAATTTCAGAGTTTAAGGACAGTTTAAGTTATTTAAGAGAATTAAAAGAAAAAATATTTTAATATAAAGGAGTAGTTATGTATAACGAAAAACTTAAAATTAGATTTGACTACAATAATATGATGGATAAATTCGTTGGTGCAAAAGAAGGTATTTCTGACGAAGATATCGCAAAAAATGAACAATTTGCAATTAATGCGTATAATTCGTTTGAATCAATTCGCGGTACTGGTATGACCGGTTGGGCTGATCTTGTTAATTACGATGCAAATGAAATTGAAGATATTATTGCAACGGCTAACGATATTAGAAAAAATTATAAAAATTTCGTCGTTTTAGGTATTGGTGGTTCAGCTCTTGGTCCGATTGCCGTTTTCCAAGCCCTTTGTCATCTTCACTATAACGATTTGCCTGCTGATAAGAGAAACGGTCCTAAATTCTACGTTGAAGATAACGTAGATCCTGAACGTATGGTTGCGCTTTTAGACGTAATTAACGTTGAAGAAACTATGTTCAACGTTATAACCAAGAGTGGTTCTACAAGCGAAACTATGACTCAGTATCTTATTATTAATGATTTACTAACTAAAAAACTCGGTAATAATGCAAAAAATCATATTATTACAACTACGTCAAGCTCCAAGGGTAATCTTATTAAAATCTCTAAAAAGGAAGGCTATAAAACATATTATATCCCAGATAGCGTAGGTGGTAGATTTAGTGAACTTTGCCCGGTAGGTTTACTTCCAGCGGCGGTTTTAGGCGTTGATATTAAAGAATTTTTAGACGGCGCTAAATATATGAACGACAGATGTAATTCAAGTGATTTATCTAAAAACCCCGCGCTTATGAGTGCTCTTCTTTCGTATATATCGCTTAATAGAGGTAAAAATATTTCGGTTATGATGCCGTATGCGGATGGTCTTAAATATATTGCCGATTGGTATTGCCAACTTTGGGCGGAAAGCATAGGTAAAGAGATTGATAAAAATGGTAATTTAGTATATGCTGGTCAAACTCCGGTTAAGTCGTTAGGTGTAACTGATCAACACAGCCAAGTTCAACTTTATACTGAAGGTCCGTTTGATAAAGTTACCACTTTCTTGGCGGTTGATGAATATAGAAAAACTGTTAAAATTCCCGATGGTTGCGAAGATATTCCCGACGTTAACTTCCTTTGTGGCCATACGATGAACGAACTTATTCAAGCTGAAAGAGTTGCAACGGAATACGCTTTAACAGTTAAAAATAGGCTTAATAGAACGATATATCTTCCTACGTTAAACGCATATACGCTTGGTCAATTATTGTTCTTCTTTGAACTTGAAACTGCGTATATGGGCGAAATGCTTGGTATTGATACTTATAATCAACCCGGCGTTGAAAACGGTAAGAACGCTACTTACGCACTTCTTGGTAGAAATGGTTACGATGCTAAACGTGAAGAGCTTAATAACGCTCCTAAAAAACTTGATAAATATATCATCTAAAAATTAAGGATAGGTTATCCTATCCTTTTTTTGTGCTTAAAATCTACCTTTCAACATAAATTATTATATGAAAAATTGTAAAAAAAGAAGGAAAAGTGGTTTTGCTATATTTTTAATCCTGTTTATTGCCTTGGTTATATCGTTGTATTCATCTTCAAACAAATTGCTTATTAAGATAGGAGAGTTGTCATTTCAAGGTGTATTATCTACGGCATCGTACTATGCGATTGAAAAGTCTTTATCAATAGAATTTAGTTATGATAATTTATATAAAATACATAAAGATAACGATGGTAATATTACAATGATTACCGCAGATGCATATAAGTTCAACTCGCTAACAACAAAATTGGCTAATTCGGTAGGCGAGTATCTAACTAATTATATTAATGAAGGTGTTGACGTTCCAATAGGAGTATTTACTGGAATATCTATGGCGCAGGGATTTGGCAAGAAGATTAAAATGAAATTAATTGCTATAAATTCTGTTAAATGTGATGTTGTATCTAAGTTTGAAACTGCAGGAATTAATCAAACTCGCCATATTTTATACCTTGACGTAACGCCTGATATTGCCGTAGTTACAAGGTTTTCGACTAAAAAACTCATACATAAAATTACGGTAATGCTTTACGATAACGTAATTATTGGCAAAGTGCCGGAAGTTTACTTTTCAGGAGCGGTATTTTCGACGCAAAAATTTATATAAACGATTGACAAAATTCGGTTTTATATATATAATTTATTTATATATGTAAAAACTTTGACGAAGACAGGCGTTTTTGTTTAACGGAAAGAGAGATGGGGATAGGTGAAAGCCCGTTACGTTATGATAAAGCGTTATTCACTTCCGAGTTGTAAGCTGAAATAGTAGTAAGCCGAGCCGTTCGTAACGTTATAACGATTGAGATATACGCATTTAGCGTATAAGAAAGGTGGTACCACGCAAACAGCGTCCTTTTATAGGGCGCTGTTATTTTATTTTAAGGAGAAATTATGAAAGAGCAATTAGACCTTATTTTGTCAAATGCAAAAGCTGATATTGAAGGCGCTAATAACGTTAAAGAACTTAATGACGTTAAGGTTAAATATCAGGGTAAAAACGGCGAAGTAACAAAACTTATGCAAGGTATGAGAGATATACTTAAGGAAGATAGGCCGGCTTTTGGTAAGCTTGTTAACGATTTGAGAACTCAAATCGACGTGCTTTACGATGCGCGTGAGAATGAGCTTAAAGAAGCGGAATTATTAAAGACTTTTGAAGATGAAGCCATTGATATCACTCTTCCGTCAAAGAAGAGAGAGATAGGTAGCCTTCATCCTTTAACACTTGTTAAAAACGAGCTTATAGATGCGTTTACAAGCATGGGGTTTGAAATCTTTGAAGGCCCTGAAATTGAAGAAGATTACTACAATTTCCAAATGCTTAATATTCCTGAAGATCATCCCGCTAGAGATATGCAAGATACCTTCTATATTAACGACAATATTTTACTTAGAACTCAAACTTCGGCAGGTCAAGTAAGAGTTATGCTTGATAAAAAACCGCCGATTAAAATTTTAAGCCCAGGTAAAGTATATCGTTCGGATGACGATGCTTCTCACTCGCCAATGTTCCATCAAATGGAAGGTTTAGTAGTTGATAAAAATATTACGCTTTGCGATCTTAAAGGTACTTTAGACGAGTTTTGCAAGATAATGTTCGGTAAAGATGCTAAAACGCGTTTACGCCCGTCTTATTTCCCGTTTACAGAACCTAGTGTAGAAGTTGACGTTTCGTGTTCAGAGTGTCACGGTAAAGGCTGTAAACTTTGTAAGGGTACTGGTTGGATTGAAATTTTAGGCGCAGGCATTGTAAATAAAAAGGTTCTTGAGGGTTGTGGAATTGATAGTAACGTTTATTCTGGTTACGCTTTCGGTATGGGTATTGAACGTATTGCAATATTAAAATACAAGATTCCCGATATTAGATTGTTCTTTGAAAACGATATTAGATTCTTAAAACAATTCAAGTAAGATAGGTGATATTATGAAACTTCCTTTATATTGGTTAAATGATTACGTTGATATTTCTGATATTTCAGTTAGCGAACTTCAAGAAAAATTGTTTTCTTGTGGTTTTGAAGTTGAAGAAGTTATAGAAAACGGTAAAGATATTTCAGGTGTTGTTGTTGGTGAGGTGTTAACTTGTGAAGCAATTCCCGATACGCATTTACATCTCTGTACCGTTGATTGCGGAAAACACGGTATTTTCCAAATTTGTTGCGGTGCTGATAACGTTAAGGTGGGAATTAAAGCCCCGGTTGCTCTCGTTGGCGCTACTGTTTACGCTACCGCTAAAGACCACGTTACTATTGAAGGCGTTATGACTATCAAGGCTGGTAAACTTCGTGGTTACGATTCGTTTGGTATGCTTTGCGCTGGCGGTGAGATAGGCGTTACTGAAGAAATGTACGCTGGTGCTTCTTATGATGGGCTTTTAATTTTAGATAACGCCTGTGAAAACGGTGCGGATATTAAACCTATCGTTGGGCTTGACGAGATTATTTTTGATATCGGAGTTACCGCTAACCGACCAGACTGTCATAGTATTTTAGGTTTAGCAAGAGAAGTTGCGGCAGTTCTTAATAAACCGCTTAAAATGCCTAACGTATCCTATAATAAGGGTAGTATTGCAACGAGCGATAAATTAAGTGTAGAAGTTGTTGCTCCCGATTTATGCCCAAGATACGTTGCAAGTTACGTTTCAGATATTAAATTTTCCGAATCTCCAAAGTGGATGCAAAAAAGGCTTAATAGCGTAGGAATTAGAGCGATTAGTAATATCGTAGATATTACGAACTTTGTTCTTATGGAAATTGGCCAACCAATGCACAGTTTTGATTATTCTTATTTAGAAGGGAATAAACTTGTTATAAGAAGGGCTAACAACGGCGAAAAAATAACTACTCTTGACGATAAAGAATATGAATTAACAGATAACAATTTATTAATTTGTGACCAAAACAATCCTCAATGTATTGCAGGCGTTATGGGCGGTAAATCAAGTTCTATAACTGAATGCACAAAAGAAATCGTGTTTGAATCTGCAATGTTTAAGCGTGATAGTATTAGGCGTACTTCAAGAGCGCTTGGAAAACGTTCTGATAGTTCTTCAAGATTTGAAAAGGGTACTGATGCCTACATTGCTGAACTTGGTATGCAGAGAGCGTTATCCTTAATCGATCAACTTGGGGTTGGTACTATTAGTAGTTCTTATATTGACGTAAATAACGTTGATTTAACTCCTAAAAAGATAGAAACTAAAATTTCCAAAATTAATAAAGTTTTAGGTATAGAAGTTCCTTCTGACGTTATTTGTGATATACTTTCAAGGCTTGAATTTAAGGTTTCTATTAACGGAGATGATATCGTTGTGGAAATTCCGCCGTATCGTGATGACGTTGAAGATTATCCTGATCTTGCAGAAGAAGTTATTAGAATGTATGGTTACGATCATATTGAAAATACACTTTTGAAAGATGCGTCTATTACCGTTGGTGGTCTTAATAAACAACAAAAAGACCTTAATAAAACAAAGAATTATCTTGTTTCGCAAGGTTTTTCTGAAGCGATTACTTATTCTTTCGTTTCTGAAAAAGATTATGACAATTTCTCTCTCGATAAAGAAAGCCAAGAGTATAGATTTATAAAGATATTAAATCCGCTTGGCGAAGATTTATCGGTTATGAGAACGGCAATTTTACCGTCGCTTGTAAGGGTTATTGCAAACAATATTAATAAGAAAAACTTGTCTGGCAGATTGTTTGAGTTTGCTAAAACTTATAATCCTAAATCGTTACCGCTAACTGAACTTCCGGTAGAAAACGAAGTTTTAGCGCTTGGTATGTTTGGTGATGAAGATTTCTTTACGATTAAAGGCGTTGTAGAGGGGTTATTTGAAGTTTTAGGTGCAACCTTTAAGTTTGACGTTAAGAAATGTGTAAGACCGTTTATGCACCCAACTAGAAGCGCGGAACTTGTTTTAGGTAATAGATCTATTGGTTATATTGGTGAATTAAATCCTAAAACTTCGGAAAATCTTGGTATTGATAAACGTTTATACGTTGGTGAAATTCAATACGGAGTTATAGCAAAAATGCTTAATAAGAAGACGTTGTTTACTCCGTTTGCTAAATTCCCGTCCGTAGAACGCGACTTAGCGCTTGTAATGGATAAAACTGTTACCAACGGCGAAACTTTAAGACTTATTAAAAAGTATTCGGATAAGACGCTTACTAACGTTGAACTCTTCGATATTTACGAAGGAAATCAACTTCCTGAAGGAAAGAAGAGCATGGCTTATCACTTAACTTTCTCATTGCTTGAACGCTCGTTGACTCTTGAAGAGGTTGATGGTTTAGTTGCGAAAATTTTAGCAGGACTTAGCAGTTCTTCTATAACTTTAAGATAAAATAATGCCCGTCAATAAGTGGCGGGCAAATTTATAATTATGTGTGAAATTTTAGCGCCTGCAGGCTCGAAGGAAAACTTAATATCTGCAATTAACGCTGGCGCTGACGCCGTTTATCTTGGATTAACGGATTTTTCTGCGCGTAAATCGGCGGAAAACTTCACGCTTGACGATTTAAGATATTATATATCTTATGCCAAGACGTTTGGCGTTAAAGTTTACGTTACGGTAAATACTTTAATTAAAGAAAAAGAGATAAATAAACTCTTAAACGCCGTAAATGATGCCTATTCAATGGGTGTTGACGCCTTTATATTGCAAGACGTTTTTTTAGGTGATTATATTAAAAAGTTAATGCCAAATATAACGTTGCATTTGTCAACTCAAGCGGGTGTGTGTAACGTTTACGGTGCTAAATTTGCTAAAAAACACGGGTTTTCACGAGTGATATTGGCAAGGGAAACTAAACTTGAAGATATAAAAGAGATTTCAAAAATCATTGAAACTGAAGTTTTTATTCAAGGCGCATTGTGTACTTGCTTCTCTGGGCATTGTTATATGTCGTCTTTTATTGGTGGCAATAGTGGAAATCGTGGTTTTTGTAAACAACCTTGTAGAAAAGAATATTCCATTTCTAAAAACGGGCAAGTAGTAAAAAAAGGATACTCAATATCTTTAGCAGATTTGTCTGTTGGTGAAGATATTAAAACGCTCATTGATGCAGGTGTTGCATCTTTTAAGATAGAAGGAAGGCTTCGTAGTAAAGAATACGTATTTTCGGCAGTAAGATTTTATAAAGAACTTTTAAGCGGTAATTATAGTTCGGAACTGTTTAGCGCGTTAAAAATATCTTTTAATCGTGGCGATTACACAAAAGGTTTAGCTTTTTCACAAAAGAGTAATTTTATATCAGATAAAATACAAAATAATTTAGGTTTAACGGTTGGTACGGTTAAAAACTTTAATAAAAACGAGATTTTTATCGATAAATCGAGTGATTTTATTGCTGGAGATAGTTTCAAAATAGTTAGAAACGGCTATGAAGTTGGAAATGCTATCGTTGTTAATAAAAAGGATAAGTTGTCAATTTTATACAAGGGGAATATAAAAGTAGGAGATTTAGTTAATCTTACTAAAAAAGTCGATTTGTATAACAAATTGTGCGTTAAGGATAGAAAGATTGACGTTAACGTTAACGTTAATATAAAAGTTGGAGATAAGTTTAGTTTTTCAATTAACGATTTAACTGTTTATAGTGAAAGTGTTGTTGAAACGTCGATTAGTGCTCCCGTTTCAAAAGAGCACGTTATTTCTTGCCTTGAAAAGACCGATATTTACCCCTTTAACGTCACGGTAAATTTTATTAATTTTGATAATAACGCTTTTATACCAAAGAGCGTACTTAATAAAGTTAGGGTTGAATTATACTGTAAATATTTTAATAGAAAAAACGATATAAAACCTTATAATATCGGCAATTATGAAAATAATTCAATTTATAATTACGAGTTAAAAGATAGTTCTTGTGCGATAGTTTCTTCACTTGATTCTAATTTAAGTAACTATACTGACGTAGTTTATGCGCCTTTTGATTATAGTAGCGTTGACACAACAAAATTTAATGGAGATAAACTTTGGTTATATCTGCCACCGTACTTAACAAATAACGATTTTAAGATTATTGATCAAATTGTTGATAAGTTTTACGGCGTTTACGTTGACGGTTATTACGGCATAGAGTATGCTATAACAAAAAAATTGAAGTTTTTTGTAGGTGCAGGAATTAACGTATTCAACAAAGTTGATATTGATTACCTCAAGGATTTAGGCGCTGAAAAAATTGTTGCATCAAAAGAACTTTCTTATGCTGAAATTAAAGATCTAAATTGTGATTTATTTGTTTTAAGTGACGGGTTAATTGAAATTATGGACTTAATTTATTGTCCATTTGGTAAAAACTGCAATAATTGCGATAAACCTAACAGTTTTGAACTTATTGATAACGAAGGTAGAGTTTTTCCCGTAAAACGCTATAAAGTTAGCGATTGTAGGTTTAAGGTTTACAATATGGCAAATATTGTTTCGGTTGACGGTTTTAATAAAATTGTTGATAAGTCGTTAAAATTTACAAAATTTGTAACTTCAGGCAATATTAAAAAAGGTGTTAAATGATAGATTCAAAAGTTATTAAAACGCTTGAATTTGATAAAATTTGCGAGCAAATAAGTAATT
Organism: Christensenellaceae bacterium; assembly: GCA_045651665.1. Lineage (GTDB taxonomy): Bacteria > Bacillota > Clostridia > Christensenellales > Borkfalkiaceae > HGM11412. Next base: position 100,587 of record JAZRSR010000022.1, read on the forward strand.
ATGCCGTACTCTCAACGTCAAAAGAGTACGTTTTAACCGACTCTATTAATTGTGATTACGTAAACGCAAAATTTTTGCTTGATAAAACTAAAGAAGCATACGATTTGTTTATACAAGGTGTTAAAGGGGTTGTTTATTTTGATGAAATTACCGATGAACTAACTTTAGCCAAAAAATTGTCAACCCTTTCTCCAGGTTCTTTATTAAGAGTTGCAAAACTTTTGAGATCATCGAGAATTACTCATAGTGAAATTATTGAATTTTCTGAAAATAAACCTATTTTATACGATATTGCTTGCCGTATTTTCTTTGATAATTACTTGGAAAACGACATTTTTAGTAAAATAGTTAGCGAAGATGAAGTTTCAGATAGAGCATCTGACAAATTATATTCGATTCGTCAAACAATAAAGCATATAAACGAAAAAATTAGAGAAAAACTTCAAGGATATATGCGTTCAGGTGCCAATAAGTATCTGCAAGATAACGTTGTTTCATTAAGAAACGGAAGATACGTTGTTCCTGTAAAATCGGAGTGCATAGGGGCTGTAAAAGGTTTTATTCACGATAGGTCTGCTAGTGGTAACACCTTCTTTATTGAACCACAAGAAGTTTTAGATTTGAATAATGAACTCCGCAGAGAGATGCTTGCTGAAACAATTGAAATTGAGCGTATTTTATCTGAACTTACTGAAAAAGTTGGAGCAGTTAGCGATAGTTTGCAAGAAAATATAGGTTATCTTACCGATATTGACGTGGCTTTTGCTAAGGCGGAATATTCTTATAGGCGTAAATGTGTTTATCCTAAACTAAACGCTAACGGCGTTGTAGATATAAAACAGGGTAGGCATCCCTTAATTTCGGTAGATAAAGTCGTTCCTATATCGATAAATTTTGGCGACGAATTCAATTACGTTTTAATTTCTGGTCCAAATACTGGTGGTAAAACCGTTACCCTTAAACTCGTTGGGCTTTTTGTTTTAATGGCGATGAGCGGTGTGTTTATTCCCGCAAGTGAAGATAGCAAAATTTCAGTATTTGAAAAGGTATTTTGCAATATTGGCGATGAGCAAAGTATTGAAAATAGTTTATCTACTTTTTCATCTCACATCAAAAATATTAATGAGATAATTAAGAACGCTGATAATAGATCGCTTGTTTTAATCGATGAAATTGGCGCTGGTACTGATCCCGAAGAAGGTTCATGTTTAGCGCAAGCGTTTTTAGAGAATTTGATAAGTTTAAGTTCGTTTGGGATTGTTACAACGCACTATTCTTCATTAAAAGAATTTGCTTATGCATACGATAAAATCCAAAACGCATCAATGGATTTTGATACTGACACTTTTAGACCGCTTTATAAACTTAATATAGGTTCCCCGGGTAATTCAAACGCTATTGAAATTTCAAGAAGATTAGGGGTTTCAGAAGACCTAATTGCTAGGGCTAAATCTTTATTGTCAACTGAAAAAATTGCGCTTGATAAAATACTTACCGAAGCGGAAAAATCTCGTATTGAAAGTGAAAAGATCAAGGAAGATATCCTAAAAATTAAACGCGAAGAAACGGAGATATACGAAAAACTTTTATTGGATAGAGAAAAGTTTGATAAAGAGCGAGAAAACTTTTTGCTCAAGGCAAAGAGTGAGGCGAGAAAAATTGTTAACGATAGGCTTGAAACTGCTGAAGATTTGCTTTCTGAAATGAAAGAAATTTTTGCAAAACAAGAATACACGCAAGCCGATCTCGTTAAAATGTCAACCCTAAAAAATAGGATAGAAAACGAGAAATATAACCTTTCTAAAACTGACGATAAAACGGTTCCTTATAAAAACGCTGAGTTTAACGCCTTAAAGGTTGGAGATACCGTATACGTTAAATCTCTTGACGATACTTGCGTTATTACCGAAATAAACGAGCGTAAAAACTCAATTTGGGTGCAAGCGGGTGCTCTTAGATTAAACGTTAAAATTAGCGACGTTTTCGTTCTTAATAGTAAGCCTAAAATAAAGGATAATACAGTCGTTTCAATAAAGAGAGAAAACGTAAATACTATTAAAAATGAAATAAACGTTATAGGTTTAACTCTTGACGACGCGTTGCTTCAGGTTGAAAAGTTTATTGACAGCGCTATACTTTCTAATTTTGAAGAAGTTAGAATTGTGCACGGAAAAGGGTTAAAGATTTTAAGTACGGGAATACAAAAAATGCTTAAAAATCATCGCGGTGTTGAATCTTTTAGGTTTGGTAAGTTTGGCGAAGGTGAAAACGGCGTTACTATAGCAAAATTAAAATAACGGTGGATTATGAATAACGATAAATACTATGAATTTAATATTGTGCCAAAAAACGAAAGTAAAGAACTTGTTATAAAAAAAGTGTTATCATTAATAAAACTTATTTTCTTTGTTTTAGCGGTTTTCTTTTTAATAATTGCACTTTTCGTTAACTTTTCTTGGTTTTTATCTGCCTTTTGCTTTATAGTGGCCTTTGTTTTATTGTTCTTTCAACATAGGTTTTACAATTTTTACGATATAATATTCGTTGATGGTTTTTTGTCGGTAGTAAAAATTGTTAACAACAGTAAAAGAAAACCTCTTATTAGATTTCAAGTATCTAAAATAGAAAAAATAGGTTTTGTTGGTTGCGATACTTATAATTTTGCGATTGACGATAAAAACGTGAAGAAAATTTACGCTGTAAATAACGAAACGAGTAACGACGTGTGTATTCACGTTAAAGATTATGAAGACACGCTTATTATACTTCCTTACGATGAAAGATTGATTTATTGCCTTGTAAAGTATATAGGAAGTTCAAAACTTGAAAAGCAATTTGTTGAAAGAGTAAAAAAATGATTTATTTAGATAATGCGGCAACTACGAAGCCTGATAAAAACGCAATAGAGAAGGCAAGTTATATTAACGAAACGGAATATTTCAATCCGTCTGCTAAATATCACGGTGGGCTTGTTTCAAGTGGTATTATAACAAAGGCAAAAGAATCTTTTTCAAAGATATTCGGCAGTAATTTTGAAGCTGTATTTACGTCTTGCGGAACGGAGTCGGATAATACTGCTATATTTTCATACGCTAAGCGGGGAAACGCTGTAACTACGCTTGGTGAACATTCAGCCGTTTATAATTGCTTTGACGGGTTAAAAAAATCTGGTTACGATGCACGGTTTGCTAAAATTAATCAAGACGGTAGCGTTAACGTTGACAGTTTAATTAGTCTTATTGATAAAAATACCGTGTTCGTATCCGTAGTTCACGTCAATAATGAAACGGGCGCTATAAACGATATTAACTACATAGCGAAAAAATGCAAAGAGATAAATCCAAGGTTAGTTTTTCATAGCGATGGAGTTCAAGCGTTTGGTAAAATTAACGTTAAACTTTCAAACTACGTTGATTTATATTCTCTTTCAGCGCACAAAATAGGTGGAATTAAAGGTGTGGGCGCTTTAATAAAGAATAAAAGCCTTAAAAACCTAAAACCCTATATTATTGGCGGTGGTCAAGAAAACGGGCTTAGAAGTGGCACGGAAAATGTTTTTGGTATTAACGTTTTTGAAACGGTTGCTTTAGATAAGTTTAGTAATTTTAACGAAAACTTTAATCACGTTTCTTATTTGAAAAAACGTTTTATTGAAGGAATTGATAAAGATATATTTAGAATAATTAGCGGAGATAACGCATCTCCGTACGTTATATCTCTTTCGGCGGTTGGGCTTAGGGGAGAAGTTTTACAACATAAACTTGAAACTGATGGAATTTACGTTGGTACGGGTTCTGCGTGCTCATCTAAAAATCCACATAGTAGAGTTTTAAGAGAGGCTGGTTATAATTCGGACGTTTTAGACGGTGTTATTAGGATTAGTTTTAATTTTGATACCAAGCTCGACGACGTTGAGTTTGCTGTTAACAAAATTAATGAAAACGCAAATAATTTGAAAAAGGCGATGTTTAATTTATGAGTAAAGTTATAATTATTAGATGGGGAGAAATTCATCTTAAAGGAAAAAACCGTGGAATTTTTGAAAAGATGCTTGAAAATAACATCAAGCACGCTATTAAAGATTTTGATTTAACTTTTACAAAGATTTCCGGTAGATACTTAATCAAAAATTTTGATGAGTTTTATATGGATGACATTATTAAAAAGTTATCAAAAGTTGGTGGAATACACTCCGTTTCTCCGTGTGAAGTAGTAAAATCTAACGTTGAAGATATTATAAATAAATGCGTTGAAGTTGCAAGTGAATTAGTTGGAACTTTTAAGGTGGAAACTAAACGCGCAGATAAGAGTTTTCCTATGCTTTCAATTGATTTATCAAGAAAAGTTGGCGGGGAGATATTAAAAAGCAACCACAATTTATCCGTTGACGTTATTTCGCCAGAGCATACGGTAAGTATAGATATTAGAGAAACAGGCGAAACTTTAATATTTACTCAAACTTATCTGATGATGGGTGGTATGCCGAGCGGTTCGTCTGGCAAAGGCTTGCTTATGATCTCAGGTGGTATTGATAGCCCCGTTGCCGGATATATGATGGCAAAACGAGGCATGAAGTTAAGCGCTATACATTTTCACTCATATCCTTATACGAGCGAATATGCTAAAGATAAAGTTGTTAAACTTGCTAAAATGGTGGGCGAGTATACTGGTGGACTTAAACTTTACGTAGTATCTTTTACTAAGATACAAGAAGCAATTCATAAATACTGCAAAGAAGAATACATGATAACTTTAATGCGTAGATTTATGATGAAAATATCTGAAACTATCGCAAAAAATGATGGATTGCAAGCAATAATTACCGGCGAAAGTTTAGGTCAAGTTGCATCTCAAACGATTGAAAGCATAACTTCTTCTGGTAGCGTTGTTACAATTCCCGTATTAAGACCACTTATTGCGTTTGATAAGATTGATATTATTAAAATATCTGAAAAGATTGAAACTTACGAAACGTCAATTCTTCCTTATGAAGATTGTTGCACGGTGTTTTTACCAAAGCACCCGTTAATTAAACCAAACCTGAAAAAAGTTAAACTTGAAGAAGATAAGTTACAAGTTGAACAGTTAATAGAACAGGCGTTATCTTCAGTTGAAACAATAGAATTATAATAAAAAATCACGGAATTTCCGTGATTTTTTAATTTTAGGTTGTTAGCCATTTATCACTTGATAATATAGCGTGGTTTTTTTCTAAATAGTTAACGTTAGAAAAGTTAAACGTTGTTTTTTTGCCATTTTTCGTTGCGGTAAGCGTATATTTGTATATGCCATAATCGGCAAGATACTCTTTGTATTCTGATAATATTGATCCTTTATAAACTACCTTTTTATTATCGTTAAAAATTCTTTCAATTTCAATATATTCTGCGTTTTTAAGGGTGAAATTTATTGTTAAAAGATTGCCGTTAACGTTAATTTTTGTATTTGCGATTGTTGGCGTTAAATAACTTTCATAATATATTTTTGGTTCAGTACCTACAACGTAACAATAAGGTTCGCCGTCATTTTTAATAACTTCAATTTTATCTTTTAATAAAATTTCATTGTCTATATTTAGTTTAACGACGTTGGTTGGTTGTTCAAACGCTTTTGGAGCGCCGTTTTTATATAACTCAGTTAAAATATTATAAGCGATTTGAGTAGGTTCGTTTCCACCGGTAATGACATTTGGCATTAATGATCCGTTGTCATTACCAATCCAAGTTCCAACTATATGCTCGGAAGTGTATGAAACTGATAATGCGTCAATATTACCGTTCTCGGTTCCGTTCGTACCAGTTTTTGCGCAAACTTCAAAGGGTAGACTTCTTAATTTTTTAGAAGTTCCGTTATGAACTGCATTGTTTAACGCATCGTTAATTATATAAGTGGTTTCTTTATTAAAAACTTCAATGTTGGTAGGGTTGTGTTCATAAATTTTTAGGTTGTTATAATAAACGCTTTTAATAAAAGAAGATTTTGTATAATTGCCGTCGTTATTAAAAACTGAATAACAATCGCATAGTTCTTTCAAAGTCAAACCGCCTTCAATTGCACCTAAAGCAATAGGCAGAGATTGGTTACTAACGTTTATTCCCATTTTTTTCGTGTAATTATTTACTTTATCAATACCATATTCTGACAAAAGTTTTACAGCAGGAACGTTCAAACTTTCAGCTATCGCCTGTTTTATGGTAACGTTTCCATGATAAACTCCATTATAATTTTTAGGGGAATAACCGTTAAAGTTAATTATTTCATCGTTTACAACTGAAGATTCCTTAATATAACCATCGTTTATCATAGGCGCGTAGATAAGCCATGGTTTTACGCATGATGCCGGGCTTCGTTTCATATTAGAATTTTTACCAAAATATGCTATAACACCGTTGTTTTTGCTGTCTATAACTATTTTTGAGTTAGAATAATTTTCGCATCTAATATTATAAATATTACGCTGTAATTGCTCATCTAAATAGGTGTTAATTTTAACGTTTTTTGCATACGGATTAAAATATTTTGAATTTTCATACTCCAAAAGCACCGCGTTAATATAATCGTCGTTATGCGCTCCGCTTTTTTCGTTAACAATGGTGATTTTTTCTTTTTTTAATCGTTCGTATTGATTGTTTGTAAGGTAACCGCAATCGTACATAACTTTAAGTACCAAGTTTTTTCTTTGCGTTGACTCATTATAATTGTTAATTGGAGAGTATTTGTTTGGCGCTTTTATAAGTCCGGCAAGCATTGCGCTTTCGTTAATTGATAAATCCCTTGCGTTTTTAGAAAAATATACGTTTGAAGCGCTTTCTATACCGTAAGCGCCGTTGCCAAAATATATTGTGTTAAGATATAGTTCTAAAATTTTATCTTTTTCGTAAATTTTTTCAACCTCAAGGGCGATTTTAATTTCTTTAAGTTTTCTTGAAATTGTTTTTTCGCTTGATAAGTGAGTGTTTTTAACTAACTGTTGAGTAATTGTAGATGCTCCTTCCTTAAAGGATAAGTTTTTTATATTTGATAAAGTTGCTCCTATTATTCTTTTATAATCAATGCCGTTATGTTGATAAAATCGTTTATCTTCAATAGCGATAAATGCTTGTTTAGTGTGTTCGTTCAAATCTTCAATATTAACGTAATTTCCGTTAGTTTTAGCGTTTTTTATAGCAATTTGATTTCCCAAATTAGAGCAAATTTCTATCGTGTTGTTTCCATCGGTAAAATTTTCGGGGTTAAACTTTACGTTTTTAGTAGCAATATAAAAAGTGATAGCTAACGATAGCAATAAAACTATTAACGTTAGTATTAAAAATAAGCAAACTTTCAACAATTTTTTCATTATTGATAGTTTTTGCCTTTATCAATAAAATTATGTAGAGCGAAAAGTAAATTTTTACTTGAAATTTAGCGTGCAATTATGTATAATAATATTTATGAAATATTATAAAGTTGTAACGTACGGTTGCCAAATGAACGAACACGAGAGTGAAAAACTGTGCGGAATTTTAGAAAAATTTAACCTTACCCAAACTGACGACGAGATTTTAGCGGACGTTATAGTTTTTAATACTTGTACTATCAGAGAAAACGCTGAACGAAGAGCTTACGGTAATATAGGCGCGCTTAAAAAACTCAAAAAAGCAAATAAAGATAAAATCGTTGCGGTAGGTGGTTGTTTAACTCAACAAGAAGGAAAAGCAAGCGAATTAAAAGCAAAATTCCCCTTTATTGATATAATTTTCGGTACGCATAATTTATCCGAATTTGAAAGTATGTTAAACAGGCGTATTACTACAGGCAAAAAGTTTATTGACGTATCAAGTGATGAGTATAAAATGCCTTGCCAAACCCCGGTTAAGCGTAAAACCTATCCAAGCGCATACGTTAACGTTATGTATGGGTGCAATAATTTTTGTACCTATTGTATTGTTCCATACGTTCGTGGTAGAGAAAGGAGTAGAACTCCTGATGAGATTTTAGAAGAAGTAAAAGGATTAGTTAACGAAGGGTATAAAGAAATTACTTTACTCGGTCAAAACGTTGACTCATACGGTAAAGATTTATCGCCTAAAGTTGAATTTTCAACGCTTCTTGAAATGGTTGCAAGCATTGAGGGTAAATTTAGAATTAGGTTTATTTCAAACCACCCAAAAGACGTTAATGAAAAACTCGCTTTAACTATTAAAAATAACGATAAAATCTGCAATTCTATTCATTTTCCCGTGCAGTCGGGTAGCACCGAAGTTCTTAAACTTATGAATAGGCGCTATACGAGAAAAGATTATCTTAAAAAGATAAATATGCTTAGAAAAACTGTTAAAGGAATTGCAATTACAACCGATATAATGGTTGGATTCCCTAAAGAAAGCGATAAAAACTTTAAGGAAAGTTTAAGTTTACTTAAAAAAGTTAAATACGACGGTGCTTTTACCTTTGTTTACTCTAAACGTTTAGGAACAAAGGCCTACGATATGGATGGGCATATTGATGAAAACGTAAAAAAACAACGTATCGTAAAACTTGTGGAAGTTCAAAATAACGTAAATAAAAAACTTGCTAAAAAATACGTTGGAAAAACAGTTGAAGTTTTAGTTGATGAGTTTAATACCACTTGTGGTTATTATATGGGTAGAGATGAACGTGGTAAAGCAATCCACTTTAGTTCCGATAGAAACGTAGTTGGAGAGTTTTTACAAATTAAAATAACTAAAGCTGACGGTATTTCCGTTTATGGAGAGATAGTATAATGGGCAAATCACCAATGATGCAGCAATATCTTGAAACAAAAGCGCAATATCAAGATTGCGTATTGTTTTATCGTTTAGGCGATTTTTACGAGATGTTCTATGACGATGCTATTAAAGTGTCTAAAATGCTTGATTTAACGCTTACAGGTAGAGATGCAGGCGATGGTAGAGCACCTATGTGTGGCGTTCCGTATCACGCGGCGGATACCTATATAGCAAAACTCGTTGCAATGGGTGAAAAGGTTGCTATTTGCGAACAAGTTGAACCACCTAAAAAGGGTACGATAGTAAAAAGAGAGATTGCTAAAATCGTTTCTGCAGGAACTATTACTGAAAACAATTTATTAAACGATAAAGAAAACAACTTTATTTCATCTGTTGCGGTTGATAACGGCATATATTCAGTTGCTTGGACGGATATTACTACGGGCGAATTCTACGTTGAAACTGTTAAAAATTACAAAGACGTGGATACCTTAACCGATTATTTGGTTAAAAATATGCCTGCGCAAATTATTTGCCCACAAGGAGTTTATCTTACTCTTAAAGATATGCCTGTTTTCAAGCACGCGGTTCTTCCTATGCCTGAAATATATAAAGAGTGGGCATTTTCTCCGTTACATGCGGAAACTACGATAAAAGAACATTTTGAAGTCGTAAATATAGAGTCGTTTGGTATAAGTGAAAACCCGTCAGCAATTTCTGCGTGCGGTGCGCTCATTGAATATCTTCGTGAAACTCAAAAACACGCTTTAATAAACATAAACAAGATAACCGTAGTTGAACCAACAAACTATATGATTATCGATTCTAACGCCGTTAAAAACCTTGAACTTATAAAATCATCAAGAGATGGCAAGAGATACGGTACTTTGATTGGCGTTCTTGATGAAACTCAAACGTCAATGGGCTCAAGAAACCTTCATAGTTGGATATTAAATCCACTTATTGATAAAAATAAAATTAATTATAGGCTTGACGGTGTTGAGTATTTGTATAAAGATAATTTGGTAAGAAATGCCGTAAACGAAGTCTTATCTGAAATTAGAGATACTGAAAGGCTTGCTGGTAAAGTTTCTAACGGAAATATTCATCCAAAAGACGCTTATAATTTATCAAAGTCACTTGAACTTTTACCGTCTGTTAAACAGGCGATACGCGATTGCGAAGTAAAGGCGCTTGTGGACGTTAATAAAGCTATTGCTGATTTTAGCGAAATTACTTCGCTTATTTCTTTTGCTCTTAAAGACGATATAAGCGTAAATGCCCTCAAAGACGGTGGTTTTGTAAAAGAAGGATTTGACCGTGAACTTGATAGGCTTAACGGTATTAGAGAAAATTCAACTACCTTACTTAAAGAACTTGAAGAACGAGAAAAAGAAGCAACGGGCATTAAAACTCTTAAGGTTGGTTACAACAAAGTATTTGGTTATTACATTGAAGTTTCTAATAGTTTTAAGGATAAAGTTCCGTATTCATACGTTCGTAAACAAACGTTAGTTAATGGGGAAAGGTTTATTACTGAAGAACTTAAAAACCTTGAGGAAGACGTTTTAACGAGTAAAGAAAAAGCCCTTAAAATCGAACTAGATATATTTGCTAAGATAAAATCAATCCTTGCTCAAAATTTAGTTGAAATTCAAAAGGCGTCTAAGGCCGTTGCGTTTTTAGATTGTATCAACACTTTAGCAACGATTGCTAAAAAACATAATTATACTCGCCCTGTTATATGCGGTTTAGGCGAGCCTTTAGTTATAAAAGATGGAAGACATCCTGTTGTTGAAGCAATTTCAAACAATCAATTTATTCCAAACGATACCAATCTTCACTCTAACGGCAATCGTATGATGATTATAACGGGTCCCAATATGGCTGGTAAATCAACTTATATGCGTCAAGTTGCATTAATTACGATTATGGCTCATATTGGTTCTTTTGTTCCGTGTAAATCGGCTAAAATACCTATTACCGATAAGATTTTTACAAGGGTAGGAGCAAGTGATAATTTAGTTTTTGATCAATCTACCTTTATGGTTGAAATGAACGAAGTTGCATCAATCTTAAATAAGGCGACTGAAAATAGTTTAATAGTTCTTGATGAAATTGGTAGAGGTACTTCAACTTACGACGGGCTTTCTATTGCTTGGGCGGTCGTTGAATACGTTTGTGAAAATATTAGAGCGAATACGTTGTTTGCTACTCACTATCACGAACTTAGTGAACTTGAAGGAAAACTTGATGGCGTTAAGAATTACAAGGTTACTGTAAAAGAACACGATGGTAGTATCGTGTTTTTGCGTAAAATCCAAGAAGGTAGCGCAAATAAAAGTTTCGGTATAGAAGTAGCATCTCTTGCGGGCGTTCCTAAAACTATAACGCGTAGAGCTAAAACCATACTAAAACAGCTTGAAAATAACGATATAAACGCAAATGCAAGGGAAGTGTATCAAGAGCATCATGAAGAAGAAAATCCCGTAATTAACGCTATTAAATCGCTTGACGTTAATAATATATCACCCCTTGAGGCACTTAACGTTTTATATAAGCTTAAAGATGAAATTGGAGATTAAATATGTCAATTATCAACGTGCTTGACAAAAAAGTGTACGCCCAAATTGCCGCAGGCGAAGTTGTTGAAAGACCGTCGTCGGTAATAAAAGAGTTGGTTGAAAACTCAATTGACGCTGGCGCAACAAAGATTAAAATTAATATTTTCGGCGGTGGTAAAGACGTTATAGAGGTTTCTGATAACGGTTCAGGTATCTTAAAGGACGATTTGCTTAAAACAATTTTACCACACGCAACTTCAAAGATTAAAGACGTTGAAGATATTTCTAATATTAAAACTTTGGGTTTTAGAGGTGAAGCGTTAGCGTCTATCGCATCAGTTTCTAAACTTAGAATAACTACTAAGACCAAAGGCGCTGAAATTGGTTACACTATGGAAGTTTCGGGTGGAGAAAACCCCGTAATTTTCGACGCGCCCGCAAACGAAGGCACCTTCGTTACAGTTTCAAATTTATTTTTTAACGTTCCTGCAAGGCAAAAATTCCTTAAATCGGTTAGGTCTGAAGAAAATGACGTTACTGATACCGTTACAAGATTAATGCTTGCAAATCCCAACGTTTCTTTTAGGTTTGAAATTAACGATAGTTTAATTTATGACTCGTACGGCGAAGGTATAGAAGACGCTATTAGGGGTGCTTACGGTAATAGATTTATCGATCAATTTATACGCGTTTCAAATTATAAGCACGGCGTTAAAATAGAAGGTTACGTTGGTAGAATTAACTATACAAAACCAAACAGAAGTTATCAAACGGTAATTCTTAACGGTAGGTATATACAAAACCAAACGATACAGTCGGCAATTATGAATTCTTACGCTGGGTATTTGATGAAAAGAAAATATCCTATGGTTGTTCTTTATATTACCGTACCGAGCGAAGTTGTTGACGTTAACGTAACGCCTAATAAGTCCGACGTTAGATTTATTGATAATTCCGTAATTTACGGCGCTGTTTACTCAACGATATCTAATGTTTTAGATGGTAGTGACGTTGCGCTTGATATAATTATGCCAACGCATAATAGAATATTAAAGTCACCAGAGCAAGTAAGAAAAGAAAGCCTTATGCCACGTGAAGAGCCTGAAATCACTATTATAACTACAAAAGGTAATAATAATCCAAACACTTCTAATTACAAACGAGATAAATTTGATGATTTAGATGAAAAATTTAGAATTGTAAGAGAAGATGAGGATATTCAGGCTGCAAATTCCCAAGGGGAAAGACCACCTACCTTTATTGATATTTTTGCTGAAAATAAAAAATATATTGAAGAGCTTGAAAGACAAAAGGAAGTTGAGCTCCTTCCTAAAACGGATGAAAAACTTAAATACGTTGCACAAGTTCTTAACTCGTTTTTAATTTTTGAACGTGGTAGCGACGTGTATTTTATTGACCAACACGCTGCGCACGAAAGGCTTTTATATAATAAACTTTTATATCAAAGAACGGTTAAAGAATATCCAACGCAACCTTTATTAGTTCCTTACGTTTTGTCGGTAAATTCAGTTGAAAGAAATTATATTTTAGATAAGATGATTTTCCTTAAAGAAATGGGGTTTGTTATCGAACAAAATTCAGATGGAAATTTTGAAATTTACGAAATTCCGCTTGAACTTACCGATATTGAACTCGATGACTTTTTTGAAGATATATTCTACGATTATAACTTAAAGAGAGAAACCGTACCCGAAATCATCAATGAAAAACTTATGCAAAAAGCGTGCAAATCTGCGGTAAAAGCGGGCATGCCTCTTTCTGAAAGTGAAGTTGATTCGCTAATGATATTGCTTAATGGAAATATTAATCTCAAATGCCCACATGGTAGACCAATTGCCGTAAGAATTACTAGAAATGAGATTGATAAGTGGTTCAAAAGAGTATTATGAAACCTCAAATTATTATAATATGCGGACCAACCGCGTCGGGTAAATCATCACTTGCGATAAACCTTGCAAAAAAGCTTGATACTGAAATTATATCGGCAGATTCACTTGCTATTTATAAGTGTTTAGATATAGGTACTGCAAAGCCTACAAAGGAAGAACTTAATGAAGTTAAGCATCATTTAGTAGACGTTTGTGAACCAACTTCAACTTTTTCAGTATCCGACTATGAAGAACTTGCTTTACCCATTGTAAACAAACTTATAGAAAATGGAAAAATCCCCATAATTTGCGGTGGTACTGGGTTTTATATAAATTCAATACTATATAAAATGAGTTACGGCGGTAGCGCTGGCAATTTAGAGATAAGAGAAAAATATTTGTCATTAGCGAATGAAAAAGGTGTTGATTACGTTTACGATGAACTCTTAAAAGTCGATCCTGATTCTGCTCAAAAAATTCATAAAAACGATTTGGTCAGGGTTGTTAGAGCGTTAGAAATTTACTATTCAACGGGCAAGAAAAAATCCGAACAAAACGATAAATCAGTACCTAGATACAGCTATTTAGCGTTTATGCCGGATATTGATAGGCAAGTGTTATACGATAGAATTAACGTTAGAGTTGATAAAATGCTTGAACTTGGCTTAATTGATGAAGTTAAAAGCTTAATTGATAGTGGAATTACGCCTGAACATCAATGTATGCAAGGAATTGGGTATAAAGAAACCTACGATGCAATACTCAATAACGATTACGAGCAATTATCTGAATTAATTAAATTAAATTCACGCCATTATGCTAAAAGGCAACTAACTTTTTTCAAAAAACTTGAAGGGCTTGAAAAGGTTAAGGGTAGTGAAACTGAAATTACAAATTATATTTTGTCAAAAATTAATAAGTAAACTAAAAAGGTGCTTTCCATAAGCACCTTTTTAATTAAAACTTTCTTGTTAAGCCTATTACAACGCCTAAAATTTGAACGTTATCTAAAATAATATCTTGCATATTATCGTTTTCAGGATGCAAGATGATTTTATGATCTTTTTTATAAAATCTTTTAACGGTAGCGCTATCTTCTATTAAGGCAACTACGATCTCTCCATTATCTGCAACGTTTTGTTTTTTTACAATAACCTTATCTCCATTATAAATGCCAGCATTTATCATAGATTCGCCTTGAACGGTTAGCATAAAAACTTCTTCATCTCTCTTAAATTCAAGAGGAAGTGGATAATAATCTTCAAAGTTTTCAACTGCTAATATAGGCGTACCTGCGGTAATAGTGCCAATTAAAGGCACTTGAAAGGAGTTGTTTTGGCGATTGTTTACGGTGATGGCTCTTTTTTTATCATCTCGTTTAGTAATTAAACCACGATCTTTTAATTTTTCAAGATAATAATGTGCTGTTGCAGTAGATTTTATTGCCAAATCTTTGCAAATATCCCTTACAGTAGGTGGATAGCCGTTTTCACTTGTAAAAGTGCTAACGTATTCATATAATTTGTTAAGTTTATCGTCTATTTTAGCCATAACTTGCTCCTTTTTAATAATTATAGCATATTATTATTATAAAAGCAAACAAATGTTTGCAAATTTTTATATTAAAAAATGTTGATAAATTTTAATAAAGGTTGTATACTATATATATGGAATGTGTACTTTACGATAGAATTTGTATAAATTGTGGTGAATGTGATATTTGTGACCTTGATCCTACTAAAATTTGTGATAGTTGTGGCAAATGTATTGATGACGGGTCTGAATATAGAGCAATTAAAATTACAGAAATTAAAACTGAAGAAGAAAAGGTGTAACTTTTTGTTACACCTTTTTATATTTTGAAAATTTAGAGAAAATGCTTTTTCTAACGGCTACGTCGGCTAAAACGTATTCGTCTTGGTACTTAAGTTCAAAACTATCTAAATATTTAGAAAGTTTAGTAAATTCGGATAATTCGGAGTATTCTATTTTTAATGTTGTATTTATGTAATATTTATCTAAAATTTCTTTAATTTTATTATATAATACGTCAATATTTCTTCCTTCTTTTGCTGATATGTATATAAATTTATTGTCTAATTCGTTAAAATTTTCGATATCATCACACTTGTTTAATACTAATAACGTATCGGCTTTATAATCTAAATCTTTAAGAGTTTCTTCGGTAACTTCAAGTTGCTTTTGATAGTCGTTTTTTGCGTCGCAAACTATCAAAACAAGGTCCGCAAACGTTGCGCTTTCAAGCGTGGATTTGAAGGCTTCTATAAGGTTGTGCGGAATATCTCTAATAAAGCCTACCGTATCGCTAATTAAAACGTTAATTCCGTTGATTTTAGTTTTTCTTACAGTTGGATCAAGGGTAGCGAATAATTTGTCTTTAACAAGCACGTCAGCGCCCGTAAGCTTATTAAGTAGGGTTGATTTTCCAACGTTGGTGTAACCAACTAACGATATAACGAACTCATCGTTCTTTTCTCGCCTATAAGTTTGAAGTTTACGGCGATTTTCAAGTTCTAAAAGTTCTTGTTTAAGTTTATCAATTCTACCACGAATATGTCTTCTATCGGTTTCAAGTTTAGTTTCACCGGGGCCTCGAGTTCCTATGCCACCACCAAGCCTTGATAAGGCTTCTCCTTTACCTTTTAGTCTTGGATATAAATATTCAAGTTGAGCAAGTTCTACTTGAATTTTACCTTCGTGAGTAGTTGCGGATAAGGCAAAAATATCAAGAATTAGAGTTGTTCTATCTATAACCTTAACACCAAGCGCATCACGTAAATTTAACGTTTGTGAAGGGGATAGCGCACCGTCAAAAACAACGGTATCTACCTCAAGTTCTTGAACTTGCTCATATATCTCTTCAACTTTTCCTTTGCCTATATACGTTGCAGGTGTAATCTCGCGGATTTTAACGGCGTTGTAACCTACCGGAGTTCCGTTAGCGCTCGTTATTAAACTATATATTTCATCTATTAAAAATTCTATTGAAAGGCTATTGCTATTGTCTAACGGTTCTATTACGAACACGTTTTCATTTTGAAATATTTCTTCCATTAATCTTCCCTTAATTTTACGGATTTTATTGCTTTGCGCCTCAAATCTTCACTTGTTGCCGCGTAATGTTTTTTTGTTGTATTTACGTCGGTATGGCCTAAAAAATCAGCCACGAGATAAATATCGTTTGTTTCGCGGTATAGGTTAGTGCCAAACGTACTACGAAGTTTGTGAGGGGTTATTTTTTTAAGTGGGGTTATGATTTTAGCATATTTTTTTACAAGTTCTTGAATAGTCCTTACGCTAATTCTTTTATTTTGCAAACTTAAAAATAATGCTTTTTCGTTTTCTGGTAAATCTTGAATAGTATTTCGCTTTGCTATCCAAGCGCGTAGAGCATTGTCAACTTCTTCGCTAAAATATAATATCGTTCTATTTCCACCTTTACGAGTAACGGCAAAACTCATATCTTCAAAATTAATATCGTCAACGTTTAATCCTACAAGTTCGCTATTTCTTATTCCCGTGCCTAAAAATAGGGTTAAAATGGCTACGTCACGAATTTTAGTGTTGGTATGATAAGCCTTTTGATGTTCAGAGAACTTTTCTCCGCTATCAGCAAGGTTGAGTAGTTTTACGACTTCTGCAATATCAAGCCTAATAATCTCTTTATCGTGTAGTTTTGGTAGAGAAACTTTTGCAACTATATTTGATTTTATTCTTCCTTTATTAAAGAAGTATTTATAAAAAGCTCTAACAGTAGCGAGTTTCCTTGATTTTGCTCGTTCGTTACAGGTTTCTTGCTTACCGTTTATTTCATACAACGATAAATACGCTAAATAGTTTTCAAATACTGTAAGTTCAACGTTTTCAATATCAGAAATTGTAAGTTCTTCAATTATTTTGTTGGGGTAGACGTTTTTAATTAAATAATCAAAAAAAATACGTATGTCGTAAACGTAGTTTAATCGAGTTAACGGTGAAGTGTATTCGGTTATACCTAAAACAAATTCCTTAGTAATAGGAGGTAAATCAATTAACATATTGTTAATTCTATTAATACAGTTAATTTCACGCTGTTTATAATAATTATCAGTAGGTTTCATATAACTTATCTCCTTATATATTACTAATAATATTTTACCATACTTTTCGCAAAATTCAAGTGTTTTACGCATAGATTACTGTTTGACAATTTGAAATTTTATGTTAAAATAGGGGATATGGAATACGTTTTTGAATTTTTTATTGAATTGTTATTTGATTTATACCAAGAAATAGTTAGCTATTTTTTACCAAATAAGCAAATCTCAAAATTATTTAGGGTTATTTTAAGGGTAGTTTGCGCAGTAGTTTCAATTATTAACGTTGCATTAGTATTTGCGGGGGTATGGTTTATAACTGAAAACGTTATAACTTTAGGAATCGTGTTAACTGCGATTGGCGCAACGTTAATAGTAGCACACGTCGTTTTAGCAATAATTTTGAAAAATAAATAGCAGGTGAGTTTGCCTGCTATATTTTTTTTGAAAAATTTATTAAGATTTTTAGTAGTTTAGTGTAACTCTACACACATATTAAACTATGCGCAAAAGCCTTGTTTTACGCATAGATACCTTACGTCTATTATATTATATTATAAATTTAATATTGTCAATACTTTTGTGCAAAATTTTTTTAATATTTTTTTTACTTGCACAAGATTTTTATATTTTAATATATTATATATAATATATTATTTATTAAAATTATTGATTTTGTGCATTTGTGCACTGCGCACTATTCGTAGCATAAGTGCGCAGTGTGTTTTATAATTCCGCATATACACATAAAACCCAACGTAATGGAGAGTACAAACAACTGATATTGACGTAAAAACGTGGCAATCTTTCGTCAATGGGTGGAAAAAGGTCGTATATTTTATATACGACCAAATCTATTATATAATGAGTTTACTCAATTACTATCGTAATTGCAAGACGTAAACGGGCTAAATAAAAGAAAAGTTATTTTTTAGACTTATAGTTTTTAATAAGCCAAAGAATAAACCAAACTAATAAAAAAGTAAATATAATAATAGTTGATAAAATAAAGATATAAAACATTAAAATGACTAACATAATAATATATTATACCATAAAATTAAATATGTCAATTAATTAAATGTAATTAATGATTTTATAGGTTTAAGAACGGCACTAAATACACCACTAACAAAAGTAATAACAAGAACACCACTAAGAAATGTATAAATAAAAGGTACGGTATGAGCAGTAAAACCACTTGGTATAAATATAGGTGTAAAAATTAAATTATACATAAAATTTACAACGTCAAGTCCTAAATTAATAATATTAGATACTAAATCACCAATAATACCTGCATTTTCAACGTAAAGTAACATATTATCAACAATACCCCTA
>JAZRSR010000023.1:0-159960 GCA_045651665.1 Christensenellaceae bacterium
TAAACTTCTTGATGGTAAGACTGGTAAAAACGTAACCAACGATTTAGGTGACGTTCAAGCAAGTGTTTCTTACGCTGGTAGATCATACGGCAATGAAGAAGGGTTCAAACTTAAGAACGGCAAGAACGAAGTTGCCTTGTCGGTTAACGTTGAGATAGGCGGTTCAAGTTACGTTCTTTATAACTCTTGGTTGTGTGATATTGATGAAGATCCAAATTCGTTCAAAGTTGTTGCAGATCAAAACCAGAGTGGTGATACGGTAACGGTTGATTACAAAGTTTTATACGATAATAAAGAACTTAAGTATTCAGACTTTGACGGTAGCGCTCCTAAATTCAAGTGGGAACTTATTGAACTTAAAGATCCAACTGGAAAAGAAATAACTCCATTAAGTAAAAGCGTAAAGAGTAACGGACATATCGTAATAACTTACAAAACGGAATTTGGTATGTTTGGAAGTTATACGAGCAAGATAAAAGTAATTTGTCAAGAAAACAAGCGATATAGATTTGGCGAAAGCGAACTTCCTTTCTATCCAAACAGTTTAACGTTAACTACTTCGCAAAGTGGTGGGATGACGTTAACTACTAAGCAAGTTCCAGATAACACTAACGCTATAGAGTTTAATCTTACTGCAAGTGGACAACCGCTAAGCTTTACTTCATCAGTTATTAAATATGAATTAAAGGTTGACGGCGCTGACAAAACTAAACTTGCAAAAGTTGATGGAAACGTATTAAAGTTCGTGCCAAACAGCGATAGTTTATCATCTCAAATGTTAAACGCAGGAGATAGAAACGTTGAACTTAAAGTTTGGTCAACTAACGATAGTAGCGTAAATTCAACCGCAAGTTGCAAGTTAAGTATAATCGAATCGACTTACGTAATAGAGAAGGTAGAAGAAAACACAAACGTTGATATCTACAATCTACAAAATTGTAAAGCGAAGATTTCGTTTAGAATTAATCTCGACGGAGAATACTTGACAGCAAAAGAACTTAAAGACGGGTTAGATAGTGGAGAAATTAAACTCACCTATAATAAGTTCGGTTGGGAATTACTCTTGCCCCCTGAAGTAACTACTGAAGTTATTGAAAAGGGTAGAGATGCTTACATAGTTTGTTCACTTAATACTTCTTGGTGGCAACCTATAGCGAGCCTTGCTGGTTCGTTTATCATAACTGGAGATAAGCCTTTAACGTTAAGTATAGATAAGTGCACAAGTGTTGGAACGTTTAGTTTAACGCCTGTTAGCATACTTTCAAGAATTTGGCGTTGGCTCGTAATTATCCTTATAATTTACGTGATAGTTCACATCGTACTTTGGATAATTGGTTTCTTCGTAGCAAAACCTTTACCGAAAGGCGTGCTTACGGTTGTTAAGATTCAAGATTCTAATGATAGACCTATTTCAGTTTCTCCAAATGACGTAGGTTTTAGCAAAAAGGAAAAATTTATATGGCACTTAAAGAGATTTATTCCTTTTAATGAATTTATGAATCAACCCTCGGAAGAAATTGCAGGCATTGTAAATTTCTATATTGATAAAAATAAAAATCAACAAATGTATATTCTTCAAAATGCGGAAGAGTTTGGAATACCTTCCTCTGATGACGAAGATTATGAAATCTTTAGATCTTATAGAGATGCGTGTTCTGGATATAAAGGCAAAGGTGGTCTTCCAGGTTTAAGTAAGAAGATAGTGTCTGGTAGATTTAGGAATTTATTAGAAGATAAAGATAAATTAGTTCCAAAGGAAACAGAATTAAACGTAGATGGATCATACTACGTTATTAGAGATAAAAAAGGTACAATTAAAAAAGTTGTATTCTTTATTGGATAAGATTAAAAGATAATAATTAAAGGAGAACATATATGAAAAACATACTCTTAATTGGTGTAGGTGGTACCGGAAGTAAAACAGTTGATATCTTGTTTGAAAAGGTAAAAGAACTCGGTCAAAACGGCAATCAAATAAGCGCTGTCGTTTTTGACACTGACGCTGGCGACATCAAGAAAATCGAATGGGCAACGCCCATCGTAATGGCAGATAACGCAAGCGTAGGCGCAATTTGCGATAGAATTGGATCTAAATATATCCGTGAATGGTTCCCTCATGAAGATAAGGCAATTCGTTCACAAGAAATGTTTAGAGGCGCATCTCAATGGAGAAAGAAATCGTATCTTGCTTTCTTAAACGCAATGAATAAGCCTAAGTCTCGTGCTGCGTTCATTAACGTTTTAGAAAAAATGACGTTAAATCCTAACGATCCTTGCGAAGTTTACGTTATCACTTCAGTTGCAGGTGGTACTGGTTCTGGTTCGTTTATCCCCATCGCTTTATTTGCTAAAAAATACCTTAGAAAGAATTTAGGTAAGAGCCCTATTATTAATGCGATGATTGCTCTTCCTGATATTTATGCTGATGGACAAACTCCTGAAAACACCACTAAGATTTACGCTAACGCATACGCTATTTTCCGTGAAATTAATGCTATTAACTTAGTTTCTCGTGGATATAATAAAGGCGATCAATTAAAGAAGAAAGCACCGGTTAGATTCAAAATCGGCCATGCTGAAGAACCAAGTTTAGGTCTTTTATTCGACTCAATGGATTCTTCTTTCTGGTCACCAGATGCTGCTCCGTTTAACCAAGTGTTCGTGTTAGATAAAATTCCTAACGTAACTAGCGTTACGGCTCATAATATCGTACTTGCAAATTCGCTTTACAGCTTAATTTGTACTGAAATTGGCGATAGATTTGATAGTGAAATTTCTAACCACGAGCTCGTTCACTCTCAAAACAACGGTAGCGGAGCAATTTACGCAGGTATTTCAACTTCAGAAATTCGTTTCCCCAAAGACACCATTTTAGATTATATTGCTCACGAAAAGACTATTGCCGCTTGTGAAGGTGATATGTTAACTTTACATAAAGCAGTTGAAGCAAAAATCAAAGAAAACGAAAGACAATATAAAGAAATGGGTAGAGCCTATAATATGGGCGAAACTGGTTATGCTGACATTGTGATGGATGAACTTTACAACGATGCTGAAAATAACGACAGCAAGATTAACGATATCGTTGATAGAGGAACTTGCGTATACGATAAAGAAGGAAATAAAGAAGCTGGTACTAATAGAGCTGAAAAATTCTTCGACACCTTAAATGCTGAAATTGCTAAAAAACTTCCTAAGTTTGGCGATCAAGAAGAACAAATTAAGACTATCGTTTCAGAACAAGTTAAGAAAACTGACCTTAACGTTAGCAAGGTTAACAACGTTGCAGACGATATGTACGATGAAATATTTACATATTTTGCAGCATGCGCAGATTATATTAAGAGAACAAAAACTTCTCTTAGCAACACTATTATTAACCTTGATGAGACTGTTGAAATTAATCCTAACAATAAACTCTCTTTAGTAAATGAATTATTAAAAGATAAAGACGGTAATTTCTTACATCCGGTAGCAGCGCTCGTTCAACTTTGCAGATTCAAAAAGAAACTCGTTGCTGCAATGAAGCCTGAAAACGCAGTTTACAGCACTGTGTTAAAGCGTAGAGAAGTAACTGAAGTTCCCGATGAGTTCTTTGTTAACGCTAAGAAAATTGACGCTTCTCATAAAGATTTCAAAGTTAACGTTAAGAAGAGTTGCTACTGCAAAATGACAAACGTTCGTTTTGTTGAACTTAGAGATTCTGATAACTATGCAGGAAAGAACAAGAGCGATTACAAGACTGATATTTTAGCAATGGGAATTGACGCTAAGGCTACTCTTGAAGAAATCAAGGCTAAGTCAGTTGCTCAACTTAAAGCTCTCGTTTACGCAAACGTTAATAAAGCTTTAACCCTTTTAATTGCTAAATATCGTTCATTCTTCGTTAGATTTGAAAAGGAAAAAGAAAACCTTATCGAACTTTCTAAAGACGTTCGCAGAAAAGACGCAACAACTCAAGATAGCGTAATTAACGTATATTCATCTATTGATGAAAAGGATCAAATCTTAAAACAAGTATTAGCTAGTGCTGGTCCTGCAAGCGCTCAAGAAATAGTTGAAACTGATAATATCGTTGGTCAAGGCGTATTTAAGTCAGTATTCAGCGCTGCATGTGCAGAAGTTAACGAATCTTCTACTTATAACGATAAAGATGCTAGCGCAATCAACTCTTTATTTGGCGCTATGATCGATGCTTATAAGAAGTCAATCAAGGGTAGCGATGCGTTTGCTGATATTTATAACGCTAACGTAGTTGAAGCGATCAAGATGGCTTGTGGTGACGATAAAGCAAAAGCAAAAGATAAGATTAAAGCTTACTTTGCAACAGCTAGCGAAGCTGCTAAACCTTCTATTAAGATTGATCCAAGAGATAATATCGGCGATATCGTTAAACCTGCTAACTGTACGGTATTTATGATGAGCACTAATACCGCTAGATTTATTAAAAAGAACGCTGATTACTTTGAATTAAATGTTCCTACTGATCAAAATAAAGAAAGCAAAGTATTAGAAGCTTGCGCAGAACAATTTGTTAGAACGTTCTCTGGCGATGAAAGTGCAAGGGTAGCGGTAGTAAACACTATGGTTGATAGCGTATTGTATTGTACCGGTGAAGTTATGGACGTTTCTCCGCTTAGAATTACTAAGTTTAATGAACTTGGCGAAGATAACCTTTACTTCAAGCAATATCAACTTGCAATCCGCAACGCTAAGTACTATGAAACTGAAATGTGGAACCCACACCTTGGCAACAACTTACATAAGCGCGGATTCCTTCCGTATATGAACGAAAAGATGGAACACATTTACGACGATAAGATGGTTAAAGCGTTACTCTTTGGTTTATGGGAAAAGGGTCACATCGTATATAGCAAGCGTAAAACTGCTGGTGCTAATACCAATGCTTATATGTTCTATTTAACCGATGGTGAAGGTAGACAAAATGCAATTAGAACGCCAGAAGGTAATGAAATCAATCTTAAGAACGCAGCTCAATTAATTAAGTGGTTTAGAAATCAAGATGAATTAATTGAAGAATGGTCTGAAAGATTTGACGAAAAGATTAAGGGTATTAAAGAATCTATTCCTAATATTCCTAGCAACACTAAGATCGGAGATCTTAAGACTAAAATTACTGCTTGTGAATATATGAACGCTCTTAACTATACGTTATTTAACGTAGATAACTATATTACAAAGGTACCGCAATACTTCAAAGCAAAAACTGACAAGAAGTTTGGTCCAAGTATTATAGAATTTGCATATCTCGTTAAACTTAGTGAAGAATCTGGTAGAGACTGTGACGATGCTGAAAGAATCGTTAGCGTTGCTTACGAAGTGTTCTTAGATATTTGTACTTACCGTGCAAATCCGCATACTGATCTTGATATGTTCTTAGAAATTTACGATCACAACCTTAATAGATTTGTTGAAGGTATTCTTAATACTAAGATGGTTGTTGAAGATGAAGGTTACTGTGATGAATATATCGACAAGTTATTAGCTTGGATTACTAATAACAATGCCTTCAAGTCTATGTCTGAAGAAGTTCCGTTTACCACAACTGGTGAATTAAACATGAACGGAATCTTCAAGTATGAAGAAGATAGCGGTTGCGCTGCTTGTGGTGCTGCTAAATTAGCAAAAGCATTAAGAGAAGCTAAGAGTGGCAAGAACAAAGACGTAAAGGCAGATGAGTCAGTTGAAGCAAGTCTTGAAACTACCGAAACTGCTGAAGTTGCTATCGTAGATCAAGAAACTGCTGAGGTTGATTTTGTTGAACCAACAGTAAAAAAATCAAAAGCTGGTCGCAAACCTGGCTCTAAAAACAAAAAATAATAAATTTACAAATTTAACCGTCGGCAGGTGACTGCCGACGGGAAAAAGATGGTTATGGAAAAAAGATATTACGTAATTGGATTAGGTGGATATGGTTCGAAATTAGCTGAAGAACTCAGTCTTAAAATGAAAAAAGACTGTTCTTCAGTAGTTTCGCTTGCTTTTGACACGGATAATTACGAAATTCAGGGCAACGGCTGTGATCATAAGTTTAACTTGTCAGCGATAGGCGACTTTGATTCAGTAGTTACTGGTTTATCTAAAAAGAAAAATATTGAACTTTTTGCTAATTTTGACGATATTGAATTTAATTATGCAAAAAGTTTATATATGAACAAGGGTTCATCACTTTGGAGAATGAAAGCGTACGTTAGCTTTATAAACTTTATGAGTGATGAAAGAAATAAAAGACAATTAGATAAACTTATTGAAGAAATAGCTTTTAAGCCAAGCGTTGAAAGTGAATTTTATTTCGTTGGTTCGCTTGCAGGTGGAACGTCAAGCGCGTTAGCCCTTCCCATAGCTTTATATTTCAAAAAATTATTTAGAGAACTCAATTATAAAAATTATAAAACAATATTTTTTGCATCAGCTCCAGATATATTTGCTTTGGAGTTAAATGCAGAATTAAAAAGCAAAGCGTTTGCAAACGCCTATGCAACACTTTCTGAAATCAACACGGTAAATTCAATTTCAAATAGACGTGGTTCAAAGAAATTTATTATAGGTGGAGAAAATTTGCCGTTTGGCGAACTCTTTAACGGAGAAAGCGGAGAATACAATTATAGGGCGTGCGCTCCGTTTAACGATATAGTAATATTCGATAGAATGCCGTCAATAAATTCTATTGAAACGTTTAGACTAAACGTTTGCTCTTATATTTACTATTATTATTTAGGGCTTGTTGATTTAGAAAAAAGAAATTTATTTGGAGATCTTGGAATTTACAGTAGTTACTGTGTTTCAGAGCTCGACTATTGCTTAGAAAATAACGTTAACTACGTTTCTAAATACATAACTAACAAAAGAATTGTTGATGAATTTGATAAGGCATACAAAACTTTTGTACGCGCTGAAAAATCAAGTTTTAACGACGACTCGCATAAAGAAAACGTTTTTGAAACCGAAAGGTTTACAAGCGCGGTTATCAATACTATAAATAATATGCGCGAAACCAAATTTGATAAAGCCTCTATTTTATTAAGTCGTGGTGAAGAGTTTGATTTTGGCGAAGATATTACTTACAACGATTCTGAAATAAAATATTATGGCTTATTAAGAAATTATTTCTTTGATGCCATTAAAGAAAACGAAGAATATAACGACTTAATTAATAAATTAAACAAATTATATTTTACAAAAAATAAAGAAAATAAAATTAATTTTAACAGCAAAAATAAAAAAGAAAAATTAATTGAATTTACAAACTATTACAAAGAATTTTACGGCGAAATTAAAGATTTATTAAACAATTTAATTAATAATTATTTTAATAATGATGAAATTGAAAAATTAATTTTTGGAAATAGCGATTTATCTATTGAAAATGTAATTAAGCTTGATGATAAATTTATTCATCCTACGCTTGCTTTGGTAAAATTATCACACGTGTATAATTTGCTTTGCCAAAGGCAAAGAAGTTACTTAAAGGTTAGTGAAACTGAAATTTATCGTTCAATAATAGATAAAGAAACTCCAATTAATATTCTCAAATTAAAAGAGTTTAAGTTGTCTAAAAAAGGTTACGGATCTCTCCCTGCAACAAGGCTTATTAAAACGTTTGACAGCGTTAAAGTTGAGCAAGAAGAAATAATTAACAACAATAAAAAAATTAATAATATTTTTGAAATTAAAAAACCAAAAATTGAAGAATATTATATAATTTCCGACTTGAAAATTGCTCTTGAAAATTGTATTGATTTAATATTTGGAATATTTATTTCAAAAATTGCAAAATCGGTTGAATTGCTTATTAATAATTATAGTCAATTTTATGAAAATACTTATTTAATGAGTAGAAGATTAACTGACGAATATACTGATTTAATCGTTGAAGATAACGTTTCAAACGTTTTGTATAACGTTCGTTCAAATAGCTTTGATAGAACTAAAGACGTTGAGTCGTATCTTTGTGAAAACTTATCGAGAGATTTTAGTGATATTGACAATACTTATGGCAAAACGTTATTTGATTTTGCTAAAAATTTAAGCGGAAGAGAATTAAGCGACGTTAAAAATATTACTGAAAAGCTTGTTAATGGCGAAAAAGAATATTTTAAGCAAAGTAATTGCTACAGCTTGCTTGAAGGTAAAAACGTATTGTCGGCTATGTGCGAGCCAAACGTTAAAAACTACTTAAAGTCAGTTTTGAAAAAAGCTTGTGGCGTAACTCCGTTATTTATTACTGAAAACGACCCCAATGAAATTAACAAAAAAACTCTTTACGTTTCAAAAGACGTTGCCGAGTACGTATTAAGTCATAAAGACGAATTTTTACTTCGTGAAACGTCGTTAGAACTTGCGGTTGAAGAATTGTTATCTAGTATGGGAGATTTTGATACGCGAGTTAAAATTAAAGAAGATCTTTCAAATTGCAAATTGTTTATTGTTTCTCAAAAGAGTGGAATTAGTTTAGAATCAATAACCAAAGTTAAGTGTAAAGATTCAGTTGCTTTATATGAAACGGAATACCGCAAAGCAATATTTAATAAATCCGAGTATTATTCAGAAATGTGGAATCCTCATTTATTTATGTTAGACGGTAGTACGGAATTGTTCGATCTATAATTAGAATTAGCAAATATTTAGGAAAAGGTAAAAGTATGATAACTTACGTTGTAAATACGTCTGAAAATAGAACTTTTGATAGTGATCAATTATTTAGACTTGCTGGATATAAAAAAATCCATTGGTTAAACGTTCGTTTAGATGAAGTTGACAAATGTGTTGAATACATAAAAAACAAGCAAGGCGCGATTGAGTCTGAAGAATTCAGAATTGCAATAGTCGTTGATTTTTTCGGGTATGATAAAATAAGAATTCCCTATGGTAGAGAAGGTTATTTTGAAGACCCTGGCGTTGAGTGCAGTTTATATTTGCCATATATTGAAGCTTACTTAGACGATAAGCTTTTTTACGCGTTAGAAAAGCAAGAATTGTTTAGCGCTGGTTACGAAGTGTTCTATATAAAAGGCGGCAATTTGGAACTTGTTGAAAATATGGATAACTTAAAAGAACAAGTTGACGAGATTGTTTTCCCAGACGAAGATTCTTTTAAGGGAATTAATAAAAATTACGTAAAAGAAAATAAAACCGTTTACGTTTCCGTTGATGGCAAATCTTATACTGTAGAAGATCACGATAGATTAAAGGAAGAATTAAAAGAACTTAATAATCGCCTTTACGAAAACCTTTCTGAAAAGGAAAAAGATGAAGTTCTTGAGCAAATGCAAATCATAAACGATCAACTTGATACCGTAAGAACGGAAAAGTTGGAAGTTAAAAAAGTGGTTGAAGAAAATGCTTACACAAACTTTAGGCTTTATTGTACTAAAAACTTGTCGTTGAAATTTGATATAAAAGCGTATCCTTATATAATTAGTTTAGATAATGGTAAGGGTATTTCTACTCGTCAGTTCTTCGAGGCTTTCTATGAAAGAACTATAAAAGGTAAGAGAATACGCCGTTACTTCTATAATACGAGTTTAGGTGGTAGCCCTGCGAAAGCTGCTTTTGAAAACCTTGCGTTATATCTTAATTTAGTTCGCCTTTACGAAAGAGAAGATTCTTTCAAAGAAGATGGCGTTGTTGACGTTAATGCGGTTGATGCCGATCAATTAAAATCACTTTTACTCAACGCTTGGAATAAAATTGTTAAGGCAAAGAAAGTTGCTAAAGAAAATAATTCTTTTTACTATTCGTTAAAGAGTATTTTTAGGGAAGCTCCTAAAAAAGAGAAGAAAAAGAAAGAAACACCAGGTGAAGAATTTACTAGAATTAGGGCAAAAGTGGTAGTTCCTAACGATGCTGTAAGAGATTCTATAGACAATCAATTTGAATTTATTATGTCTATGGGTAAAAAGGGAGAAAAGATTTTTATCGATCACGATAAAGAAGAATTTGACCAAATTTTATCTAAATATCTTGAAAAGAGAAATGAAATCACAGAACAAGATATGGAAGAAGATTTACAAGATAAAATTAAAACGGATAGACTTGAAAAAACGAATCAATGTCCTCCCAAACAAGAGTTAGATTACGTAATAAGCCAAAAAGAAGAGGAAATTTCTTCTCTTATGGGAAAAGTTTTAGATGCTGAATATTCAGTTCAAAAATTTGAAAACGAACAAAAGGCAGCTAAAAAGTATTATGAAAAATATTTAGAGGCAAAAAAGGTTCTCCAAAGGGGAACTATTGGCGATATTATTTTCTTAATTTTAACGCTTGCAACGGTAATTGTTCCATACGTTGTTGCTAAATCTATAACGGGCTTTACTTTCGGCACGATAATGACTATATTATTGTGTTCGGGCACTTTCTTAGGTTTATTTATTCTTTCTTTCTTAATAGCGGTGTTGCCATCCATTAAAAAGATGAATAAAATGAAGCGATTGATGTTTGAGTGTTATAAAGATTGTCTTACAAAAAAGAAGATTGCTCTTTTAGAATTAAGAAGAAGATACGAAGTTGATCTTATTAGTATTGAAGAACTTAGATATGAAATAAGGCAAATATTATTCTTATACGAGTTCAATTTGAAAAAAGATAGAAATATTGACAAGCATAGAAAAGCTCTTGATAACGTAGAAAATTGCTTAGGAACGATATTAAATAATTTAGGCGTTCATCCAATTATTGACAATAACGTTATAGTTGAAAGAGAGTTTAATATGCTTAAACCGATTCTTGCTCACGATAATAAAATATACAAAGTGTTCTCGTTAGATGCAATAGAATCATTACTTATAAAGGATGACAAGGGGGTTTGGTAATTTATGACTGCTGTTAAAATAATTGCAATTATTTTAATTGCGCTTATAATCTTTTTCCCTATGTTTCCTTTTGGGGCAAAAGTAAAAAGATTTTCAACTATTCACGCTTTAAGATATAAAGAGCCAAACAATAAAAAGAATTTATTTTTCGTATTATTAGCAATTTTATTTTGCGTAGTAGTATTAGTTCTTTTGAAGGTGTTAAATTTACTTTCTGATGCGGTTTTAAGCGTTTCGTTTATAAACGATTTATTCGCCAAGATTTCAAATAAAATACCTTCTAACGTTGATTATATTTCTACGGTTGTAATAATTGTAGTAATAAATATCGTTATTATTTACGGATATTCTTTTGTAAAGTTTTTATTAAAAGCGTGTATTTTAGATCCCGCTTACGGATTTGGTAAAAGACTTAAAAGAAAGAAAAAACAACGTTGCCCAACTTGTGGCAAAAAAATGAAGGTTGACGTTGAAGATCAACCCGAAAGCGAAGAAAACGAAGATTCTAACGGTGAAGAAGAAAAGAAAAAAGACGTTGAAGAAAAGAAGAGAATCGTAATTCGTGAACGCGAAATATTAAAAGATTCTCCTCGTGGAAAAATTAGATCTTTCGTATGGTCTATTTTCTTTGAAAAACCCGATTTTGTTTATGCTAAAAACTGGGTTGTTAGAACTAAAAACGTATTACAAGGCTTCATCTATATGGTTGAAGTTTTATACGCGTTATTAATAATTCTTCTCTTGTGGGGTGTATTATTTGTTGCTCCCGATTTCGTTTACTACATTTTAGTTGATATTTTACAATTCCACGATTGGTATTTATATCCGTTTATTTCTTTAATTATTTTACAAGAAGTATGTAATTTCTTTAACACTAAAATTAAAGAAGTTGACGAAGTTGAAGAACAAGAAGAACAAAAGAAAAAAGAAGAAAAAGAAAAAATTGAAAGTGATCTTCGTTCACTTCATTTAGAAATTCAAAGGCGTTTTGATAGCGAGCATAATCTTCGTTATTACCCAGAGGCTGGTCAAGATACGGCTGTTCCGTATCAATGCACTAATAGACCTTACGCAAGCGCTCTTAACTTTATTCAAAATAGGATGAAGGAAAAGTCGGGTAGAATTGTTCATAGTTATATGGAGTGTTTAGACTCGTCTTATAATGATAAGAACGTATATTTCTGCGCATCCTTCTATTCTGAATTTGGCGATTATTTAATTCATTATACATATACTAGATTACTTTCTGGTATGCGTGTTGTGTATATCGTTTCTGATAAAAACAGAGTGTTAGCGCTTAGAAAATACATAAGTGATGCGCTTATGAATTTAATTGATGCTACTGAAGACTGTACTTGGAGAGTTTATACTAGCCAAGAACGTCTTGATCAAGCAGACGTATTAGTTGCAACTCCTGAAGATTTCAAAAACGACGAAATGGTTGAAAACTTCCCAAGTTTCTTTAATGAAGTATGCAATGCGGTATTTATCGATGCCGATACGATGATTGAACTTGAAAGTTACTTGTGCCCAGTTATTGCAAAACGTTTACAAAAAGCAAGCAACGATAGAGTTAGATTTATTTTCTTAACGAAGGCTATTATTCGCGGATTTACCGCATCAACGCTTCCAAGATTTTTCTGCTTGGATGACGTTCTTAGTTTCTCAAGCGCAAATGAAAACGAAGCGGTTTCATATACTTTGTGGAATAAAGAAAGCAAGAGAAACGTGGTATACAACAGACACGGACAAACGCTTACTAACCTTGAAACGATGATTGCTGAACAAGCGGTTATTCACGGGGTTGACGGTGTAAGAGTTGTTACTCCTTGCGTTCTTGACCGTTCAGAAAGAGACGTATTAGATTCTCACAATATAGAAATTAACAAGTTCTATAAACAACCCCTTCCAAGAATTAATTATATGATTTACACCGACGATAGAAGCAACCTTTCCGCAGCGCTTTATACTGCTACGAGATTTAGGGGTGTTGAAAAGTCGTTAGTTCATATAATTAGCCATCCGTATTTACTTCGTGAATACTTTATGGATAGGATTATTTCTGAAGAGTACATAAATAGATCGTCGTTTATTCAACCGAGAGTTTCTGAACACGTTAATAAAGCTAAATTAAGTTTCTTAAAATTATTCTGTGATGCTACTACTGATGAAGGCATGAGCATCGTTGAATTTGAAAAGAAAATGCTTTCCGTAATGGAAATTTCAAAACAACGTGAAGATTCTCCGTTATGTCCTTACTGTAAAAACCCGGTTGAGTTGGGTGAATTTATAGACTTAAACGTTGAAATACTCGCCGCATATCTTCTTGCTGCGTTATACGACGATGCCAATACTAAAGTTGAAGATAGTATTGCAAGAAAGGTAAAAGATTATTACATCATAATTGACGCTGCAGAACACGACGGTTATTCGCTTGTTAAGGATAAGAGAATTAAGTTTAAGCACGTAAAAGAAATATTAAACAAAGTTTACGAGTGCAACGAAAGAGTAAAACTTTGCATTAACGATCAAATTATCGGCGAACTTGAAACTTTCCCAGAACGCGTTCCGCTTGAATACGTAGTTGGTCAAAGTATGGTGTTTAACAACATCGAATACGAAATTGAAAGAATTTCTCAAGATAATAAGATTTTATTCTTAAGACATGAAAACGTTACGTTTAAGAACTGTCTTGATACAATCTTCTTAAGAAGATACACGATAAACGAAGATAAAGGCTCTATTGGTGTTGAAGGTGTATTCCATAAAACGGAAGGTTTACTTGAAGAAATTCGCGTAAGTTTACATAACGTTGATTTCCGTGGCGAAACTTACGGTTTTTACAGCTTATTATCTAACTGCCAAACTTTAGATTTTGTTAGAGGGGCAGTTGGTAATCCGCATATACATAAAAAGTTGGTTGATGATAATGCAAGAAACGTTAAGGATGGCAAAGTATTATTCGTTAACTTAAAAGCAAGGATGGATTGTACCGATGAGATGAGATTGCTTTTAAGCGCGGTGTTTAACGAATTTATTCGTACTATTTTCCCAAAAACTTATCATTGCATTTCAATTTGTCCGGTACTTGAAGAACAAATGCCGTATAACGAAAATAACGAACCTAATGATTATTTAGGTAGAGTTAAGTCGTTGTATCCTTACCTTACTAACCATAGTATTGAAAAGAAAGAAGGCGATGAAAGTTACAAGAGAGAAATGCAGTTCTTGTTTATTAACGACTGTGCTGAAGACGTTGGCGTTCTCGATTGGTTCTACGATAAGTTCGGTCATTACATGCACGAATTCTTGGCGAACGTTTATTCATACCTTCATTGGTTAAAACTTCGCCCGGAACTTAATCACTATATCTACTTTGGCGCTGATAAACTTGCCGATTGTTTTGACGTTGATAAATGTTGTGATCTCTTAGGCGATTATAATATCATCTTAAGTGAAGTTGGCGTTCACGATTACGAAACTGCAGGGGATAATTTTGTTGAAGAAAATCCTGAAAGATGTTCGTTCTGCGGAAACGTATTAGAAAGTGGCAGATACCTTAAACTTGACGACGGTAGATTTATTTGCGTTGATTGCGATAAACAAAGCGTTAGAACTGATAGCGAACTTTTAGAAGCTGAACAAGCGGTTAGAGAATATCTTGAAAAAGAATATCCTGAAGTTATGTTCGGTAATTCTAAAGTTAAGTTTAACGATGGAGCCTTTACTGCAGAAGATATGACGATTTCTCAAATCAATTATAGGGTTGACTTTGATTTACGTGAAATTTACGTTGAAGGAGAAACCCCAAGAGTTGCTATTGAGTGCGCTATCTTAAGAGGTATAATTAAGATGTGGCAACACGATAACGAGTTGCTTATATCTTACGCTGACGCTCAACTTGAATACGAAGAACTTAAATACTTAAAACTTAAAGGCTACGACAAAAAGATTGACATGATTACTGAAAAGTATGACGTCAATATGTCTTCTGACGTTGAACAGTTTAGGGAAACGATTGAAGTAGAAGGCGCAACTTGTAAGTCAAGTTTCGTATTCATGCGTGAAAAATATCTTGAAATTATCGACGATTCTGAAACTGACAACGTAATTTCCGATCAAGAGCCGGGAGAACTTTACGACCCGATGAAAACACCAAGATTCTGGAAGAGATACTTGCGTGGAGATAAGATTACGGAAGGGGAAGATAAGATGTCTTCAGACGATAGAACGGAAGAAGACGAGCCGACTGGCGACGATTCAGATGAGGAGATAAATCCGGTTAACGACTCTACCGAAGAAGACGATTTACCCGAAGAAGAAACTCAATCTGAGGTTGCGGTAACTGATGGCGATCAAGAATCCGTTGACGAAGAAATCTAATAAGGAGGCTGATTATGGGTATTTTTGGAAAAAAGAATAAAGATGAAAATAATAAACAGCCTTCTTTGAAGAAGACTAAAGAAAAGGTTTATCTTGAATACGAAGACGAAGAAGATTCAAATCCCAAGATTAAACTTTACAATGAAATCGTTAGGCACGCTTTTGCGTATGACACCGAGCAGTTTTCGTCGTGTGGGATTTCAAGTTTTGACGAAGTAGAGCGTATTTTTAGATACGTTAGAGACGACTATCCCGAACTTTTCTGGATAAGTAGTTTTAGAGTTTGGGGGCAAAATTTACCAGACGGAAACATTTTCGTTGAAAACGTTGAAATATTATATAGATGCGTTACTGAAGACGGGCAAATAGACGTTAAAGATATTGAGAGAAAAAAAGCAGAACTTAAAAAAGCTGCAAAGTATTTTACTCGCGGTATCACTAAAAAGACTAAACCGTACGATGCGTTGATAACTATCTATAGAAGACTTATTCTAGAACTTGATTACGACGGGGTTGGCCTTACGAGTGAGAAAAAACGCGGTAGAGTTGCCGATCTTAGTAGAGACGATAATTTGCGTTCTCTTCACAGCGCGCTCGTGCATAAGAAAGTCGTTTGCGCGGGCTATGCGGTTGCAATGCAATATTTACTTCAGTCGGTTGGTATTAGTTGCGCTTGCGTAACGAGTGAATTTGAAAATAATTCAGGCCACGCGTTCAACGCCTTGAAGATAGGGAAATACGTTTACTATCTTGACGCAACTTGGGGTGATTCTTCTAACACTTCAACCGGCAAAGCAAACGCAAACGATATATGTTACGATTATTGTTGCGTGCCTTACAAGGAATTATTGCTTACAAGTCCAGAACAAAAATTCTGCCACACGCCAAACAAGTTTTATTATCCAGACCTTGAAGAGTTTACCGATACTAATCACGAATACTTCAGGTTTAGAAAATCTTATCTTGTTAGGTATGATGAAAATATTATTGCAAATGCGTTTGCTAGAACCGCTAGCACTTACGATGCCAAGGAAATGGGTAATTTCGTAATTCCGTTCCGCTGTCACGATAAAGCGCTTATGTCGTACGTTACTAATCAATTGAACAATAAAGCAAATATGACGAAGATTATCAACAAAGCAAAAGCGTTATGCAAGAAGAAAAAAGCAACTAAATTGTTTGAGACTGGTGCGAGAGTATATTCTTATCCAGACACAGCAACTATTTACGTTCGTTTCAACTGATTTTAGCGTATAACAAATTTTTAATTAATATATTCTTGCAATCTTAAATTTTGTGTGCTATAATTTCTAAAAATTATATGCAAGGGTTAAATAATATTAGGAGATAATAAAATGGCTAATACAAGCACTAAAACAACTAAACAAGCCGTAAAGGTTGAACCTACGGAAAAAAAGGTTGAGGTTGTTTATAAAACTAATTTTGATGCGTATACGGGAAACGAACCCTACCTTTTCGTTAGTTACTCGCACAGAGATTCTAAACACGTATACAAAGTTTTAGATATTTTACACGAAAAGAAGTTCCGTATTTGGTATGATGAATCTTGTGAAAACGGTAATGATTTTAGAGATGAACTTCGCCAAAGAATTAAAAACAGTTCAGGAATTTTATTATTCGTATCAAAATCTTCAATGGGATCTGCTTATTGCGGTATGGAAATTATCGTTGCTCGTGAATACGGTAAGCGTTTATATCCTATTTATCTTGACGATGATAGTAGTGTTCCTCCTGCGTTTACGTTCTTACTCCAAAACACGCATCACAGCAATATTAAAGATATGGACAAATTAATTTCATCTATGGTAAGAGACCTTCCCCCTGAATCGATGGACCGTTTAACTATTAGCGACGGCGTATTAACGAAATGTGAAGATAACGGCGACTACATAGAAGTTGGTAAAGATGAAAAGGGTAACGACGTTCGTAAAATTGAAGCGGAGGCTTTTAAGGAAAGAAAAGCCTTAAAGAATATCCTTCTCCCAGATACTTTAGAAGAAATTGGAGCGGAAGCGTTTAGAGGTTGTTCTAATCTTAAAGAAATGCACGTTCCTGTGAGAACTGCTAAAATAGGCGAAAGCGCTTTCCGTGACTGTGTTAAAATGCGAAAGTTGGTTGTTGATAACGATTGCATTAAGATTGGGGAAAGAGCGTTTGAAAACTGTGCGGAGTTAAAAGACGTTCAACTTCCCGATGGTTTAACTGAATTATATGGTGGTATATTCAACTCTTGTAAAGCTTTAGAAACTATTAAATTACCTTCTAAGCTTACTATTATTGGAGAAAACGCTTTCTCTGACTGTGTTGGTTTAACTAATATTGAAATTCCAAGTACCGTTACAAAGATTGACGATTTAGTATTTAACGGCTGTGTTTCTCTTTCAAAGATTGAATTGCCGGAAGGCGTTAAAAAGATTGGTAAGAGCGCGTTCAAAAATTGTAGGTCGTTAACTACAATTGAAATTCCTGTAAGCGTTGTAAGTATTGCGGATGCTCCGTTTAAGGGCTGTGAAAAGTTGAAGTCTATTAAGGTTGCTCCAAAGAATATGCAATACAAATCAGTTCCCAACGCTCCAGAAGGAAATGATCACGTTTTATTCAACAAGAATAAATCAATTTTAATAACCTATCCAGCAAATAGCCGTCAAGTTCAATATAATATTCCCGATAGCGTTACCGTAATTAGCGATTGGGCGTTCTGTGATTGTAAATTAACTAGAATAACTATGCCTGATAGCGTTGCTGAAATTGGCGAAGGCGCATTCTGTAACTGTTTAAGTTTAGATGAAATTGAAATTCCAGATAGCGTTACTAAAATCGACGATTGCGCGTTTAGAGGTTGCACTAGGTTGGATAAAGTTATTATTCCTAGTTCGGTTACCGATTTAGGTTGGGGCTTGTTCGATGGTTGCGAAGAAAAGGTTGTCGTTTATTGTGACGAAGGTTCTGAAGCTCAAGATTACTGTATTAGAAACGGTATTAAAGAAGCAAGAATTGAAGAATTTTATAAGTAATATTAAAACGGTAGTTTTCTACCGTTTTTTTATTTTTAGTATTAAACATAAATAATAAAGTGCAATAAAAAAGGATAACGTGCGCGTTATCCTTTTTTTGTATTATGCCGAAACACCCAAGTTGCTTGTATTTTATAACTAAATATTGAAAGAACAAAGTCGGTTAATATCTTAAACGGAAGTATGGGTAGGCCTAAAACGTTTCCAAATAAGTTAGTAAAAAAGTAAGAAAGCGTAAGTAACGTAAACCATAAAACGTAATATTTAATTATGGTTGTTTTTCCTTTTCCGTTAAAAACGTACTTAAAATTAAGTAAATAATTAAATATTGATGATAAAACCCTTGCGGTTAAAGTGGAAAACAACGTGCATATTTGAGGAGTTAAACTGCTGAATAAAAAATATTCCCCAATAGTAAAAACAAGAAGTTCAATTACTAAAGATATGACAACTACTAGAACGTAATTATTGATATTTTTAAGAAGAACGCCCCAAACTTTAATGCTATCTGATACAGTCTTAAAATGTGAGCGTTTATCAACGTCTTCGCTCTTTTTTTCGTATATCGTTTTAATTTTAGTTTCAATAAACGGAACGTCTTGATTATAAAGGGAGATTAATACGTTCATTTCGTATTCAAAACGGTTACCGCTAACTTTAATCATTTTGCTTATAAGTTTATGTGAAAACGCTCTTAGTCCTGTTTGGGTGTCGGTAATTTTCATGCCGTATAGTAGTTTGAATAGCCTGCGAGTGCTTACGTTGCCTATTTTAGAGCGTTTAGGTACGTTTTCAGCGTTGAAATCTCTAACTCCAAGTATTAATCCGTTTTCATTTTTTAACGCAGTTTTAGAAACTTTTAGAACGTCTTCAACCTTGTGTTGCCCGTCGCAATCGGCGGTAACGATAACGTAAGGGGAGGAGAAGTGTTTCTTTATATAATTAAAGGCATATTTTAAGGCGTAACCTTTACCGTGGTTTTTATCATAGGTAAGTAAGGTTGCGCCTTCAATATTTGATATTTGATTATAAACGCCGTCGTACTTTTCACTAGATCCGTCGTTTATTATAAAAACTTTTGTAATTCCGCCGTCAAGTAGCCGTTGAACGTAGTCAACAAAAGCGTAAGGCGGTTCAAAAGATGGGATTACGGCGTATATCGTTTGATTTAGCATATAAACATTATAAGCTTAATTTTTTAATACGTTACCGAGTTTTTTGTCAAATTATAGAAAATTATTGATTATCTGGAAGAGCAAAATTAAGCGCTTTAGGGAATATCTCCAAATTAAATTCCTTTGAAGAGTAGATTTCGCCGTCAACACAGAGTAAAAATTCTTTATTTGAAGTAAGTTTAATCTTTTTTGCTTGCTTGTATTTGATAATGTTTGCGAGTTTTTTATCGTCTAAATGTTCGCCCTTTTCATACTTTTTAACAAGGCTTAAAAACTTAAAGACGGATATGGGTTTAACTAAACAAACTTCAATAAGGCCGTCGTTAATTTTGTATCTCGGAGCACATTTATATTTTCCACCTTCGTAGCCACCGTTTGCAAACGTACAAAGAAGAAGTGTGCCGTTTGGATTGAGAACTTCTCCGTCAACTTCTACAGTAATATGGTTAAGCATACTCGTAAACAACGCGCTTGCAATCCCGCGAGTATAGGGGTGTTTAGATTTACCTTTGAGCATATTTGCAACTTGACAAGTTTTTGCTTCAAATCCAATGTTTATAACGTTTAACGAATACAATTTATCGTTAATTTTAATAAGGTCAACCTGTTCGTTCTTTGCATTAAATAATTTTTCAAGATCTAAAAACCTTTGCTTTCCGCCAACGGACTTAACGAAATCGTTACCGCTACCGCAAGGATAACAAGTTACGCTTGCGTTAGAAAGGCCAACTATTCCGTTAACAACTTCAAAAAGCGTGCCGTCGCCACCGCAAGAATAAAACCTAATCTCATCGTTGGGGTGATTTTTGGTAAATTCCCTTGAATATTCTGTGGCGTCTTTAACGCTTGAAGTAACGTAAATAGTTATGTCGTATTTATCTTTGAATGCTCGTAAATTTTCGGATAATTTAGTAAATGAATTTTCAAATCCAGCAATTGGGTTGATAATAAAAACGTGTTTCATATAGCCACCTATTTTTAATTGTCTTTATTTTAGCATAGGTTGGCGTTAAAATCAATAATAATATTCGTAAAATAAAATGAATTTTTTTTAACTTTTTTCAAAAAAGTAGTTGACAAAAATATTTTCTTTGAATATAATAATGATAGTGATAATCATTATCAATTATAAAAAACGTTGATAAAATAAAAGATGGTTGAAAATTTGGTAAAAAGTGTTATTGTCTATTGACAATACGTTGAGTTGAGTATAAAATTACAATATAAGGAGAGATTGATGAGAAAGCAAAGAGAGGTTGTTTTAACGGCTGTAACAACAAGTTCGGATCATCCAACTGCTGAGATGGTTCTTGCAAGAGCTAAAGAACTTATGCCGTCAATTAACCTTGCCACGGTATATCGTAATCTTAACGCGCTTTGTAAAGAAGGTAAAATTCAAAGGGTTATGGTTGACGGTGGCGATAGGTTTGATAAGACGCTTTGCTATCACGCTCACTTTCAATGCCGTAAATGCAATTCGGTTATTGATATAAATGGAGTAGATTTATCCGGGCTTTGTAGCGATGAATTCAAAAATGATAATCTAATAGAGGAATTTAACGTTACGATTAAGGGCGTGTGCCACGATTGTAAATAAGTAATAAACGGCAGAGCCGTATAATTATAAAAATAAAGATAATAGGAGAATATTATGGAACTTAAAGGTACAAAAACTGAAATGAATTTAAGAGAGGCATTTGCAGGCGAAAGCCAAGCGCGCAATAAATACACTTATTTTGCAAGTGTAGCTAAGAAAGAAGGTTATGAACAAATTGCTGAAATTTTCTTAAAAACTGCTGATAACGAAAAAGAACATGCTAAATTATGGTTCAAACACCTTGGTGAACTTGGTAATACTGCTGAAAACCTTATCGCGGCTGCTGCTGGTGAAAACGGTGAATGGACTGAAATGTATAAGCGTATGGCAGAAGAAGCAGACGCTGAAGGTTTCAAAGCTCTTGCCGCTCAATTTAGAATGGTTGCTAATATTGAAAAGACTCACGAAGAAAGATATCTTGCTCTTCTTGCTAACGTAAAAGATCTTAAGGCGTTTGAAAAGGATGAAGAAGTTGTTTGGGAATGCAGAAATTGTGGCCATCTTCACAAAGGTAAAAAAGCACTTGAAGTTTGCCCCGTTTGTGCACATCCTAAGGCGTACTTTGAAGTTAGAAAAGAAAATTATTAATTTTGATTTAACGCCTACTCTGTAGGCGTTTTCTAATTTATGATTAAAGATCCGTTTTTGTTATTAAGTGTAGTAAACACCGCGCTTAGAGATAAATATAGTTCGATTGAGGACTATTGTTTGTCTGAAGGCGTAGATAAGGTAGAACTTGAAAGTTTACTTTTATCTATCGGTTACGTTTACGACGATGAATTAAATTGTTTTAAGAGATGAAAGGTTTTATTGTTAGAAACGCGTATTTTAATGCGGAGCAACTTGAATATCAAGTTGGTTCAATTAAACGTGAACTTGAAAATTTAGGCGTGGCGGTAGACGTTGTTTATAATGGTTACGATTGTTATTTGGACGATTGCGCTAACGTAATTACGCCGTATAAAGATTATGATTTTTGCGTTTATTTAGATAAAGATAAATATCTTGGCGCTATGATTGAAACGCAGGGAATCCCCGTTTTTAACAAGCCTCGTTCAATTGAGATTTGCGATGATAAGTTGCTTACGATAATTTCATTATCGGGAAAATCTGTAAAAGTTCCTAAAACCTTTTCCGCACCTTTATGTTTTACTAAAGGCGCTAAAGTAGATGAAAACGGCGTTCAAAAAATAATTGACGAACTCTCGTTACCGCTCGTAGCGAAAAAGAGTTTTAGTTCGCTTGGCAAAGGCGTGTTTTTGATTAATACTAAGCAAGAATTAATTGATTTTATCAATCAAAACTCGTTCGAGCCTAAAATATACCAAGAGTTTATATCTTCAAGTTACGGTAGGGATATTAGAATAATTTGCATAGGCAAAAAGTATTATTCGGCAATGGAACGCTATTCGGAGAGCGATTTTCGTTCAAATTCTGCTTTAGGTGGTAAAGCTAAAAAAGTTTCTCCTGCTAAAGAATATATCGAGATAGCTGAAAAAGTTGCAAACGTTTTAGACCTTGACTATATGGGTATAGATTTGTTAATAGGAAAAGACGGCGAGCCTATTGTTTGCGAAGTTAATTCAAATGCTTTTTTCTCTACTATGGACGAAGTGTGTGGGGTTAACGTTGCAAAAGCATACGCCGAATACATTGTAAATAAGGTTGGTAAAAATAAATGATTTCAGATAGCATTAAAAATTTAGACAGGTATTTATACGTTCCAAACGTTCAAAAAGCGGTTGATTTTATTAAGGAAAATGATTTAGCAAGCGTTGAAATTGGAAAATACGATTTGGGCGATGATTGCACCTTAAAAGTTATGGAATACGTTACTCACGAAGAGCCGGAAGAAGTTTTACTTGAAGCCCACAGAGAGTATCTTGACTTACAACTTTTAGTTAAGGGATCGGAAACTTTCTTATTCCAAGCGATAGATCTTGGTGAAGAAGCAACCGAATATAACAAGCAAAAAGACGTTGAGTTTTTTACCGCTCCTTACTATAATTCAGTAGTTCTCAATGGTGAGAATTTCGCTTTGGTTTTCCCAAACGATCTTCATATAGGTAACGTTGTTGCAGGCGAAGAAGAAACGGTTAAAAAATTTGTTTTCAAACTTAAAATATAATGAAAAACAATAACATAAACAAAAAGTTTAGGCTAAAAAACGTTGCCAAAACGTTGCTTATACTAATTGTTTTTGTAGTTTCTTATTTAATTTCTGCGTATACAACGTCAATTTATCAAACGAATATAAAGCTTATAACGTTAGTTATTTGTTTTGTTTTTGGTGTAATTTTATTCTATATCGTTTACGGAATTTTGTATCTTATAGCTCTTTGTAAGATTTCAAATAAGACTAAAAGACTTGTAAGAAACGAAATTTCTTGTGATGAAAGAGCGACTGAATATTTTGTAAAAAACACCTATAGTTTTTCATACGACGTAAAAAAATCTTTTTCTCAAAACTTAAAAAATCTTAAAAGTGATGCTGCATGCGTTGTAAAAGATATATCAACAAGGTACGGTAATCGCGATGAAAACTATTACTATTTAGGTTATACCGTTTACGATGCGATAGAGATTATTGACAGGGCGATAGATTTACTTGATAGTAAAATTTCGCCACTATTTAAGCTTTTGAAGATTGAAGATAAACCCCTTAAAACTGTTGAAACTGCTCTTGAAAAGGCGATAAACTCCAATGAAGAGATAGTTGAAAATAAAAAGGAAAAAAAGTTTAGTTTATTCAAAAAAGCAGGCGAAAAAATAGCTAAAGTAACAGCCTACGTTTTTCGTTCAAAGATTGAAAAAACGGCTGACGACGTTGTTAAATTTATAGGGCTTAAGGCGTTTGAAATTTACTCGAAAAGCGGGCGTGATTATTCTGATAAAGATAGCGGAGGAAACTTGAAATGACTGAGTTTTTAAGCGTTCTTTTTAGGATAATTTATATATTTTTTATAATATCTTCCGTCTTTTTTGGGTTTTCTATCGCGGTTAAAATTTACGCCATGAAAGTGGCTAAAAACATAGTTAAAGAAAGTTCTAAAAATTACCATAAAATCGAAGAATTTTACTTAAGTAAGAAGTGCGAAGGCGTGATTTCAAAGCACGCGTTACGGTACGATGAATTTGCTGTTATTGAGAAGAAAAACGCTAAAATCAAAAGGCGTAATAAAGTTAGAAAATTCTTTAAGCTCAATGAGCTTTCATTTATTTCTCAAAGCGATTCTTTGAAAGAAATTTCAATCTCACTCATTAAAGAAATTTCAAATTGTTTTGAAGGTTCTGGTGGGTATCTTAATTACTCTAAGAACGAAATTATTTTAATGCTAAAACAACTTGTTAAAAGGCTAAACGCAATTTGCCTTTCTTCAAACGTAATTTGGCTTAAAACGCTAAATTTATCTTCGTTTGCTCACTTAATTTCGGTAAGTAAAAGCTTTCAAAACTTTAGAGGCAAAACCTCGATAATAATTTTATCTAGCGTTTTAGAATTTTGTTTTATGTTATCAAGGATTTTTAGCCCGGCAAGCGCAGGTAAACTTTTGGCTGATAATTTATTGTCGAGTAGTTTTAACTCTTTGCTCATTTCTTCATTGTTTAGCGTTGTAGGTAAAGAGTGGGCGGTACTTTGTTATGAAAAGCAACGCTCAAGGCTTGATAATTTAGTAAGTAAAAAAATAGCATAAATCACAAAATTTATTGTAAATATGTATTTACAAACGCAATATGTTGTGTTATAATGTTTTGTGGAAAAATTTTTAACTTAAGGATTTGTATGATTGGTAAAATTCACTCTGTTTTTTCAGGCGGTACGGTAGACGGGCCGGGTATAAGATTCGTAGTCTTTATGCAGGGCTGTCCGCTTCGCTGTAAATATTGCCATAACCCGGATAGTTGGCTTATGACTGATGGTGAAGAAAGATCGATTTCAAATCTAACGCAAGAAATTATACGCTATAAGTCCTATTACGGTGAAAAAGGTGGCGTTACCGTATCTGGTGGAGAACCTTTACTTCAAATAGATTTTGTAACTGAACTTTTGAAATCGGTTAAGTCGTACGGTATTAATACTGCGGTTGATACTTCCGGGTATACTTTTAACAGTTTAGATGAAACGGTTCTTAAAAAACACGAGGAACTCGACAAGTACGTTGATCTTTATCTATTAGATATAAAGCATATTGACGGGGTTAAGCATAAAGAACTCACGGGAGTAGATAATAAGAACACGTTAGAATATGCTAAATGGCTTAGTTCTCGTGGGAAGCGAATTTGGATACGCCACGTTTTAGTTCCAGGGTATACCGACGATGATGAAAGTTTGCAAAAACTTTCAAATTTTATTAAAACTTTGAACGTAGAGAAGGTTGAAGTTTTGCCTTATCATACTATGGGCGAAGTTAAGTATCAAAAATTAGGTATAGATTACGCGCTTAAAGGTGTTCAACCACCTAGTAAAGATAGCGTAATTAAAGCCAAAGAAATATTAGGAGTTTCAAAGTGATCAACGATAAAAATTATAAAGAACATCTCAAAGGGCTACAAGTAATTGAAGTTAGTGGGGAATCTTGCGCTAATTGTTTGACTTTGATGCCGATGTTGTTTGAAGTTGTGCACGCAAGGAACGATATATCTTTACTTCATATTGAGGCGAGTGAAGATACGAAGGGTTTCTTAGAAGAGTATCAAATTGAAAGAGTTCCTACCGTCTTGTTGGTTGACGATGGTAAAGAATTTGCTAG
Source organism: Christensenellaceae bacterium (assembly GCA_045651665.1). Classification (GTDB taxonomy): domain Bacteria; phylum Bacillota; class Clostridia; order Christensenellales; family Borkfalkiaceae; genus HGM11412. The sequence continues at coordinate 25,774 of JAZRSR010000023.1, forward strand.
GGCGGTCGGTTTTCAACCGCAAGAGATATTCGAACTTTGGCTTGATGCTATGGTTGAAGAACATCTTCAAAAGAAATAAAATTGATAATAAAGGCTTTATGCCACGATTATAAAAAACTTTTAAGGAGTACTAATATGAAACAATACAAAGGTTGGGATGGATTTATTCCCGGTAAATGGAGTAATGACGAAGTAAACGTTAGAGACTTCATACAAAAGAACTACACTCCCTATGAAGGAGATGATACTTTCCTTGCTCCCGCAACTGATGCGACTAAGAAGCTTTGGGAAGAAGTTTTAGAACTTTTCAAGAAAGAAAGAGAAAACGGTGGCGTACTTGACGCTGATACTAAAGTTGTATCAACTCTTACAAGTCACGCTCCCGGTTATATTGATAAGGACCTTGAAAAAATCGTAGGTCTTCAAACTGACGCTCCGCTTAAGCGTTCACTTCAACCGTTCGGCGGTATTAAGATGTCTAGCGAAGCTCTTGCTATGTACGGTTATGAAATTGATCCAGAAGTAAAGGATATTTTCACTAAGTACAGAAAAACTCATAACGACGGTGTATTCGATGCGTATACTCCTGAAATGAGAGCGGCTCGTTCTTCTCACATCTTAACTGGTCTTCCCGACACTTATGGTCGTGGTAGAATTATCGGTGACTATCGTAGGGTAGCGCTTTACGGTATTGATTACCTTATTAAGAAAAAGGAAGAAGATAAATCTTTAATTAAGGGCGAAATGATGCCTGATAAGATTAGAGATAGAGAAGAAATTTCTGAACAAATCAAGGCTCTTAAAGGTCTTAAAGAAATGGCTAAGGCTTACGGTTATGATATTAGTGAGCCTGCAACTACTGCTAAAGAAGCGATTCAAGCACTTTACTTTGGTTACCTTGGTGCAGTTAAAGATCAAAACGGCGCTGCAATGAGTATTGGTAGAACTTCTACTTTCATTGATATTTATATTGAAAGAGATATTAAGAACGGCGTTCTTACCGAATCTGAAGCGCAAGAACTTATGGATCACTTCGTAATGAAACTTCGTATGGTAAGATTTATGAGAATTCAATCTTACAACGAACTTTTCTCAGGCGATCCTACATGGGTAACTGAAGTTATCGGTGGTATGGGTGTTGACGGTAGACCTCTTGTAACTAAGAACTCTTTCCGTGTACTTCACACTCTCGTTAACTTAGGACCTGCACCGGAACCCAACCTTACCGTACTTTGGTCTAGAAATCTTCCTAAGAACTTCAAAAACTTCTGCGCTAAGATTTCTATTCAAACTTCTTCTATTCAATATGAATCAGATGACCTTATGCGTCCTGAAATGGGCGATGATTACAGTATCGCATGTTGCGTATCTTGTATGATTTCTGGTAAAGATATGCAATTCTTCGGCGCTCGTGCTAAGCTTGCTAAGTGTTTACTTTACGCTATCAACGGTGGTAAAGATGAACTTATGAAGGATAAAGTAACTGGTAAACCAATGCAAGTTGGTCCTAAATATCAAGCAATTACTTCTGATGACGCTCTTGATTTTAATGACGTTATGGAAAAATACGATGATATGATGACTTGGCTTGCTGACCTTTACGTTAATACCTTAAACCTTATCCACTACATGCACGATAAGTACGCTTACGAAGCAATTGAAATGGCTCTCCATGATAGTAAGGTTAGAAGATTCTTCGCTACTGGTATTGCTGGTCTTTCATGCGTAGCAGACTCACTTTCTGCAATTAAGTACGCTAAAGTATATCCTATCCGTAACGAAGACGGTATCGTAACCGATTTCAGAATTGAAGGCGATTTCCCGAAATATGGTAATAACGACGATAGAGTAGACGAATTAGCAGTTGATCTCGTTAAGCGTTTCATGAACAAGATTAGAACACACTATACTTATAGAGAATCAGTTCCTACTATGAGTATCTTAACAATTACTTCAAACGTAGTATACGGTAAGAAGACTGGTAATACTCCTGATGGTAGAAGATCAGGCGAACCTCTTGCTCCGGGCGCTAACCCGATGCACGGTAGAGATTCTCACGGTGCTTTAGCTTCACTTGAATCTGTTGCTAAACTTCCGTATGAACACTCAAGAGACGGTATTTCTAACACCTTCTCAATCACTCCTGCTTCACTTGGTAAGGAAGACTAATAATTAAAAAATCAATATAATATATAAGGAGAATAAATATGTCGCAACAAGTTGAAAATTTAGTAAATATGTTAGATGCTTACTGCGCTGACGGTGGTCACCACCTTAACGTAAACGTTTTCAATAGAGAAACGTTACTTGACGCGCAAAAACACCCTGAAAAATATCCTCAACTCACTATCAGAGTTTCAGGTTATGCAGTTAACTTCATCAAGCTCACTAAAGAGCAACAAGATGACGTTATATCTCGTACTATACACGAATCAATGTAATTAAAAGGGGGATGCAAATCCCCCTTTTAATTAATTTATGGCTATATGAAATTAACGATAATTAGACACGCTGAACCCGATTACGATAATAATACACTCACCGCAAAAGGCTTTTTGGAAGCAGATTACCTTGGTAAGTATCTTAAAAACGAAAAGATAGATTTTATCTATTCTTCTCCGCTTAATAGGGCTAAATATACGGCTGACGGTATAATTAAATATAATAATTTGAAAAGTTATGAAGAACTTGACTTTTTGCATGAGTTCGATCCGTTTAACTGGGATATGTTACCATCAGTTTTAGATTCTAATCCCGATTTGTTTAATAGGAATAGCGTAATGTCGGTTAAAGAGATGGGTGGCGAAGATGCTGTGAATCGCTTTAACTACGTTAACGAAGAATTTACTAAACTGTTAAAAAGGCATGGCTACGAGAAAAATGGAGTTTATTTTAATGCGGTAAACCCTAATTACGATCATATCGTATTAGTTTGCCATTTTGGGCTTGAAAGTTATCTTTTATCTTACCTTTTTAACATTTCGCCTGCAACATTTCTCAATTTTTCTTGCGCGCAACCAAGTTCGGTAACTACGATAGTTACGGAAGAACGCGAAAAGGGTAAAGCAACCTTTAGAATGCTTACTTTCGGCTCGGTTGAACACTTAAAGGTAAACGGCGAGGCTCCGTCTTTTATGGCTCGTTTTGCTGAAATTTATGGTAACGGCCAAACTAATTTAACTTAAATAAATCAAATAATATTATGAAAAAACTTGGAATAAATTTTGAAAACGTTCTTGCTATCAAAGAAGAACTTAATATTAACGTTTTACAAACTCTATATAAGTTGAAGAGCATTGGTATAACTTCTCTTGACGTAAAATACGAGAGGTTAATTGGCGAAAATTCCTACTTAAAAGAAATTTTAATTTCGGGATTATCTGTTGATTCCATCTTTGCATTTTGTCCGTTGGGAGAACAAAACAATCTCAAAAAAGCCCTTGAAATCGTTGATTTTGCGGTTGAGTACAAGGTAAAGCAAATTATGTTTTTACCGGAATTTATAAATGGCGGATACGATGAATTGGCTGTTTATAATCTTAAGCAAAATTTAAGAAGAGTTGTAAAATACGCTGAAACTTTTGACGTTTCTATTGGGATTGAAAACGTTGGAGTTAAAAACTATCCCTTTAACGATGAAGCGTCGACTTTAGACGTTTTGAAGTCTGTTAAAGGATTGCATTTGATTTTCGACGGCGGTAATTTCTTATTGTATGACGTTGATCCCTTAACGGCAGTTTCTTCGCTTGCTCCATACGTTCAACGATATCACTTAAAAGATAGGTCTTTATCCGTTTGTCTTGATGATTTTACTGAAGATACTGTAAGCGGTAAAAAATCAACCGTGGCTGAGGCGGGGAAAGGCGATTGTTCTTTGTTAAAGGTTTACGAAAATATTAAGCAATTTTTTCCTGCCGTTCCGCTTGTTTTAGAGTTTCCTTTTGGCGAAAAGAATATATTTGAAAAAGTTGAAAAATCGGCAATGTACGTTCATACGGAGATGTTTTTATGAGTATTAAGAAAAACGTTGAATTTTTAGAAAACGCTTTAAGTGAATTTTCTCCCGTAGTTTTAGATTATGGTAAAGATAAAGTTGTGGGGTTTCCAAACGAAAGTGGTAGTAGCGATTTAGTAATATTTGTAAAGCCTGACGAAATGGTTATGACTTTTGGTTTTCAAAACGCTCATTTTGCTGGCGATGATGCTAAATCTTGTGCTGAACATACTATAAAATACTTGCGTAGCGAGTATGCGTCAGTTGAGTTTTTTAAGGAAGAAAAAGATTTATTTGGCGGATCTCGGCCAGTTGAAACGGTTAAGTTTGATACTGTTGAAAATATTATTAACTGCTATTCAATGGGTAGTGAACAAGCAACTGAAGGCTTATATAAATTTTTTAAGGAAAACGGCGAGATTACCGTTAGAGCAGTAACTTACGATAATAAAATTAATTTAGTTTCAAAGGTTAAGTATGACGGGGATAAATTTGTTGTTATGGTTGTAAGATAATGATAGGTGTTTTAGTAAACGTTCTTGCAGTAATCGCATGCTCTTTAGTGGGGTTATTATGCAAGAAGATTATCAATGAAAAAATTGAAAAAGTAGTTATGCAAGCGCTAGGTGTTTGCGTAATGATTGTTGGTATTATAGATGCTATAAAACCCGTTAGTGGAACTGCTGGAATACTCGTTTTAATAATAAGTTTTGCTATAGGTTCTATTATAGGAACGCTCCTAAATATAGAAGGATTGTTTAATAAAGCGGGAAACGCTCTTGAAACGTTAGTTTCAAAAAACTCTAAACAAGATGGGAAGTTTTCAGAAGGTTTCGTTCAGGCAACTATGATATTTTGCATAGGCGCAATGGTTATTTACGGTTCGATAGAGTCTGGGCTTGGCGAACCCAAAACGCTTTTGATAAAGGCTGTGCTCGACGGAACTGTTGCGTTAATTTTAACTGTAAAATACGGAATTGGCGTAATGTTTTCAGCTATACCCGTTCTTGTAATTCAAGGCGCGTTTGCTTTACTTAGTGGGCTTATAGGCCCGTATTTAACGGCTCAAGCAAACTTTATGCAAGAACTTTCTGCTATTGGCGGAGTATTCGTGTTTATAATAGGTTTTAACCTTTTAGAAATTAAAAAGATAAACGTAGCGAATATGATTCCCGCAATTTTAGGCGCTTGTTATTATTTAATATTTTAACTAACTTAAGCAAATCGATAAGATTTGCTTTTTTATTTGTCAAAAACAGTCAAAAACAGTTAATTTTGATATTGAAATTTGAAATAAAATATATTATAATATATTTGTATTAAAATATTTAGGGGGCGAACTATGAAAAACGACTTACCAGGTTATCTTTTTCATCAAGGAACGAATTTTACCGCCTACGATTATTTAGGCGCACATTTTTGTACTGCGGGTAAAAGAAACGGGGTAATATTTAGAGTTTGGGCTCCTAATGCAAAAAGCGTTTCGGTAGTAGGCGACTTTAACGGTTGGGATAAAACTGTTTCAGTTATGCAAAAGGCAACGAGTGGCGTATACGAAATTTTTGTTGAAGGGGTTAAAGAGTACGATAATTATAAGTACGCTATAACTTCAAAGTCTGGCGATGTTTTTTTGAAAGCAGACCCTTACGCATTTCACTCTGAAACTCCGCCGAACACCGCTTCAAAAGTTTATGATATTGAAGGGTTTGAGTGGTCTGACTACGATTATATTGAAAGCATAAAAAATAAAAATCACTTAAAATCTCCAATGAACGTATACGAGGTTAATTTGGCGTCTTGGAAACGAAGGGATAAAGGAGAATATTTATCTTACGAAGATTTAGAACGAGAACTTGTTCCTTACGTTAAAAAAATGGGTTATACTCACGTTGAGTTTATGCCCGTATCCGAGTATCCGTACGATGGGTCTTGGGGTTATCAAGTAGTAGGTTATTACGCTATCACTTCTAGGTTTGGTACTCCAAAGCAATTTATGTCCTTAATAAACGCCTTTCATAAAGAAGGAATAGGCGTAATTATCGACTGGGTGCCAGCGCATTTCCCAAAAGACGAGCACGGTCTTATTGAGTTTGACGGAACTCCGCTTTACGAATATCAAGGAAAAGATAGGCAAGAGAACGAGGTTTGGGGGACTAGATACTTTGACGTTGGTAGAGAAGAAGTTCAAAGTTTCTTGATTTCCAACGCAGTATTCTTCTTTGAAAAGTTCCACGTTGACGGTTTAAGAGTTGATGCGGTTGCCGCTATGCTTTATCTCGATTATGATAAGCGCCCTGGCGAGTGGGTTCCTAATCCTTACGGCGAAAATAAGAATTTAGAGTCCATTGCGTTTTTTCATAAGCTTAATAAAGAGATTTTCGGAAGGTTCCCTTACGCTTTAATGATAGCGGAAGAATCTACTGCTAATATCAAGGTAACGGGTCCCGTTCACGAAGGTGGGTTAGGTTTTAACTTTAAGTGGAATATGGGTTGGATGAACGATACGCTCTCGTATATGTCAACTGATCCGTTATTTAGAAGTTACCATCATAATAAACTCACGTTTTCACTTACTTATGCGTTTAGTGAAAACTATATTCTTCCTATTTCTCACGATGAAGTCGTTCATGGTAAGAAATCGGTGCTTGATAGGATGCCTGGTTTTTATGAAGATAAGTTTGCTGGGAATCGCGCGTTTATGGGTTATATGATGGCTCATCCAGGCAAAAAACTCACCTTTATGGGTGAAGAGTTTGGGCAGTTTAAGGAGTGGGATTATAAGGAAGGATTAGAATATTTCTTGCTCAACTATCCGCTTCACTATAAACTTTGGGTTTTTTACAAGGAACTTAACGAGTTTTATAAAAACACCCCCGCCCTTTTTAGAGTTGATGATAAGTGGGACGGGTTTAGATGGATAGACGCCGATCTTAAGGATAAAAATCTCTATTCTTTTATTAGAAACGACGGTAGCGGAAACGAACTTATTGCCGTTATTAATATGAGCGGAGCGGATATTAACGATTATTTCATTAAACTTCAGGAAGGAAAGTATAAAATAGTGTTTAATTCCGATATGATTAGATTCGGCGGTAGCGGAAAGCTTAAAAAACAAGTTTACGTTGCCAAAAAACATAGGAATAAAGAGTCGGGTATAACTATTAATATGCCTAAACTCTCGTTTGTTTATCTTGAAAAATTATCATAAGGGGGTAAATTATGATTTACAAGAAAAAATGTGTTGCGATGCTCTTGGCTGGTGGTCAAGGAAGTAGACTTTACGCATTGACTAACAAAATAGCAAAACCTGCCGTATCCTTTGGCGGTAAGTATAGGATTATTGACTTTCCGCTTTCAAACTGCGTTAACTCAGGTATTGACACGGTAGGTGTGTTAACTCAATATCAACCGTTAATTTTGAACGAGTATATCGGCAACGGTCAACCGTGGGATTTGGATAGAAACTTCGGTGGCGTTCATATTTTATCTCCGTATCAAGCAAAAGAAGGTTCGGAGTGGTTTAAGGGTACTGCAAACGCTATATATCAAAATATGTATTTCATTAAGAGATATAATCCCGAACACGTTTTAATTTTATCTGGCGACCATATCTATAAGATGGATTATTCAAAGATGCTTGATAGGCATATTCAAACTAACGCCGATTGTACTATTGCGGCGTTTAAGGTGCCGATGGAAGAAGCATCAAGATTTGGTATTCTCAACGTGAAAGAAGACGGAGAAATTTATCAATTTGAAGAAAAGCCCAAGCAACCAAAATCTGATTTGGCGTCTATGGGTATATATATCTTCAAGGCGGAAAAATTATATAAATACCTTGAAGAAGACGAAAAACTCGAAGGTAGCAGGAACGACTTTGGTGGAGACGTTCTTCCAAGAATGTTATCGCTTGGTGAAAAGATGATGTCTTACGAGTTTTCAGGTTACTGGAAAGACGTTGGAACTATTTCATCTTTGTACGACGCTAATATGGATTTACTTGGCGACGTTCCAAATTTCCAAGTTGACGATAAGTCTTGGGTTATTCGTTCTAGAAATCCTATTGAGCCCCCTCATTATATAAGTGACAACGCAAGGGTTGTTAATAGTGCTATTATTTCCGGTTGTGAAATTTACGGGACGGTAGAAAATTCAGTTTTTTCACATAACGTAGAAATTGAAGAAGGCGCTACCGTTAAGAGCAGTATAATATTTAGTGGCGTCAAGATAAAAAAAGGAGCAACTGTAGTTAATTCTATTATTGCAGAAAACGCTGTGATTGAAGAAAATGCAAAAGTTGGCGAAGTTACGGATGACAGGAAAATCACCGTAATTGGTGGCGAAGTTACGGTTGGCAAAAACAAAGTTGTTGAAGCCGGCGCAATGGTTGAAAAGGACGTGTAAGGGGGTAAATTATGAACGCATTAGGTTTAGTTTTTTCAAATATTCACGATAATAACGTTCCAGAACTTACTCAAGATAGAACCATGGGTTCAATTCCGTTTTGCGGGAGATACCGTCTTATAGACTTTGCTCTTTCAAATTTTGTAAACTCTGGCATTACTAAAGTAGGTCTTATTACAAAGAGTAACTATCAATCGTTGATGGATCACGTTGGTTCTGGTAAGGATTGGGATTTAGCGCGTAGACGCGGTGGTTTACATATTTTACCCCCGTTTGGTCTTAAAGAAAACGTTTTATATAATACTCGTTTGGAAGCGTTAAGAGGCGCAGGCAATTTCCTTGCTCGTTCTAATGAGGAATACGTAGTTATGAGTGATTGCGATAGCGTTTGCACCTTAAATTTTGACGAGATTTTAAGAGAACACGTTGATAAAAACGCCGACATAACGCTCGTTTACGTCAAAAAAGATTCCGTTGAAGTGAAAGACGTTCAAAATAAGATGATAATCGAACTTGATAAAGACGATAGAGTTAATGAAATTTCTTTTTCGCCGAGAGTTCAGGGTAAAATTAATTTATACACTAACGTGTGCTTGCTTAAGAGAACTTTACTTCAAACTTTGATCGCCGATGCTTTCTCGCACGGTTTTAGCCATTTTGGTAAAGACGTGCTTGCAAAGAACGTTAACAGTTTAAGAATTTTTGCTCACGAACACAAAGGTTATTACGTTGCTCTTAATTCGCTTCAAAGTTATTATAGCGAATCGTTAAAGTTCTTAAATAGAGAAGTTAGAGATGAAATCTTTAGAAAGGTTGACGTGTATACCAAGGTTAAAGATAGCGCTCCAACTCGTTACGGCGCTAACGCAAGCGTTAAAAATTCATTGATTGCAGACGGTTGTATTATTGAAGGTACGGTTGAAAATTCTATTATTTTCCGTGGAGTTAAAATAGGCAGGGGAACCGTTGTTAAAAATTCAATTTTAATGCAGGGAACTATTACGGGTGAGAACGTTTCACTTAACGCTATAGTTACTGATAAAAACGTTGTAATTAAAGATAGGCGCGTGTTATCCGGTTGCGAAACTCATCCATTCTACATTAGTAAGAATAATATCATTTAAGGAGAAAAAATGGCTAACGTTACTAAAAAGGAAGTTGTTATTCAAAAGAAAAAAAGCGTATTGTTTATTGCGTCTGAAGCAAACCCTTTTGCTGGTACTGGTGGACTTGCCGACGTTATCGGTTCACTTCCAAAAGCGCTTGCAAAAAGTAAAGAGTATGACGTTAGAGTAGTTATTCCGCTTTATAAGGATTTTTCTTCCCTTCATAGAGATAAACTGCGTTTCGTTGGAAATTTTAACGTAGAACTTTCATGGAGAAACCAATACTGTGGTCTTTTTGAATATAAATACGAAGGTGTTAAGTTTTATTTTCTTGACAATGAGTATTATTTCAAAAGAGATGGGCTTTACGGTTTTTACGACGATGGTGAAAGGTTTGCATTTTTCTCAAAAGCATCGCTTACAATGATGGCTTACCTTGATTATTATCCGGATATCGTTCATGCTCACGATTGGCAGTCTGCTTTATCAATTATTTATCTTAAAACTTTATATCGCAACGAATACGGTTACGATAAAATTAAAACGATGTTTACTATTCACAACATCGAATATCAAGGCAAGTACGATAAGTTCCTTTTAGGCGACGTTTTTGGTCTTTCAGACGATTGTTACGCTAACCTTGAGTATGATAATTGCGTTAATTTGCTTAAAGGCGCAATGGTGTATACTGATATTTTATCTACCGTATCGCCAACTTACGCGGAAGAAATTAAGTACGATTATTTCTCTCACGGGCTTTCACCGATAGTAAACGAAGTGTCGTATAAGACGGTTGGTATACTAAACGGTATTGATCAAACCGTATATAATCCTGAAAAAGACGAGAGATTGTTTGCTAATTATAATAGTGATGATTTATCTGGTAAAGCGGTGTGTAAAAAAGAACTTCAAAAAATGCTTGGCCTTCCCGAAAAAGACGTTCCTATTATCGCTATGATAACAAGGCTTGTAGGTCATAAGGGTGTTGATTTACTTAAGTGTGTGGTTGACGACGTGTTAAGTGAAAAAGTTCAACTCATAATACTCGGTAAAGGCGAAAAGCAATACGAAGATTTTTTCAAAAAGGTTCAAGAAGAGTACTCTACCAAGTGCAGGGCAGTTATTGCATACAATAAAGACTTGTCGTCAAAAATATATTCGGGCGCTGATATATTCTTAATGCCGTCAAAATCAGAGCCTTGCGGTTTATCTCAAATGATAGCCGCTAGATACGGAACAGTTCCGGTAGTTAGAAAAACGGGTGGGTTGGCAGATAGTATTACCCCTTACAATTTAGAAAGAAAGGGTGGTAACGGTTTTAGGTTTGAAACTTACAACGCTCACGAAATGCTCTACGTTTTGAAAGACGCGGTTTTCACTTATGCTGATAAAACTACTTGGAAAAAACTTATGGTTACGGCGATGAAAACTGATTTTTCGTGGAGAAAGTCTGCAAAAGAATATATAAAAGTTTACGAAAAACTTATTTAACAGATTAACATTTAATAAACAGGAGATTTATGGGCAAAACTATTATGACTCAGAAAGAAGCTGAAACTTTACTTCTCGGTAAACTTTCAAGATATTTCGGCGTTACCTTGTCTGAGGCGACCGAAGAACAATTATATAAAGCGGTAGCAATGTCGGTTAGAGATATTCTACTTGAAAAGCGCAAGAATTATCATTATAAAATTAAAGATGCAAAGGGTAAAAGAGTATATTATCTCTGTATGGAATTTTTGCTCGGAAGAACTCTTAAAAATAGCATATACAACTTAGGGCTCGAAGATACTTTTGATAAAATATTATCTTCAAAAGGTTTTTCGATTGAAAACCTTTACGAATTAGAGCCTGACGCAGGTCTTGGAAACGGTGGATTAGGTCGTTTAGCGGCGTGTTATATGGACGGGCTTGCATCTTGCGATTATCCTGCAATGGGTTTTTCTATTCGCTATGAATATGGTTTATTTAAGCAAAAAATCGTTGATGGGTGGCAAATGGAACTCCCTGATATTTGGCTTCCTGGTGGCGAAGTTTGGCTTACTCAACGCTTGGATAAAACTTTTAAGGTTAAGTTTGATGGTAGAGTTTTAGAAAATTGGACTGAAAACGGGATGAAACCGAATTTGGTTGAATATAACGAAGTTGAAGCAGTTCCTTACGATATGATGATTTCAGGTAAGGATAGTGAAGCCGTTTCAGTTCTTCGTTTGTGGGCGTCGAGAGCGGTTGATAAATTCGATATGCACTCTTTCTCCGAAGGAAATTATATGGAGAGCTTGAAGGAGAATAACGAGGCTGAACTTATCGGTAAAGTTTTATATCCTTCGGATAACCACTTTGAAGGAAAATCTTTAAGACTTAAGCAACAATATTTCTTGGTTTCTGCATCTTTACAAAATATTTTACACGACCATTTAACAAGATATGGAACCTTAACTAATCTTCACGAAAAGGCTGCTATTCATATCAACGATACGCATCCTGCGCTTTGTGTGCCTGAACTTATGCGTCTTTTAATGGATGAATATAATTTTACTTGGGATGACGCTTGGTATATCGTAACCAACACGGTAGCGTATACTAACCATACGGTTATGCCTGAAGCGCTTGAAAAGTGGAATGAAGATCTTCTTCAGAGAAGACTTCCGAGAATATACACGATTATTAGAGAGATTAACGAGCGTTTCTGTGGAGAAATGTGGAGTAAATATCCGGGAGATTGGGATAGAATTGAAAAAATGTCAATTTTAAGCCACGGTCAAGTTAGAATGGCGAATCTTTCGGTTATTGGTTCTCATAAGGTAAACGGCGTTTCCGCTCTCCATAGCGATATTATCAAAAAGAGCGTTTTTAAGGAATTTTATCAAGCAACGCCTGAAAAGTTTACTAACGTAACAAATGGTATTGCGCATAGAAGATGGCTTTGTCAATCTAACAAAGAACTTTCCATGCTTATTACCGACCTTATTGGCGACGGTTTCGTTAAAGATGGTAGCGAACTTGAAAAGCTTGGAGCGTTTACAAATGATAAGAGCGTATTAAAGCGTATTAATGAAATTAAGGGGATAAAGAAAACTCAGTTTGCCGATTACGTTAATAAAAAACGAGGTATACTTATAAACCCAGACACCTTGTTTGACGTGCACGCAAAGCGACTTCATGAATACAAGCGTCAGTTACTCAACGCTATGAACGTTATATCAATTTATAACGACCTTATTGAAAATCCTGACCTTCATATGCTTCCGAAGACTTTTATTTTTGCGGCAAAAGCAGCGCCTGGTTATTACTTTGCCAAGCAAATTATTAAATTAATTTGTTATTTGGCGGAAGATATTAATAAAAATCCAAATCCTAAAATTAGAGAAAAACTCAAAGTGGTTTATCTTGAAGATTATAACGTAACGCTTGCTGAAAAATTAATGCCTTCAGCGGAAGTTTCCGAACAAATTTCAACTGCTGGTAAAGAAGCGAGCGGTACGGGAAATATGAAGTTTATGATTAACGGTGCGTTGACGCTTGGAACTTTAGATGGCGCCAACGTTGAAATGAGTGAAACGGTTGGACTTGATAACATTTACATCTTTGGCTTAAAGACCGAAGAAGTAAACGAACTTTGGCACTCAGGCTATAATTCAACTGAATTTTATAATAATAACGTTAAACTTCAAAAGGTAATCGAAGCGTTGAAGCGTGGTTTTAATGGTGAAAGTTTTTCTATGATAGCAGACTATTTGCTCACTAATAATAGAATTGCTGACCCATATATGTGTATGGCTGACTTTAACGATTATCAAACTGCAAGAGCAAGGCTTGAAAAAGATTATCAAGATAAAGAACTTTGGGCTAAAAAAGCACTTATTAATATCTCTGGCGCAGGTCGTTTTGCGGCTGATAGGGCGATTAGAGAATATGCTAACGATATTTGGAACTTAAAAGTAGTAAAGTAAAATGAAATTTTTATTTAATCCGCTTGATAAAAAATATTTAAGTAGCGGGCGTGGATCAATTGAAAAAGGCAACCCTCTTACTTTTAGCGTTGATGCTTTAGGTGATGAGTGTAAACTTATTTTGCTTAATGATAAAACTGGCAAAGAAATCGTTTACGATATGGATAAGGTGGGCGGTTTCTTTTCGGTTACCGTTTCAAATTTAGAAATAGGTTTGTATTTTTATTATTTTATATGTGACGGTTTATTGTTTGGTAGAAATGAGTTTTTAGCGCCCGTAGGTTATAAAGACGAAAAAACGCTACAAAAGTATCAACTTACGGTTTACAAAAAGAATTATTCTACTCCGGATTGGCTTAAAGGTGGGGTAATTTACCAAATTTTTCCAGATAGGTTTAATAGATCTAAAAAAGTAAAACTTCCCCCTAAACCTTATATGAAAAAGTGGGGTGAAATGCCTGACTTTTTACCTAATGAAAACGGTAAAATATTAAACGATGATTTTTATGGCGGTAACTTTAAGGGTATTGAAGAAAAACTTCCTTACCTTAAAGAACTCGGTGTTACGGCAATATATTTGAACCCAGTTTCAAAGTCTTATTCTAATCATCGATACGACACTTCTAACTATCTTGAGTTTGATGAACTTTTAGGAACTGACGAGCAGTTTTACGATCTTGTTAAAACCGCTAAAGAAATGGGTATAAGAATAATATACGATGGCGTATATAATCATACCGGGGACGATAGCGTATATTTTAATAAATACGGCAAGTACAATGAACTTGGCGCTTATCAATCTAAAGATTCAAAGTATTACGATTGGTATACCTTTCAAAAGTTTCCAAATCTATATACTTCTTGGTGGGGAATTAGCGTGCTACCAACCATCAATAAAAACTCTAAAGATTTTGAAAATTTCGTAACTGATAAGGTTATAAAAAGGTATTTTGATTTTGGGGTTTTTGGTACGAGGTTGGACGTTGTTGACGAATTGCCTTCCGCTTTTGTTAAAAAGATAAGAAAAGCGGTCAAAAAGAATAATCCTGACGGTGTTATTATTGGTGAAGTTTGGGAAGATGCTAGCAATAAAATAGCCTACTCACGCCGATGTGAATATTTCTTGGGCGAAGAGCTTGATTCCGTTATGAACTATCCACTTAAAAACGCGTTGATCAATTTTTTAACGACTGGTAAAGTTGATGAACTTAAACAAACGGTTTTACAGCAGCTTAACAATTATCCGCCGTGCGCATTGAATTTACTTATGAATCTGTTGGGAACTCACGATACCGCGCGTATTTTTACCGTATTATCTGGAGCAAAGATTCCAAAGGATAGATTGTCTTCTTCGATGCTATCGCTTACTAAAACACAAAAAGATGTTGCTAGAGAAAGGGTTAAGTTGGCATTTGTATTCTTATTTACCATCTACGGCGTTCCGTCTATTTATTATGGAGATGAACTTGGCTACGAAGGTGCAAAAGACCCGTTCAACCGCGCTTGTATGACTTTTAACGGGAATAAGAATATATATAATCTCGTTAAAAAGCTTTCTAAAATAAGAAGTGATAACGCCGTGTTTAAGCATGGCGAAACCTCTATAAAATACGCTGAAAATGGAGTTTTCACGTTTACAAGGCGTAACGAAGATTGTGAAATAACCGTTATTTTGAATGCTGGAAACTACTCCTTTACCGTTGATTGTGGCGGTTTAGAAGAATTAATTAGCGGAAAAACGCTAAATGAATATAATCTTGAAAATAATTCATATATTATACTTAAACGGAGACTTAAATGAATATTAACGAAAGGATAATTAAAGAGTTTTCTCTTACTAAAGAACACGCTGAAAATATAATTGCATTGCTTGACGATGGTAATACTGTTCCGTTTATTGCTCGATATAGAAAAGAAATGACCGGGCATATAGACGATCAAGTGCTTAGAAATTTAGTTGATAGATTAAATTATCTTCGCAACCTTGAAACAAGAAAGTGCGAAGTTGAAAAATCTATTACCGATCAAGGTAAATTTACCGATGAAATTAAACTTGCCCTTGAAAATGCGGAAACTTTAACTGAGGTTGAAGATATATATCGCCCGTATAAAAAGAAAAAGGAAACTAGGGCAACTAAGGCTATTGCTAAAGGTCTTTTACCGCTCGCCGAAGTTATTTTTAGTCAAGATGCGAGTGATAAATCTCTTGAAGAATTAGCAAGAGAATATATTAATGAAGACCTTGGTGTAGATAGTGTTGAAACTGCGTTAGCAGGCGCTTCCGATATTATTGCTGAAAAAATTAGTGACGATGCCGATATTAGAAAATCTCTCCGTAGAATGTTCGGTAGGCTTGGCGTTGTTTCTTCGGCATATTCTAAAGGTGTTGATGAAGATGGAGAGAAAGCGGGTGTATACGAAATGTATAAAGAGTTTTCCGAATCTCTTCCTGAACTCAAAGCGCATAGAGTTCTTGCTATGAATCGAGCAGAAAAGGAAGGGGTGTTAAAGGTTAAACTTGCAATTCCTGAAACCGTTGCTTTAAGTATAGTTAAAAAGCCGATTGTTAAGGAAAATTCTCCGTTCAAACAATTTATGGATTCGGCATCGGAAGATGCGTATAAACGCCTTATAGAGCCTTCAATTGAAAGAGAAGTTAGAAGCGTTCTTACAGAAAACGCGCAAGAAAAAGCAATTAAAACTTTTGAAAATAACTTAAGACCGCTTTTAATGCAATCCCCGCTTAAAGGTAAAGTCGTTATGGGGTTTGACCCTGGTGTTAGAACTGGTTGTAAGATTGCAGTCGTTGATGAAACGGGCAAAGTTTTAGGTAAAACGGTAGTATATCCCACTCTTGGTGGAAAAGACAAAATTGAGCACGCAAAAGAAACTCTTAAAAAATTTATTTCCAAATTTAAGGTTGAAGTTATTGCTATAGGTAACGGAACTGCGTCAAAGGAGTCTGAAATTTTTATTGCAGATCTTATTAAAGAGTGCGACACCAAAGTTTCTTACATAGTTGTTAGTGAAGCGGGTGCGTCAGTATACTCGGCTTCTGAACTTGGCGCAAAGGAATTCCCTGATTTTGACGTTTCGGAGCGTTCTGCCGTGTCTATTGCAAGAAGACTTCAAGATCCGCTTGCCGAACTTATTAAAATTGATCCTAAATCTATCGGTGTAGGGCAATATCAGCACGATATGCCTGAAGCTCGCCTTGACGAAGTGTTAAAAGGTACGGTAGAAGATTGCGTTAATACTGTTGGCGTTGATTTGAATACGGCTAGCGCGTCCCTTTTATCATACGTTGCAGGGCTTAATAAATCGATTGCTCAAAACGTTATTGATTACCGTGAAGAAAACGGAAAGTTTACTTCCAGAAGCGAACTTAAAAAGGTTAAAAAGCTCGGAGATAAAGCGTTTACTCAATGCGCAGGTTTTTTAAGAATTTCGGACGGTAAAAATATTTTAGATAATACGGCTGTTCACCCTGAATCATACGACGGGGCGCTTAAGTTATTAAGCCTTTTCGGTTATAGTGAAGATGACGTTAAAAACAATAAATTGTCAAGCCTTAAAGACAAAATAAACGAATACGGCTTAGAAAAAGTTTCAACCTCTACTGGTCTTGGCGTAGATACGCTTTTAGACGTTGCAGACGAACTTATGAAACCTGGTAGGGACGTTAGAGATAGTTTGCCAAAGCCAGTTCTTCGTTCGGATATTTTATCTCTTTCAGATCTTAAAGAAGGTATGGTAATTTCGGGTGTTGTTAGAAACGTAACCGATTTTGGAGCGTTTGTAGATATTGGCGTGCACCAAGACGGATTAGTTCATATTTCAGAACTCTCGGATTCGTTTGTTAGAAATCCGCAATCCGTGGTTAAGGTTGGTCAACCAGTTCAAGTAAGAGTTAAGGGTATTGACGTTAAGAAAAATAGAATTGCTCTTTCTATGAAGGGTATACAAAAACAAGCGTGATATTGTGCAGATGTTAAATATTTGTAATTTTTATTGACAACGCAATAACTTATTGCTATAATGTTTAAGGTTAATTTATAAAATTCAAGGAGAATTAATTATGTCTACTTTTGAAAAAGTTAAAGAAATGTTGGTTGATAAACTCGGTATCTCTGAAGATAAGGTTACACTTGATAGCGAAATTATTAAAGATTTAGGCGCAGATTCGCTTGATCTTGTTGAAATGATTCTTTCATTGGAAGAAAATTTTGGCGTAACTATTACTGATGAACAAACTGAATCTATTAAGACTGTTAAAGATATCGTTGATATCATTGACAATAAGTAATTTTAAGATTAAAGCCACGCTTAGAGCGTGGCTTTTTCTTTTGTTAAAATTATATAATAAAAATTTCATTTATTTCTTTCGGTTAATTTATAATTAACCGTTGCAAAATACAGATTAGTGTGGTATACTTTTTATGATAAAATAGAGATAATATTTTTATCTGATAAAGTGGAGAAACAGTTTTGAGTAACGGAGTTAAAGGAAAACAAAATAAAGACGCGTTCTTTACCATAGAATTTTTAGGGGTAACCGTAATTATTACGGCTTTCCTTCTTTTAATATGTCTTATTTTTGGCGAGAACGTTTTATTTGAAATTGGTAAAGAAGTTCAAGTTTTTTTACTTGGTTCTTTAGGTTGGATTTCTTATCCCGTTTTACTTGTTTCGGTGTATTTTGGTATTGTAATGCTCGTTGGTAAAAAGCCATCTAAAAAAGGCTCTCTTACCAAGGCGTTTGGTTTAATTTTCTTTTTACTTTTGGTAATGTGTTTATTAACGGTAATAACTAGCCAAAACGATCCTGAAAGTTTATCAACTTACGTTTCCTATGCTTTTGATAGTGCAAGGTTAGGTGGAGTTGTTGCAGGCGGAGCGTTATGTTCGCTTATAACTTTCTTTTTAGTTGATAGTATAACTTACGTCGGCAGTATTTTATTGTTTAGCGCTTTAGTGCTTATAGACTTTATTTTAATAATTTACTTAAAAGTTCATAAGCCTGCAAAAATAGTTAATGAAAACGGGGATTCGGATAAGCCTAAGGAAGAACCTATCGAGCAGTTTACTCAACAACCTATGGGGCAAACAGTTCAACCAATGCAAACTCCTCAAGGTTATCAACAACCTCAATATGCAATGCCACAAAACCAATACGGTCAACAATATCCGCAAACTAACCAATATGGTCAGCCTATTAATAACGGATATAATCAACCTAATTTTAACGGTTATCCAAATAATAATCAAAATCAATACGTTCAACCTATAAATAACGGGTTTGGCGTTAACGATTATTATCAAGGGCAAAACTTAGGGCAAAATCAAGCGCCAATTTTTAACGATCCCGAAACGCATAATAAAAATATGCAAATCCTTTATGGAAATAACGGTGCTGGTAGTTATACGGGCGCTTATAGAGATGATTTTGGAGGGGATAACTTAAGGGTTGATGAAACCTCTCAAAAAGATCCAAGAGAAGTTTTATTTGGCGGTAACGTATCTTCTCCTATAAAGAAGGAAGATTTAGTTAAAGATTATACTATAGACGATAGTTTTTCGTTTAGTTATAAAAAAGATGACGTTACTAAAGAAGAAATTATTGCCGAACCAGAAGAAAGCGTTGTTCCAGAAGAATATAATGGACCTTCTTTTGACGGTGTGAGCGAAACTCCGTTTATCCAAGATGAGTTTGACTTTGAAGAACCTACTAATACTGACGAGCCTATAAGCGAGGTAACTGTTGAACAGGGCGATGAGTACGCTAAAAAACTTATTGAAAATATGCCCGTTAACTATAAGTATAAAAAACCTCCCGTAACGCTATTTGCAACTTCTGATAATTCGCAAAACAATTATGAAGTTGAAGTTTTCAAAGCCGAAGTAAAGGCTAAAATATTAAACACCTTAAAAACTTTTGGTGTTGAAACGGAAATTCCAAGAGTATTCAAAGGTCCAGCGGTAACTCGTTTCGATATTGCTATACCTTCAAACGTTCCTATGAGTAAGGTTACCAAACTTCAAGGTGACTTAAATCTTAGAATTGCCGCTAAAAGCGCTATAAGAATGATTGCGCCCGTTCCAAACACGTCATACGTTGGTATAGAAGTTCCTAACAAAGAAGCCGATACCGTTAACATTAAAGATATAATCGTGTCAGACGGTTTTATAAACTCAAAACCGTTCTCGCTTACTTTTGCTCTCGGTAAAGACGTTATTGGTACCCCCGTATCTTTAGATTTAGCGGATATGCCACACGTTTTAGTAACGGGAACAACCGGTTCAGGTAAGAGCGTTTGCTTAAACACTTTAATAATAAGTTTAATAACAAAATACGGTCCTGATGAACTTCGTTTTGTTATAGTAGACCCCAAGCGAGTTGATTTAGAGCCCTTCAAAGATATTCCACATATGATGTTTGGAGAAATTATTGAAGACGTTCCTATGACTAACTCTATGCTCACTTGGGCTGTTGAAGAAATGGAATCGAGATACAAACTTTTAGCGTCGTCTCGTTCTAAAAATATTAAAGATTATAATACCAAAGCTCGCTCGCTTAATCAAAAGATTATGCCGAGAATAGTAATTATAATGGATGAGTTTGCTGATATTATGTTACAGGATAAGAAAGGCGTAGCAACGAAAGTTTGCCTTCTTGCTCAAAAGGCGCGTGCAGCGGGTATTCACTTGGTACTTGCCGCTCAAAGACCGTCGGTTGACGTTGTTGAAGGTCCTATCAAGTCTAATTTACCAGCAAGAATAGTCTTTAGAGCATCTTCGGCTATTGATTCGCAAGTGTCGCTTGGAGAACCTGGCGCTGAAAAACTTCTCGGCAAGGGCGACTGTTTGTATAAAACAGGTGGTATGCTTAATATCGAGCGTGTTATGGGCGCATACGTTTCCGATGAAGAAATGTACGCCGTAATTGATTACGTTAGTGAAAATAACGATAAATACTACGATTATAATAACTGGGCTAAAATCACGGCAAGAGTTAATTCCGCTACTATGAGTGACGATGGTGTAACCGAAGGCGTTACCGTAAGTGGTGGTGGCGCTGGAGAAGGCGATGGTTCTATTGATCCGCTTTACATTAAAGCAATGAGAGTTGGGTATAGTTTTGGTGGGCTTTCAATGTCCTTCTTACAAAGAAAACTTGCAGTTGGTTTCCCAAAAGCAGGAAAGATTATCGACTGGCTTACCGATAACGGCTATATTACGCCTAACGCGGTAGGTGGAAAGCGTCAAATGATAATGACCAAGGAAGATTTTGAAGAAAAATTTGGTGCAGAATAATGTTAAAGGATAAAAAGATAGGTTTAATATCTTTAGGTTGTGATAAAAATAGGGTAGATTCTGAAAAGGCTCTTAGTTATATAGGAGAGTGTGCTACTTTAGTTAACGATCTAAATATTGCAAACGTAGTCGTAATCAATACTTGCGCTTTTCTTGAAAGCGCAAGAAAGGAAGCGATTGAAACAATATTTGAAGTAAACGCTTTGCGAGATAACGGCAACCTTGAAAAGATTATAGTTACGGGTTGTCTTCCGCAAAAATTTATAGACGATATTTTTGACGATCTCGTTGAAGTAGACGCATTTTTAGGTTTTAACGATTATGACCTTTTAATTGATGCGATTAATGAAATTTACAAGGGTAACAGAGTAAATTTTGTAGGAAAAAATAAAAAAGTTACAACAAATAATAGAATACTGACAACCCCGTGTCACTATTCTTATCTTAAAATAGCAGACGGGTGCAACAATAAGTGTACGTACTGCTTAATTCCAATAATAAGAGGGGCTTACGTTTCAACTCCAATTGAAGAACTTCTTGAGGAAACAAAGAATCTTGGCGACGTAAAAGAACTTATTTTAGTTGCGCAAGACGTAACGCGTTATGGTGAAGATCTCTATGGGGAGCGAAAGTTGGTTGATTTAATCAGGGAATTATCAAAGCTTGATTCGGTAGGGAGTATTAGGCTTTTATATTGTTACCCCGATGCGATATCTAACGAGTTGATTTTAGAGTTAAAGACTAATGATAAACTTGTAAAATATCTCGATATACCACTTCAGCACTCTGAAAACTCAGTTCTTAAGCGTATGAATAGAAAAGGAACGAGAGAAGAATATATAAGTTTAATTGAAAGATTAAGGGCTGAAGTTCCAAGCGTTTCAATAAGGTCAACGTTTATAACGGGTTTTCCCGGCGAAACGGAAGAAGATTTTAACGGCTTATTAGATTTTATTAATACGGTTAAACTTAATAACGCAGGTTTCTTTGCTTATTCAAGAGAAGAAGATACGCCTGCTTATAAACTTCCAATGCAGGTAGATGAAGAAGTAAAACAAAAACGCCTTAAAAAGTTATATCAAGCTCAAAAGAAGATTTCTAAAGCAAACTTAAAAACTTACGTTAATAAGACGATACAAGTTGTTTGCGACGGGATTGATTATGATAAACAGTCGTTCTACGGTCACTTTAGCGCTTTTGCGCCCGAAATTGACGGAAAGGTTTATTTTACATACGATGAGCTTATAGAACAAGGCGAAACTTACACCGTTTTAATAACTAAAACAAACGAATACGATTTATATGGGAGAGTGCAAGATGAATTTACCGAATAAACTTTCTTTGATGAGAATAATTTTAGTGCCCGTTATGGTTGCGATTTTTTATATGGAATTTATTCCTTATAATTACGTTATATGCGCAGGAATATTTGCGTTTGCATCGCTCACCGATTTTTTAGACGGCTATATTGCAAGAAAATATAATCTCGTTAGTGATTTAGGTAAGTTTTTAGATACTATTGCAGATAAAGTTTTAGTTTTGGCATCTCTTACTGTAATGCTTACCGTTCCATCTATTTTTGAAGGTTCTTTAGGTGTAACTTTTGGTAAACTTGCTGGCGGTATCGGCGTAACTATCATCGTTGCAAGAGAGTTGGTGGTAACCTTTATGCGTATGATTGCTGCAACTAAAGGAAAAGTTCTCGCTGCGGAAAACGTTGGTAAGATTAAAACTTTTGCAACTGATTTTGCAATTTTATTCCTTTTAGTTTCGGCTAATCTTCCTATATTGTTTATTCCCGGCATAGTTTTATATCTTATATCGGTAGCGTTAACGGTTTATTCAGGCGTTTATTATTTAGTAAAGAATAGGGACGTTTTTAGATGATAACCGTTGGGGAATACAAACTTTTTGCCGTACCTGAAGAAAAATTAAAATCTTTTTTAGACGAGCAAAATTTAACTTATACGTTAAACCGTGATTATAGTGATTACCTTTTGAAAATCGATATGCAAAATTTAATTGAAATGCAAATTGATAACGTTCAAAAGGGATTGCTTGAAAAATTTTCAAAATATATATACGCAGAGTCTGATATTTCGCTATCACAACAACTTGTAAAGATACTATCTATTAGAAACGCTAAAATTTCTTGCGCGGAATCGTTTACGGGTGGACGAGTTTCTTCGCTTATAACTTCGGTTTCCGGCGCAAGCAAAGTGTTTTATGAAGGGATAGTAGCGTATTCTCCCGTAGCAAAATACGGTAGACTTGGCGTTAAACTTGAAACGCTTGAAGAATACAAGCCCGTAAGTAGTCAAGTTGCAACTGAAATGTTGCAAGGTTTACTTGAAAACGGGTGTGATTTAGCAATCTCAACAACTGGTATCGCAGGTCCTAATTCGGATGATTCAAATTTTCCCGTAGGGCTTTGTTATATAGGGATAGGTAGCACTAACAAAATTTCCGTATTTAAGCACAAACTTAAAGGGGATAGAAAAGATATTTGCAAAAGCGGAGCAAATCTTGCGTTATTTCACGCAATAATGGCTCTTAGAAGTGGCAAATACGACGTGTAAATAAAATATAAAAGGTGGATAAAATTATGGATGAAAAACAAAAAGCATTAGAGCAGGTACTCGGTCAAATTGAAAAGCAGTACGGTAAAGGTGCAATTATGAAGCTTGGCGCAGGCTCGGCAGATATTAATTTAGAAGTTATTCCAACGGGTTGTATGGCGCTTGACTTAGCGCTTGGTGTTGGCGGTGTTCCAAGAGGTCGTATAGTTGAAATTTACGGGCCTGAATCTTCTGGTAAAACTACCGTTGCGCTCCACGTTATTGCCGAAACTCAGAAAAAAGGTGGCATAGCTGCGTTTATTGATGCGGAACACGCTTTAGATCCTTCTTACGCTCAAAAACTTGGCGTTAACCTTGAAGATTTATACGTTTCTCAACCAGATACTGGCGAACAAGCGCTCGATATTACTGAAAGTTTAGTAAAAAGTGGTGCGGTAGATATTATAGTAATTGACTCTGTTGCGGCTCTTACTCCCAAGGCGGAAATTGAGGGCGAAATGGGTGATAGTCACGTTGGTCTTCAAGCAAGGCTTATGTCACAAGCGCTCAGAAAACTTACTGGTATTACTAACAAGAGTAAAACTTGCGTAATCTTTATTAACCAACTTCGTGAAAAGGTTGGCGTAATGTTCGGCAACCCCGAAACTACTCCGGGCGGTAAGGCTCTTAAGTTCTACGCTTCCGTTAGAATTGACGTTAGAAAGGCAGACGCCTTAAAAGACGGTGACGGTTTATACGGTAATAGAACTAAGGCAAAAATCGTTAAAAATAAACTTGCTCCGCCGTTCAAGACTGCTGAATTTGATATTATTTACGGCCACGGCGTATCTCAAGAAGGCTGTTTGGTTGACCTTGGCGTTCAATTTGGCGTTATGGAAAAATCGGGCGCATGGTTTAGTTATAACGGCGAAAAGATTGCTCAAGGTAGAGAAAAGGCTAAAGAATATTTAACTAACAATCCTGAAATTATGGCTGAAATCGACCAAAAAATTAGAGATGCTTATAAAGAGCAATTTTCAAATAAATAATTTAGGATAAATAAAAAGCAACGAAACCGTTGCTTTTTAAGTGTTTAATTATGTCAGATCTTAATCATATTTTATATACTACGATTTCGTTTTTAATAACTATAATCGGTTTAATAATTTTCGCTATTTTTGTTAAAAAGCAAAACCATAAAGATTTAATTGTAAAAATGTTTGCAATTTTAACTTTAATTATTCATTTTAGCACGCTTTGGACGGATTATTTTTCGGGTAAAACGCCAAACGTTGCTACGCCTATGATACTTCCACTTTATCCTTGTAACGTTGCGATGTGGCTACTTGTTATTGTTGCGTTCTTTAAGAATAAAGAGAGTAAAGTATTCAATGTTTTATCTATAATTACCTTTTATTTAGGAATAATTGGGGGTGTTATAGGTATAGTCTTTAACGAGATTTATATTGCAACGCCTGACCTTAGAGTGTGGGACGTTCTTAACGGGCTTTTAAGTCACTCAACTATGATATTTGGCTGTATATACTTGTTAGTTGGCGGATATATAAAAATACGAGTTTCAAATCTTATAAGCGTAGTGCTTGGTTTAATTTTACTCGTTGCCGACGGTGGTCTAATGATACTTCTTCATGTAATTTTTGGTCTTGAAGCACCTAACTCAATGTATTTACTTGCTCGCCCGTTTGAAAATATCGTTTGGCTTAACGTTGGGACAATCGGTTTAATGGCGGTAGCCTTAATATTTATCGTAACCGCCTTATACGAGCAGTTTGCCCTTCCTAAAGAAGACCGCTGGTATAGTAGAATAAAAAGGTATTTTGATGAACGAAAACAACTTAACTAACAAAAAAAGTTCGGAATTATCCGAACTTTTTTAATGTGTTAAAATTTCTTTTCGCCAAATTTAGAAAGTGTTGGAACGCACTTTTCAAAAATAATATTATCTGCGTATTTTTCAGCGTTTTTAATATCTTCTTCCGTTTGAATAGTCCAAGCAATAACCTTGTACTTTCCAGTTCTCTTATAAGATACGGGAAGATCTTTTGCTCTTAAACTTAAAAAGTTAAACTTAATATAAAGCTTAAATGCAAACGCGTGAATAAGTTTGTTGATTATCCACGGGGCAAGTTTGCTTGGCTCTCTCGTTACGAGCACGCCTGCAACGAATTCAGGCGCAAGTTTGGTCATGCGGTAAACTATATTTGGGTTAAAACTTTGAACGGCAAACTGACCTTTATAGTTTTTAAGTTCTGCAACTACGAGTTTTTCAATTCCCTTTCTCTTTTGATGTTTAACTTCAATAAGTATTGGGGTTCTACCGTCAACAAAATCTAAAAACTCACTAAACGTCATAATAGGGTATTCTTTACCCATCGGGCGAAGGGTTTTGAGTTCTTCGTAAGTTAATTCTCTAATATCTTTGTCAACACCGCAAACTCTCTTTAAGTTATTGTCGTGATAAACGACTAAAACGTTGTCGATAGTCATTTGAACGTCCATCTCAATGCCGTAACCAAGTTCAATGGCGCGTTCAAAAGCAGGTTGGGTATTTTCCGGGTAGTTTTCATCAAACAAACCACGGTGGGCTATAGGGGTTTTATAAAGAAATGCATCATCAAATTTTTTCATATAATTATTTTAACATAAATTCAAAAAAATGCAAGCGCTGGACTTGAAAATTTTGTAAGTTTATAGTATAATTATACTATAATGGTGAAATGTCGCAAACAAATTTAATAATCGGTACGATTTTTTGTTTGAGATTGTTTTTATAAAGGATATTATGGCTGAAATTTTGAAAGAAAATATACGTAACTTTTGTATTATAGCGCACATTGACCACGGCAAGTCTACGCTTGCAGACCGTCTTATTGAAATGACCGGTCAAGTTGCCGAACGCGATATGGAACAACAAATTCTTGACTCTATGGACCTTGAGCGTGAAAGGGGTATAACCATAAAACTTACCCCCGTTAGGATGTTATATAAGGCAAAAGACGGAAAAGAGTATATCTTTAACCTTATCGATACCCCAGGCCACGTTGACTTTACCTACGAGGTTTCTCGTTCGTTAAAGGCGTGCGAGGGTGCTATTTTAATAGTTGACGCATCTCAAGGTATTCAAGCGCAAACGCTTGCTAACGTTTATTTAGCTCTTGATAGTAACCTTGAAATTATGCCCGTTATTAATAAAATAGATCTTCCATCAGCGGATATTGAAAGTTCTGCAAAAGAGATAGAAGACGTTATCGGGCTTGACGGTACTAACGCTCCTAAAATTTCCGCTAAAACTGGCGTTAATATTGAGGAGGTTTTAGAGAGAATAGTTACTGATATCCCTGCGCCCAAAGGCGATGATAACGCTCCGCTTAAAGCGTTAATATTCGATAGTTATTACGATAATTTTAAGGGTGTAATTTTATTTGTTAGAATAGTTGACGGTGTTGTTAAGCCCGGCACTAAGATTAAAACCTTTATGTCGGATAAAGAGTTTGACGTTGTTGAAGTTGGCACTTTCAATCCTGAACTTCGCCCAAAACAATCGCTTGATAGCGGTGAAGTTGGCTATATTGCGGCGTCTATTAAGTCAATTTCAGATATTGAAGTTGGAGATACTGTTTTTGACGTTAATAATCCAACGAGCGAAGCGCTCCCAGGCTATAAAAAGGCTCAACCCGTTGTGTTTAGTGGAATTTATCCGCTTGACGGCTCTAAGTTTAACGACCTTAAGGAAGCGTTATTAAAACTTAAACTCAACGACGCGTCTTTAACTTTCGAGCCGGATCACTCAACTGCGTTAGGTTTTGGTTTTAGATGTGGTTTTTTAGGCTTACTCCACATGGAAATTATTCAAGAAAGGTTAGAGCGAGAGTTCGGTCTTGATATTATTACGACTGCGCCTTCGGTATCGTATATCGTTCATAAAACGGACGGGGAGGTGTTTACGGTAGAAAACCCAACTAAACTTCCGCCAGCCGTAGAAATTGAATATATGGAAGAACCAGTTATCAAGGCAAGTATTTACACTCCGCCCGATTACGTAGGCGCTATAATGGAACTTTGCCAAGAAAAACGTTGTGTTTTTGAAGATATGGTTTATATCGATAGTAAGCGTGTAAAACTCAATTATGAACTTCCGCTCAATGAAATAGTGTTCGATTTCTTTGATGGGTTAAAGTCAAGAACTAGAGGTTATGCGTCGTTCGATTATGAAGTTTCAGGCTATAAACGTTCAGAACTTGTAAAACTTGATATGTTATTGAACGGCGATATTTGTGACGCCCTTTCGCTTATCGTTCATAAAGACAAAGCGTACGCAAGGGGTAGAGCGATAGCCGAAAAGTTAAAAGAAGTTATTCCAAGACAAATGTTTGAAATTCCAGTTCAAGCAGCAGTCGGCGGTAAAATTATTGCAAGAGAAACCGTTAAAGCGCTTAGAAAAGACGTTCTTGCTAAATGTTACGGTGGCGATATAACGAGAAAGAAGAAACTTCTTGAAAAGCAAAAAGAAGGTAAAAAGAAGATGAGAAAACTCGGTAGCGTTGAAATACCGTCCGAGGCTTTCATGTCAATACTTAAAATTGATTCAAGCGATAAATAGGAGTAAATTATGGCAGGTATATACGTTCACGTTCCGTTTTGTAAACAAAAATGCTCGTATTGTGATTTTGCTTCCTTTCCTAAAGAAGTAGGTAAAGCGGAGGCGTATTTTGCGTGCCTTTATAAAGAATTAAAATCTAGAAGTTTAACGCTTAAAGATAAAACTTTTAATACTATTTATTTTGGTGGTGGTACGCCTAGTTTTGTTGAACCAAAGTATATCTATGGGGCGCTTAAGCAAATATTTACTTGTTTTAACGTTGATAAAAACGCCGAGATTACTTTAGAAGTAAATCCTGGCACTATTGATGAAAACAAGTTAAAAGTTTATAAAAACGCAGGTATAACACGTTTTAGCATAGGTCTTCAAACTGCTAACGAAAACACCTTATACAAAATTAATAGAATTCATAACGTTAAAGATTTTGAAAACGCCGTTGAACTTTTGAAAGATTATAATTTGTCAGTTGACGTTATGATAGGCCTTCCAGATGAAGATATATCCGACGTTAAGAACACCTTAGATTTAGCAACTTCTTTTGATAGCGTAAAACATATATCCGTTTACGCTTTGAAAGCTGAAGAAGGTACGCCGATGTTTACAAGGTATCTCAACGGAGAACTTCCAAGCGATGATGAAGTTGCAGATATTTATGATTTTGTAGTTGATTATCTTGCTAAAAAGGGTTATAACCGTTACGAAGTTTCTAATTTTTCTAAACAAGGGTATGAATCTAAGCACAATAAAAACTATTGGGCAAGAGGAGAGTACATAGGCGTTGGCGTTGGCGCATCTTCCTTTATAGGAAATAGACGTTTTACCAATACTGAAAGTATTGATGAGTACGTTCACGCAATACTTAACAATAAAGTCGCCGAAGTCTTCTCGGAAGACGTTGTTGGCGACGATGCTAAGGCGGAATACGCAATGCTCGCTTTAAGGACGAGCGACGGCGTTAATTTTGAAGACTATAAAAATTTATTCGGTAGTGATTTCAAGTCTGACTTTAGCGTTTCTATTAAAAACAACGGTAAATACTTAGATATTGCCGAAAAAACCTTGAAAATAAAAAGTGAGTATTTATACGTTCAAAACACTATTTTAGTTGATTTTATTTCGGAGAAACAATGAAAGAGTTCGTTCATTTACATTTACATACTGAATATTCCTTGCTTGACGGTATGGCTACTATTAAAAAAGTTATTAAGCGTGCCAAGGAACTTCAAATGCCTGCAATCGCTATGACCGATCACGGAAATATGTACGGGGCAGTTCAGTTTAACGACGAGTGTAAAAAACAAGGCGTTAAGCCTATTTTTGGTACGGAATTTTACGTGTGTGACGATCATCTTCAAAAGGGTAAAATCAAAACGGACGACGTTGACGGGTATAAAGATAGAAGGCATTTAGTTTTACTTGCTAAAAATGAAGCAGGGTATAAAACCTTATCGTTACTCAATGCTATTGCCTTTCGTGATGGTTATTATTATAAGCCGAGAATTGACCTTAAGTTACTTAAAGAGCATCACGAAGGTTTAATATGTTTATCTGCGTGTATTGGTGGGGATATTCCCCAAGCAATTCTCCGCCACGACGATAAACTTGCAAACGATTTAGTTGTGTATTTCAAAGAAATTTTCGGAGAAGATTTCTATTTAGAACTTCAAAATCAAGGTCTTGAAGAACAAGCCTACGTTAACGCTGCGCTCCGTGCTTTAGCAAAAAAACACGGCGTTAAGACGGTTGTTACTAACGACGTTCACTATATTAATAAAGAAGATGCCGTTACTCAAGACGTTTTAATGTGCGTTCAAACTGGCGTTAAAATTGATACGCCTAATCGTATGAAAATGCCTTGCGATGAGTTTTATCTTAAAACCTACGATGAACTTGCTCAAGTATTTCCTAACGATCTCGATGCACTTGATACAACTATTGAAATTGCTAACAAATGTGATTTTTCTTTTGTTTACGGTCAATATAAGTTCCCACACTATATTCCGGAAAACGGTAAAACCCCTATAGAGTTTATAAGGGATTTAATTAACGAAGGCATTAAAAGAAAGTACGGTGAAGAAACTCCTGAAATTAGAGAGCGTATTGAAATGGAACTTGGCGTTATTGAAAAACAAGGTTTCATTGAATACTATCTTATCGTATGGGATTATATCTTCAATGCGAGAAAAATGGGGATATCGGTAGGCCCTGGCCGTGGTAGTGGCGCAGGTTCTATCGTTGCTTATCTTATTGATATTACTGATATTGACCCGCTTAAATACGGGTTGTATTTTGAGCGTTTCTTAAACTCTGAGCGTGTTTCAGCGCCCGACTTTGACGTTGACTTTGAAGATTCACGCCGTCAAGAAGTAATTGATTACGTTAGAGATAAATACGGTGAAAATACCGTTGCAAAAATCGTTACGTTCGGTACGATGGCGGCAAAAAACGCTATCAAGGACGTTGGTAGAGCGTTAAACGTTCCGTATAACGAAATGGATAAGATAACGAAAGCAATTCCTAACAAAGTAGTTAAAAACGGTAAAACGATTGAAATTAAACGACCTAACATCTTAGAAAAAGTGTTTGGTTTTTATAACGATGGAACGGATTATTCAGTTCCAGAACTCGTTGAAATGTATAACGAAAGCCCTGAAATTAAAAAGGTCGTTGACGTTGCAATGAAACTTGAAGATGCGCCACGTCAGTCAAGCACGCACGCTTGCGGTGTAATTATTGGCGCGGATATTTTAGATAGGCATATGCCGTTATCAAGAAACGGCGAAGATATTACAACGCAATACACGGGCGTTGAACTTGAACATTTAGGCTTTTTGAAGATGGACTTTTTAGGTCTTCGAAACTTAAGTGATATTAAGATGGCGATAGAATACGTTAAGGAAAATCATGGGGTAGACGTGGTTTTTGATAGAAACGGTTACGATGATCCAAAAGTTTACGAACTTATTTCGTCGGGTAATACTACCGCTATATTTCAAATAGAATCGAGTGGGTTTAAGGATTTCTTATCAAGGCTTAAACCAACTTGCCTTGAAGATATCGTAGCAGCGGTTTCGTTATATCGTCCAGGCCCGATGGATTCTATCGGTAAATTTATAAAATCGAAACATAATCCTGAAACTATTAAGTTTGCGCATCCACTTTTAGAACCTATTCTTAAACAAACTTACGGTTGTATAGTGTACCAAGAACAAGTTATGAAAATCGTTCAAGACTTGGCTGGTTATACTCTCGGCCAAGCCGACAACGTAAGGCGTATGATGGGTAAAAAACAAGTTGCCGCAATGGAAAAAGAAGAAGTAGTTTTCATTTACGGTAAACCTGAAAGCGTAGACGATTCAGGTAAGGTGCAAAGAGCGATAGACGGTTGCTTAAAGCGTGGCGTTCCCGAAGACGTTGCTAAACAGATTTGGAACGAGATGAAAGACTTTGCTAAATACGCTTTCAATAAATCTCACGCTGCGGCATATTCACTCGTAACGTATCAAACGGCGTACTTAAAGTGCTATTACAAACCTGAATTTTTAACTGCAGTACTCAACAATAGAATTACGAATATTGAAGAAATAACCAACTACGTTTCGTATGCAAAGGAAGAAAGAGTTCCAGTATTACCGCCTGATATTAACGAGAGTAAAACGTATTTCTCCGTTAAGAACGACGTTATAAGGTTTGGTTTAGCGGCGGTTAAGGGCGTAGGTATTTCAGTTATTGATGAAATTATTAAGGAAAGAGAAACCAACGGTAAGTTCGTATCTTTTGAAGATTTCGCAATGAGATGTATTCATCACGTTAATAAGCGTTTGGTTGAAAACCTTATATATGCTGGCGCGTTTGATTGCTTTGGCGTGTATAGAAGTAGGCTTATTGGCGTATATGAAGAAGTTTTAGATAAGGCTCAAGCTATAACTAAAGAAAGGGAAAGCGATCAAATGTCTTTCTTTGAATTACTTGGAGAGCCTGAAAAAATTGAAGTTATATATCCTAACGTTTCTGAATACGACCAAAAAACTAAACTCGTATACGAAAAGAGTGTTTTAGGGGTGTACGTTTCAGGGCATCCGCTTGAAGATTATAAAGACGTATTAAAAAAATATTCCTTCTCGACAGCGCTACTTCTTTCTAAAGAAGAAAACGAAGACGGCGAAGTTATTTATACCGACGTTACCGATGGAACGCTCGTTACGATGTGTGGTATTTTAACGGGTATGAAAAAGGTGGCAACAAAGTCCGGTCAATTTATGAGTGTGCTTACGGTTGAAGACTTATACGGTCCTATCGAGTGCGTAATGTTCCCTAAGGTTCATGAAAAATATAGAAATAAGATTGAACAAGATAATATTGTTGAATTAAAGGGAAAACTTCAAATAAGAGACGGGCGTGAACCCAGCATAATGGTAGAACATATAGAACCGCTTGCTGAAAAAGGTGAAACTAACGTTTCGGAGGAAACTTTTGAAGTTAAATCTAAAAAGCAATGCTTAGGAATTAAAATTCCAAACGACGTTGACGTAAATAGCGTTTTAGACGAACTTTATGAAATACTTTCAGCGTATCCCGGCGATATAGACGTTTATATTAAAAATAACGGCAAAGCCTTTAAGTGTGATATGACTGTTAGAGAGTGTAAGGGGCTTGTTACTGAACTTACGTCGATTGTAGACGAAAAAGATATATTATTTTTCGAAAAATAGTAGATTGTTTTAATAATCTATGATAAACTAATTTAGGTTTAAGTTAAAACCTTTACTATAAGGAGAAACTATGAAGAAAGTAGCAATATTAACAAGTGGTGGTGACGCGCCCGGTATGAACGCTTGCGTTAGAGCGTGTGTTAGATATGCAATAGCAAAAGACCTTGACGTTTATGGTATTGAAAGAGGCTATCACGGCTTGGTTAATAATAAAATAAACTTTATGAGCACTCGTTCGGTTTCAGATATCGTTCATAGAGGTGGTACGGTTCTAAAAACTGCAAGATGCCCTGAATTTAGGGAAGTGTCCGTTCAAGAACAGGCGGCGGAAACGTTACAAGCGTATGGAATCGATAGTCTTATCGTAATCGGCGGTGATGGTTCGTTTAGGGGCGCTAAAGATTTATCCGATAACTGTGGAATAAACGTTGTTGGGATTCCTGCAACTATCGATAACGACTTAGCGTATACTGATTTCACTATTGGATTTGATACTGCCGTAAACACAGTTCTTAACGCAATTAATAATTTAAGAGATACTATGGGCTCGCACGATAGAGTTTCTCTTTTAGAAGTTATGGGAAGAAAGTGTGGTGATATTGCTCTTTACGCATCGCTTGCAGGTGGCGCTGAATTTTGTTTAACGCCTGAAGTTCCGTTCGATATTAAGGAAATTGCAAAAACTTTAGTTAAGAGCCGTAAGCGTGGTAAAACTTCGAATATGATCGTATTTGCCGAAGGCGCTGGCGATAGAGACGCTATTTGCAAAGAGCTTGAAGATACTACTGGTTTATCGGTAAAAACAACAAATCTTGGTTACGTTCAACGCGGTGGCGCTCCCACTATGGCTGATAGAATTTTAGCTGCTCGTATGGCGGTTAAAGCGGTTGATCTTTTAATCGAAGGTAAAACAAATAAAGCGGTAGGCGTTAAAGATAATAATATCTTTGATATGGATATTAGTGAAGCGCTTGCAGTAAAGCCTAACTTTAACGAAGAGCTTTACAACGTTATGAATATTTTAGCGAGATAAAAATTTGATTTAATCAAAAGGAGATAAAAATGAAAAATTTACTTGGCGCAGCAATGTTTGCGCAATCAGGTGGTCCTACTTCTGTTATTAATGCAAGTGCCGCAGGCGTATTTATCGAAGCGTTAAAGCAAGATAAAATTACTGCAGTTTACGGCGCTGCTCACGGTATCAAGGGTGTATTAGAAGAAGATTTCTATGATATTTCTAAAGAAGATATGGAAGAACTCTTACTCTTAAAAAACACTCCTTCATCAGCACTCGGTTCTGTAAGATATAAACTTAAAGATGCTAAAAAAGACGATACCGATTACAAAAGAATCGTTGAAGTTTTCAAGAAGTACAATATTCGTTATTTCTTTTACAACGGCGGTAACGATAGTATGGATACTTGCAACAAGATTTCTAAATATATTAAGAAGTCGGGTTGGGATTGTAACGTTATAGGCGTTCCCAAGACTATTGATAACGACCTTTTCGGTACTGACCATTGTCCTGGTTTTGCTTCTGCTGCAAAATATATTGCAACTACCGTTATGGAAGTTTGTTTAGACGCTAAAGTTTACGATACTCCTATGATTTGCGTTATCGAAGCAATGGGTAGAAACGCTGGTTGGTTAACTGCATCTTCAGTTCTTGCAGGCTATAAGGGTTTAGGTCCAGATTTAGTATATCTTCCCGAAGTTGCGTTTGATATTAATAAGTTTGTATCTGACGTTAAGAACGTTCTTGCTAAAAATAACAACAAGTGTATCGTCGTAGTTTCTGAAGGTATTAAGGATAAAGACGGTAAACTTGTTTGCGAATCGGTTGGCGCCGTTGCAAGAGATAGTTTCGGTCACGCTCAACTTGGTGGCGTAGCGGCTACGCTTGCTAATTTATTAAAAGAAGAAACCGGCTACAAAACTAGAGCCGTTGAACTTTCACTTATGCAAAGATGCGCTGCTCACCTTGCTTCTAAAACTGACGTTGAAGAAACTTTCAGGGCAGGTCGCGAAGCCGTTAAAGCAGCAGTACGCGGTACTACCGATAAGATGGTTGTTTACAAGCGTGTTGAAGATAAAAACGGCAACTACAAATGCAAGTATTCTTTAGTTAACCTTAAACTTGCAGCTAATACTGAAAAAACCGTTCCGCTTGAATGGATTATCAATAACGGCACTTATATTTCTGCTGATTTTATTGGCTATGCGCTTCCGCTTATTCAAGGTGAAGCAAAAGCACCTACCGAAGATGGTCTTCCAAGATTTGCTAACCTTAAAAAAATCAAAGTTAATAAATAATCTCAAAATTAAAACTCCGCTTAAGCGGAGTTTTTCTTTTAGAGTATTTCTTTGTATATAAGTTCAACGATTTTAAGGTGTTCGCCAGCGAAAACGTTAGGCCAGTTTCTAACGTGCATACCCATAGTTATTGTAATTTTATTTTTTCTATCAACGAGAGCATAACTACCAGCGGCGCCGTCCCACCCGAATTCTCCAACGGGTAACCCCCAAGCGGTAGAGTTCTTTCTAACTCTAACACCTAAACCGTATCCGTAATCTCCGCCTTGAATACAAGCGTAACTGTTTTTTACTGAAAAATCTGAAACGTAATCTTGAGTCATTAAATCAAGCGTTTCTTCTTTTAATAGTTTACCGCTCAATAATCCTTGCAAAAAGGTTGAGTAGTCTTCCACCGTACTTTTAAGCCCACCACCGCCACTTTCGTAAGTTTTATGGTTTGCCCATAATGCTTCTTTGTAAAAGTAAGGGGTTATTTTATCTTTTTCAGCATAATAGAGTGGTTCGTAGCCTTCGTTATCAAACTTAAAGGTTGAGTTGCTTATTTTGAGTGGTTTGAATACGTTTTCATCAACAAAATCTGATAGTTTAAGACCACTTACCTTTTCAATTACACCACCTAAAACGTCGTGACATAAACTATAACAAAATCTTTCGCCAGGGTTAAACCGTAAAGGAGATTTTATTATTTGGTCAATAATTTCAAGCGTTGATGATTGTGGGTTATTATCGAACTGTTCAAGAATATAAGGGGTTTCAAAATTGTAGTCAAGCCCAGCGGACATAGTGAGTAAATGCTTAATAGTAATTTCGTTATTAGGTTTAACTTTTTTACCGTCAATTAGTAAATAAGCATCTCTAAAACTCGGAATATATTTTGAAACCTTATCTTCAAGTTTTAATTTGCCACGTTCAATAAGCATCATAACGCATACGGCAGTTATAACTTTAGAGCAAGAATACATATAAAGTTTTTCTTTGCCAGTAGCAGTTTTAGTTTGATTATTAAAGTAGCGGAAAACTTCTTTGCCATCTTTAGTTACTAAAACGTCAAAATAGGGGATATTGAGTTCTTTGTTAACGTGATTATCAATATAATTTTCAATCATAATAAACCTTATAAAAAATGGAGCGAAACGCTCCATTTTAATTTATTTATTATACTGCGCCTTGCGCTTTCATAGCTTCAGCAACTTTCATAAAGCCGGCAATGTTTGCGCCTGCCATGTAATTGCCAGGCATACCGTATTCTTTAGAGTAATCGTCACAAGCTTTGAAAATTGATTTCATAATACCTTTAAGTTTTTCATCAACTTCTTCGAAAGACCATGAAAGTCTCATACTATTTTGAGTCATTTCTAAGCCTGACGTTGCAACGCCACCAGCGTTTGCTGCTTTTGCAGGTCCGTAAAGAATACCGCTTGCAAAGTAAGTTTCAATTGCATCTGGAGTAGACGGCATATTTGCGCCTTCCGCTACGCAGAAACAACCGTTTTTAACAAGTGCCTTTGCGCTTTCGCCGTCAAGTTCGTTTTGAGTAGCGCAGGGTAGAGCAATATCGCACTTAACAGTCCAAACACCTTTTGAACCTTCGTGATATTCTGCGGTAGGCTTGTAATTGAGATATTCAGAAATTCTCTTTCTTTCAACTTCTTTAATTTGTTTAACCACTTTAAGGTCGATACCGTCTTTATCGTAAATATAACCGTTAGAGTCAGAAAGAGTAACTACCTTAGCGCCGAGTTCAGTTGCTTTTTCGCAAGCGTAGATAGCAACGTTACCAGAACCCGAAATAACTACCGTTTGACCTTTTAATGATTTGCCGTTTGCTTTAAGCATTTCTTCGGTGTAGTAGCAAAGACCGTAACCAGTTGCTTGAGTTCTTGCAAGTGAACCGCCGAAAGTTAAGCCTTTACCTGTTAAAACGCCAGTAAATTCGTTTTGGATTCTCTTGTATTGACCGAACATATAACCAACTTCTCTTGCACCAACGCCGATATCGCCGGCAGGAACGTCAAGATTAGGCCCAATATGACGATAAAGTTCAGTCATAAAACTTTGGCAGAACTTCATAATTTCAGCATCTGATTTACCTTTAGGATCAAAGTCTGAACCACCTTTGCCACCGCCCATAGGAAGAGTGGTTAAACTGTTTTTGAAGGTTTGTTCAAAACCTAAGAATTTAATAATTGAAAGGTTAACCGACGGGTGAAGACGAATACCGCCTTTATATGGACCGATTGCGCTATTAAATTGAACTCTAAAACCGCGGTTTACTTGAACGTTACCATTATCGTCAATCCAGGGAACGCGGAAAAGAATTTGCCTTTCAGGTTCAACAAGCCTTTCAATAACGCCTGATTTAACAATGTCAGGACGTTTTTCAATTACGGGTTGTAAAGTTACGAATACTTCAGTTACCGCTTGAATAAATTCGGGTTCGTTAGGGTTTCTTTTTTCAACAGTGTTAAGAACACTTAATAAGTATTGATTAGTAAGTTTCATAGAAATCTCCGATAAAATAATTTTAGTTTAGTATATAACAAAACTATAAGTTTTGCAATAATTTTAATTAAATTTTTCAAAATGTTTTTCATTATTATAAAAATGTGTTATAATGTTTGTATGAGACGGATAATTGCAATCGGTGGTGGAGATATGAAACTTAAAACCACCTTACAAATTGATGAATACATAGCAAAACTCGCAAAGGAACGCGCGGGTGATAAAAGGGCGTACGGTTTGTATATAGGAACTGCAAGCCATGATTTTATGCCGGCGTTTAACACTTTTAGAAAAACGTATACGTCTGTTTTTGATATTAAGGCGGACTGTTTACTTCTTGAAAACGTTGAAACCTCCGATGAAAGGATTGATGAAAAGATTTCTAAAGCAGATTTTATCTACGTTGGCGGTGGTGACACTTTATATATGTTGAAAAAATGGCAAGAGAGAGGTCTTATTGAAAAACTACTTTCCGCTTACGAGCAAGGTGTAATTTTAACGGGTCGTTCCGCTGGCGCTATATGTTGGTTTGAAACGATGTATACCGATAGTGAGATAATGAACGGAGAAAGTGAAGAATATAAGCTGTATAAAGGTATAGGGCGATTAAAGGGTGTTTGTTCACCGCATTTTAATTTCCGTGAACCTGATCTTACTAAGGCTATTATAGATAATAATATTGAAAGTGTTTACGCAATAGAAGACAATTCGGCAATCGAGTTTGTTAACGAAACTTTTTCACGCTCTATCTCAAGTGGCGGTAATAGTTATATTTTGACTAACGAAAACGGAAAAGTTAATAAAAAATTACTTTAATTTCACGCTGATTTCACACGCGTGCATTACCATATAAACAAAAGGAGTGCGCTTATGAAAAAATTACTTATAGTTGATGATGAAGAAAAGATAAGAGAAGTCATAAAAGAATATGCAGAATTTGAAGGTTATGAAGCCGTAGAGGCTTGTGATGGTATGGAAGCCGTTAAACTTGCAAAGGAAGAAGATTTCGACCTTATCATTATGGATATAATGATGCCGAGATTAGACGGTTTTTCTGCTGTTAAGGAATTGAGAAAAACTAAAGACGTACCTGTTATTATGCTTTCAGCAAGAACTGAAGAATACGATAAACTTTTTGGTTTTGAACTCGGTGCGGACGATTACGTTGTAAAACCCTTCTCGCCAAAAGAACTTATGGCGAGAATTAACGCCGTGTTAAAACGCCGTGACGTTAGCGTTCCAGGGATTGTTGACGAGGTTAAGTTTGGCGGTCTTTTAATAGATTTTTCAGGTAGAAACGTTTTCGTTGATGGGGAAAAGGTTGCTTTAACTCCTAAGGAATACGAACTTTTGCAATACTTTGTTAAAAACGTTGGTATTGCACTCTCGCGTGAAAGGTTGTTAAGAGAGGTTTGGAGTTTTGATTATTTTGGCGATGATAGAACGGTTGATACGCATATAAAAATGCTTCGTTCAAATCTTGGCCAATACCGTAAATATATCGTTACTTTAAGAGGAGTAGGTTATAAATTCGAGCCGTGAAATCAAAATTTAGTATAAACAAGTTAAGAAATAGAATATGGATATACTTCGTTATATTTACCGTCTTGCTAGTCTTTTTAATCTGGCTTTTGCAGACGGTATTTTTCGAATACAATTATCAATCGGTTCGTGGTACTACTATGAATTTATATGCCGACTTGATTGTTGATGATATTGAAGAAGACAAGGATATTAATATTGAGCATATAAACACGTTAAACACTTCGGATATTTATATTTTTAGACTTGTTGATATTAACGGAACATTATATATTGAGTATCCATCAAAATATTCAAACCAAGATCTTTTTTCTGAAGAAGATAAGCAGTTGTTATACACTATTGCAGGTGATCTGAACGTTAACCAAAAAACCTCCCTTAGTGGAGAAACGGCAAACTTTAAGAACGAGCCTTTGTTTTACACCGCAAGAAGGATTCTAAAAGATGATAAAGTGGAATATTTGTTATTGTTTTCATCTATGGAGCCCGTGCAAGACGCGATTGACGTTTTGCGTAGCCAATTAATTTTTGTAGTAGTTATAGTATTAGTAGTTTCGTTGTTTATTTCGTTCTTGATAGCAGATAGAATTTCAAGGCCAATAGACGATATGAGCGCCGTTGCTAACCGTTGGGCAAATGGTGATGAAACGGTTTTGTTCAAGGGCGGATCTTATACGGAAATGCACGAACTTGCCAACGCTCTTAATAAAGCGAAAAGCGAAGTAAATAAGTCTGGAAAATTACAGCGAGATCTTATGGCAAACGTATCGCACGATCTTAAAACCCCACTCACAATGATTAGGGCGTACGCTGAAATGATTAGAGATATTTCCGGAGAAAATAAAGAAAAACGTGATAAACATACTCAGGTTATCATTGATGAGTCTGATAGGCTTGCTTTACTCGTTAATGACATTTTAAGTCTTTCTAAATTGCAGTCGCAGTCTGATGCAACTGAACTTAAAAAGGTAAATCTATCTGAACTTGTTGAAACTATTTTGTTAAGGTTTGACGGAGTTCTTTTAGATAAAGGTTATATAATAGAAAGAAAAATAGATGAAAACGTTTACGTTTTTGTTGATGAAAAGAAAATAGAAGAAGTTGTTTATAATTTAGTTGGCAACGCCGTTAATTATACTGGTGAAGACAAGACTACTAAGGTTTACCTTACTAAAAAAGACAGTATTGCAACCTTAGAAGTCGTTGATAGCGGCGTTGGTATTAGCGAAGATAAAATCAATACGATTTGGGAAAGATACTTGCGTTATTCTGAAACGCATCATAGAGCCGTTAAAGGAACGGGGCTTGGTTTATCAATTGTTAAAGCAATTTTAGAAGCCCACAATCTCGAATACGGCGTAATAAGTAAAGAAGGCGTTGGAAGTAATTTCTACGTTGTGTTTAACGTTTTATCAAAAAACGTTGTAGGTGATATTGATGAATAACGATTATTTAAGGCTTAATAATAGCGAATTAAAATCTGATAAATCCGTTAATATATATTCTGCAAAGCACTCGAAAGTAAAAAACGTTGAATCTAATTTATCAAAATCTGCGTTAAGTATCATAATAGATGAAGTATATAGCTCAGGAGATTCCGTTGAATTTATAAATGAAAACACCGTTGAAAAACCTAAAATTTTAGATTCTATAATTTTTTCCTTCGTGTTTTTGCTTGTAATAATAGCAATAACTTTCGTTTGTACGGTGACTAAAGACTTAATTTTAATTTTATGTTTGAGCGTATTGCTTGCGATGTTTGTTCCTGTATCTCTCCTTTACTTCTGTTATAGGTTAGACGTAAGGGGTAAATTAAAATTTTCAAGTTTAATTTACTATATGTTACTTGGTGGCGTGTTTTTAATTTGTACAGATTTTGTATTCAAAACGTCCATGAACCAAGCGTTTAACGATTATTTATCAAACGTTTCAGTAAGATGTTTAGTTGAACTTATTGGCATATTTTTAATTTCTTTCTTCATTGTAAGGGGTAAATTCAATAGGGCGAGAACGTCGGCAATACTTATAACTTGCGCCGTTTCAGCTGGGTTTGCGTTAACAAAATCTCTATACGGTAATTTTATGTCGTTATTCGTTGATGCTGACGTTGAAACCAACCTTGGTTTTTTTGATTACGGTATGAGATTAGGTGCGATAATCAATCACGAAGGTTTTATTGGGCTGTCTTTTGATAATTTGCTCTCTACGGCTTCAAATTTATCCTTTTTACAACCAATGATTTTTATGTTCGTTGCGATTGTGTTTATCGACGTTTTAGAAACTGAAGATTGGTCTATAACTAAAAGAGCAATAAGTTCTATTTTTGCTTTTATTTTCTGTGCTACGGCATATATATTAACGTCTGTTTATACGTCGTTTAGCGTTCTTTCATTACTATATAAATCTCTTTCAATAATATTCGTTTTATATTTATTTGTAAAAACTATTAACGATTGTATAAAATCTGAAAAGTATAAATAAAAAGAGCCGATAAATCGGCTCTTTTTAATCTGTTACGATATATCCTATACCTAAATGCAAATCAACAAGTTCTCCCCAAGTTCTATCTATCGGTTCAGCGATAGGGTTAAGGGCTTTTTTAATTGTTTCAAGGTCAACTTCTTGGATGCCTTCACCTATAGTGTAAATTCCGTTTGTTGAACTATTTGCAATTAAAATTTTATTATCTTTAGTCAATCCAACGGCTAAAACGTAGTGATCACCCTTAGAAAAGGGGTTGTCTGGAAAACTTTCGCTAGGGCTTGAAACGAAAATTATTAGTTTTCCTTGTTTTAACGATTGGTATATATGTTCTACGGCATTTTCAACACCTTGGTTTTTATGGCCGTAATATTTGCAAGAAACGCCTAAAGAATTTAAGCTTTCAGCTAAGCCCGTAATGCTTAAAAAATAATATTGTTGGTTTCCGCTTGGTGCGATAGTTGGTTCTCCCCAAAGTTCAACGCAATGCTCAAGATGTTTGTAAGGGGTTATTTCAATGCCTGAAAGATTGCAAAGCATTGATGCGCAACAATGCCCACAGCCGTTTTGTCTAACGTAAACTGCGTACTTTCCGTCTTGCCAGCGTTGTTGCATCCAAACGGGGCTTGTTTTACCATTGAGTTCAATTTGAGCGGGTATTAATTCGTTATTTGTAAATTTATAAGTTGGGTTTTTCATAATACGTCAAGTATAACACCATTAAAAATTTATGTCAAGATATAAGCGACTACCAAAGCTATAAGTTGCGACTACCAAAGTTATAAGTTGCGACTACCAAGGCGTTAATAAAACGTGAGCAGAGCGAACTATAATGCAACAGAGTTGCTATAATGCGAACTTTAGTTCGTTATAATTCAAATTTGCAAAATCAAATAATGATAACTCGCTATGCTCGAATTATAATTACTACGTAATATTATGGTCAAATTCTATCAAATTTGACATAAAAAAAGAACAAGTAACGTTACTTGTTCATTTTTGGTAGCCCCAAGGGGAATTGCTCCGCTACGCTATCACGCCGGCCTTGAAAACAGTGGGTGTCCACTGTTTTGTCGCAACTGTTAGTGTAGTTAAAGATATAAGTTGCGACTGCCAAGGCGTTCAATTCCCCAATATACTCAATAAAAAAACAAACCGCAAGCGCGGTTTGTTTTTATTATGGTAGCCCCAAGGGGAATTGAACCCCTGATTGTGCCTTGAGAGGGCACCGTCTTAACCTCTTGACCATGAGGCCGTCTACCCAATTATGTTAACATATAACTTAAATTTTTGCAAATGATTTTTAATCACGGCAAAAAATTTTTTCAAAGTAGTTCGTCTTTTTCGGGTAGATGCTTATGGTAGCGTTTAGGCATAAAGGTTTTCATTGCTCGTTCATTTTTTCGTTCTTTTATAAAAATGCTATCGTAATAAGTTTTGAATAATTTCTTAAACTCGTCTTCTACGTATAAGCAATTTATCTTTTTTCTTACGGTTTTAGTCTTTCCGTCGGCATGGGCGGAAATTACGTCGTGATTAAGGTCGTGAATTATGAACGGCATTCTGTTATAGCGTGAAATAAAATGAGGGAGTAGTAATGCGTTTATGTCGCTATCAGGGTAGTATTTTGCATAATATACGCCGTTTTCCATTTTTGAAAAACGTAAAAATCCCTTAAATCTATGCGCTTCTAATTGTACTTGAGAAACGAGTCTATTAAAATTAAAAACGTCAACGTCGTTCAGTTTATCGTAAATGCAACGTTTAGCGTTAAACGTTTTTACAAGATAGTTAAAAATAATCGTATGTTTAGCGGGATCGCCACTTTTTATAGCGATATAAATTCGTTCAATTTCTCTTTTGGGAATAATAAAATTGAGTTTACTAAAAACTCTATCTGCCTTATCTTTATCCGTTAATATTTCAATGATTTCACCGCCTATTTCAAGTTGAATTTCTCCCGAAGAAAGAGCGGTTGGAAACTTTTTAGTTAGGTATGAATTAAATACGGCGGTAAAGATTCCGTCAAGAGTTCCATCTATTAAATATATCATAATTCACCTTTAATTACCGAAGTGTAAATTTGCGGTGTTGAAAACATAGAAAGCTGTTCGTATTTTTCAAATTCCGCGTCGATTTTAAGTGCGCTTTCAATTGTATTTTCTTTGATAGAACCGAAGAATTTACCGCTAAAAGTTATAAAATGAATTGCGCGTTTAACAGAAATTTTCATTTTCAAAAAATCATCAAAAGTAAGCCTTCCGTAGCGCCTTGCGGAGATTATTTTGTATGCGCTTTTTACTCCTATTCCAGGTATTCTAATAAGCATTTCAAGGGGAGCGGTGTTAACGTCGACGGGGAAGAGTTCGGGGTGTTTTAATGCCCAGGCGCACTTTGGGTCGTATTCGGTTGATAAGTTTTCGTTTTCCGATATAAGTTCGGAAACTTTGAATCCGTAAAAGCGGATTAACCAGTCGGCTTGATAAAGCCTATGTTCGCGGAGTAATCCCGTTGGAACGGCGGGGAGTAATGATGATTGGACTACTGGAACGTAGGACGAAAAATAAACCCTTTTTAAGTGGTATTTACCATATAGGGCTTGTGTTAGATTGAGGATTTGCCCGTCTTTTTCAGGGCTTGCTCCAACAATTATTTGAGTGGTTTGGCCAGCGCTTAAAAATTTGTTTCTAAAATGAGTTCTTTCCGTTTTTTCATCACGAAGCAACGCTATTGGCGAAAGTATGCTTTTTTTATTTTTTTGTGGCGCAAGTAAACGTAAACTTCTTTCGGTTGGAAGTTCTAAATTAAAACTCATTCTATCAACAAACTCCCCAGCTCGCATAACGAGTTTAGGGTCTGCTCCAGGTATTCCTTTTAGGTGAATATATCCGTTAAAATTGTAAAGTTTACGAAGCCTTATAACCGTTTCGAGCAACAATTCCATAGTATAGTCTGGATTTTTGTAAACTGCGGAAGATAAAAATAATCCCTCTATATAGTTTCGCTTATAAAACTCCATTGTAAGTTCGCAGAGTTCAGTAGGGGTAGCGATTGCTCTTTCAGTATCGTTTGAACGGCGGTTAAGGCAGTATTCACAGTCGTAAACGCAACTATTAGTCATTAATATTTTAAGAAGGGAAACGCACCTGCCGTCTTGAGTAAACGAGTGGCAAATTCCCGCTGGGCACGCATTGCCGATACCACCTTTGTTTTTGCGATTGCTACCAGAAGAAGAGCATGATACGTCAAATTTAGCGGCGTCTGATAAAATACGTAACTTTTCAGCAGTTATCATAAAAAACCTCCAATTACGAACATTTGTTCTTATTTTACAATACAACAACAAAAAAGTCAAACATTTGTTTGTGTTTTATAAAATAATTTAACGTAAATAAACAAACAAA
Source organism: Christensenellaceae bacterium (assembly GCA_045651665.1). Taxonomy (GTDB): domain Bacteria; phylum Bacillota; class Clostridia; order Christensenellales; family Borkfalkiaceae; genus HGM11412. The sequence continues at coordinate 70,681 of JAZRSR010000023.1, forward strand.
CGATTGACATTTCTAGTTAATATGCTTAAAATATATTTATTAAATATAAATATGGAGATTTTTATGGCTGAACTTATGGGGCAATTAAGGCGTACTGAGTACTGCGGAGTTTTAAGGATTGAAGACGCGGGAAAAGAAGTCGTTCTTGCTGGTTGGGTACAAAAAAGAAGAAATTTAGGCAGTTTATTATTTGTGGACGTTAGAGATAAAACGGGTATTTGTCAAGTAGTGTTTGATAGTTCCGTTCTTCCTGAACTTTTTGATAAAGCAGGGGTATTACGTTCAGAATTCGTTATAGCGGTAAAGGGTGTTGTTCGTGAAAGAGAAAATAAGACGGACAAGATTAAGACCGGTGCTATAGAAGTTCTCGCAAGTGAACTTAAAATTTTATCGGAAGCGGACACTACTCCGTTTGAAATAGTTGACGATACCGACGTTAATGAAAATTTAAGGTTAAAATATCGTTATCTCGATTTACGTCGTCCGTCACTTCAAAATAATTTATTCGTTCGCCATAAAGTTTGTAAGGCTACCCGTGATTATCTTGATGCGCTCAATTTTACTGAAATTGAAACCCCGATGCTCGGTAAGTCTTCACCTGAAGGCGCAAGAGAATATCTCGTTCCTTCGAGAATTCATCCTACTTGTTTCTATGCGTTACCGCAATCGCCTCAACTTTATAAGCAACTTTTAATGGTTTCGGGCTTTGATCGCTACTATCAAATAACTAAATGTTTCCGTGATGAAGATTTAAGAGCGAACCGTCAACCCGAATTTACTCAAATCGACTTGGAAATGAGTTTCGTTGAAAAGATTGAAGACGTTTTATATCCGATTGAAGGTTTAGTTAAGGCGATATTCAAAGAAACTATAGGGCTTGATTTGGGATCTGAACATTTCCGTCAAATGCCGTACCGCGAAGCTATGGAACGCTTTGGTTCTGACAAGCCTGACACTCGTTTTGGTTTAGAACTTAAAGACGTTTCGGATATTGCTAAAAAAGTAGATTTTAAGGTGTTTAGCGATGCGCTCGCTATTGATGGTATTATTAAGGGTAGCGTTAGAGCAATCAACGCTAAAGGTTTTGCTTCAAAACTTTCAAGAAAGGATATTGATGGTTTAGTAGAATACGTTAAGACGTTAGGCGCTAAAGGTTTAGCATGGCTTTCTTATCCGGAAGGTGGGGAAGTTAAAGGTTCTTTCCTTAAGTTCCTTACTGAAGAAAACGTTAAAGAATTTAGTGAAAGGCTTAATTTTGAAGAAGGCGACGTATTGTTCTTTGCTGCGGATAAAGATTACGTTGTATTCAATACTTTGGGTGGTTTAAGACTTCATCTTGCTGAAAAGTATGGTCTTATCGATAAAAACACTTACGATATTTTATGGGTAACGGAATTCCCAATGTTTGATTATAGCGAAGAAGAAGACCGTTTCGTTGCCGTTCACCATCCGTTTACCTCACCGATGGACGAAGACTTAGAACTTTGTACTACCGAGCCTATGAAGGCAAGAGCAAAGGCTTACGATATCGTTATCAACGGTCAAGAAGCCGGTGGTGGTACTATAAGAATTCATAGGAGAGAAATTCAAGAAAAAATGTTCTCAATCTTAGGTTTCACTCTTGAAGATATTAAAGAAAGATTTGGTTTCTTCGTTGACGCGTTCCGTTACGGTGCTCCACCGCACGGCGGTTTAGCGCTCGGTCTTGATAGAATAGTTATGTTGCTTACTAAGACTGATTCAATTAAAGAAGTTATTGCGTTCCCCAAAGTTCAAACTGCGTCTTGCTTAATGACCGGCGCTCCTGATTTGGTTGAAGAAAAACAACTTAGAGAACTTCACGTTCAGTCTATCGAAAAGATCTAATTTTATGAAAATATTGTTTTTTGGCGATTCAATTACGGATGCCAATCGTAATAGAGAGCAATGTGTTTCAAACGTTAGATACGGTTGTGGTTACGTTACCTTCGTCGTTGCAAAACTTACGGAGAAGTATTTTGATGAATACGAAGTTGTCAATCGTGGTATAGGTGGCGAGTGCACGCAAGATTTGCTAAACCGTTTTGAAAGGGACGTAGTAAGTGAATCTCCTGACGTTTTATCAATATTAGTTGGCGCAAATGATTTTTGGTTTGGGCTTGACGTGTTTAACGAAAGATACAACAAACTCCTTTTTCTTATCAAAGAAAAATTGCCTAACACTAAAGTAATTTTAATGCAACCTTTCGTGCTCAAAGGTTATCACTCCGATAGTAAAAACGGCGTTTATCACAGAATAAGAGATTATGCAAAAATCGTTGATAAAATCGCTAAAAAATATGGCTATACGTACGTTAAACTTCAAAGTAAATTAGATGCTAAAGCTAAAGTTTACGGTGAAGAATTAATTTTATACGATGGTATTCATCCAAACGTATTAGGAGCGAAAATTATAGCAGACGAGTGGCTTAAAGTTTTTACAAAATTAATCAAAAATTAAATAGGAGATTGTTATGAAAATAGTTTTTTTTGGTGACTCTATAACTGACGCTGGTCGCAATCAAACTCACTATATGCCCAATTTCAAATACGGCTATGGTTACGTTTTCTTGCTTAAATCAATGCTTTCTAGAAAATATCCTTGCCAACACGACGTTATTAACGTTGGTATAAGCGGTAATAGAGTAGTTGATTTACTTGCAAGAATTAAACGTGACGTATGGAACGAAGAACCTGATATTATTAGTATTTTAGTTGGTGTCAACGACGTTTGGCACGAAGTTCAAAACAAAAACGGCGTTGAGATTGATAGGTTTGAAAAATACTATCGCGATATTATTGAAGAAAGTAAAAAGCGTCTTCCTAATTGTAAACTTGTATTGCTTGAGCCTTTTGTTTTACAAGGTTCTGCAACCGAGGCGAAGTTTGATGAGTTTTTGAAAGTTAAAGACTATGCAAGCGTGGTAAGAAAGCTTGCAAGAGATTACGATATTGCGTTAGTTGAACTTCAAGAAGAGTTTGATCGCCTTGCTGAAATTTACGGAGCAAATGCGTTGCTTTGGGACGGTGTTCATCCCGACGTTTTCGGCGCAACCGTTATAGCGGACAAGTGGTTTGAAGTTTTTGAAGAAAAATTAATTTAATAATTAAAACGACCTTCGCTTTGCGAAGGTTTTTTATTTTGTATAAACGCTTTATTTTCTGTCAACAATTTAACTGGAGGTATTTACTATGGAACTTATTCAAAGTAAAACGTATGAAAATTTGAAAAAAGCGTATATTGCCGAGTGTAGCGCCAGAACGAGATACGAGTTTGTGGAGTACGGTCAACGTATGGCGGGTTATGAAAGTTTGGCTAGAATTACCGATAAAATTGCTTATCAAGAATTTAATCACGCAAGGATGCTTTACACGCATATTGAAGACGCATCTAAAGGAACTATAGATAATTTAGAAATTAAATCGTCGTTACCTTTTAGACAAAAGTGGGACTTAGTTGAGAATTTAAGGTTGACCGCCGAAGATGAAGAAGACGAAGCTAAGTTTTATCAAAAAGCAGAAAAAACCGCTATTAAAGAAGGTTTTCCGCAAATAGCGGCGCTGTTTAGTATGATAAGAAAAGTTGAACTTAAACACAAAAAAATATTCAATTATCTTTATGAAAAAGTAAAGGCTAAAAAATTGTTTAATAGCGATAAGGAAAAAGAGTGGATTTGTCCATCTTGTGGCAATTCGGTAAAGGCAAGTACTGCGCCTGAAAAATGTCCGCTTTGTATGGCAAAGAGAGAGACTTTTTTAATTTCACTTCCAAAAGAATTGAATAACTGCTAAAGGAGATAAATATGCCTACAAAAAAAGTGAAAAAATTAAACGAAAGTGATTACAAGGAATTTATAAGGGAACTTTTAGGCGATGAAAAAGCGGAACTTATAGAACCGCAAAAAAAAGATTAAAACGCACCCGTAAGGGTGTTTTTTATTGCAAAAACACAATATCTTGTTATATATTTATGAAAATATATAAATATATTGCTTAAAAGTGTAGCAAAATTTCAAAATGTGTGGTATAATCAACCTGTATTTTTATATCGCTTTATAAAAGCGAGAGTATATTTTTTGAAAATTAAGGTGTATTATGCTTAACAAAATTAGTATTAAAGAAATTTATCGCAATCCAAGTGAATTTTCGTGCAAAGAAGTTGTAGTTGGCGGTTGGGCGCGCACTATTCGTGATAGTAAGGCTTTCGGTTTTATCGAACTTAACGACGGTAGTTTTTTCAAAGGCGTTCAAATAGTTTTTGAAAGAGAAAAAGTTGCAAATTACGATGAGATTGCAAAACAAAACGTAGGTTGTTCGTTGATTGTTAAGGGAAAAGTTATTTTAACTCCCGAAGCAAAACAGCCTTTTGAAATAAACGCTAGCGAAATTTTAGTTGAAGGAACTTCTACTCCGGATTATCCTTTACAAAAGAAAAGGCATACTCTTGAGTATTTGAGAGAGATTGCTTATCTCCGTCCAAGAACTAATCTTTTTAGCGCTGTTTTTAGAATTAGAAGTGAAGCCGCATACGCTATTCACCAATATTTTAATTCAAATGGATTCGTTTACGTTCACACTCCTATTATAACTGGGTCTGACTGTGAAGGTGCGGGCGCAATGTTCCAAGTAACTACACTTGATATGAATAAGGTTCCCAAAACGGAAGATGGTGCGGTTGATTATAAGCAAGATTTCTTTGAAAAGCCTGCAAGTTTAACGGTATCCGGTCAACTTTCAGCAGAAGCTTACGCATTAGCGTTTGGTAAAGTTTATACGTTTGGTCCTACTTTTAGAGCGGAACGTTCAAATACAGCGCGTCACGCTGCGGAATTTTGGATGATTGAGCCTGAAATGGCGTTCTGCGATTTAGCAGGGGATATGGACGTTGCCGAAGGTATGGTTAAAGCGATTATTAATCACGTTTTGGTAACTTGTAAAGAAGAACTTGAATTTCTTAATAATTTTGTTGATAAAGGGTTACTTGAAAGGCTTAATAACGTTGTTTCTAACGATTTTGTTAGACTTCCTTATACTAAGGCTATTGAAATATTAGAACCCGTTAAAGATAGATTTGAATATCCGGTATATTGGGGTTGTGATCTTCAGTCTGAACACGAAAGATATATTACTGAAGAAGTTTTCAAAAAACCCGTATTCTTAACTGATTATCCAAAGGAAATCAAGGCTTTCTATATGAGGCTCAACGATGATAAGAAGACCGTTGCCGCTGCCGACCTTTTAGTTCCTGGTATAGGTGAACTCGTTGGCGGTTCTCAAAGAGAGGAGAGAGAAGACGTTTTAAGGGCAAGAATTAACGAACTTGGTCTTAAGGAACAAGATTACGATTGGTACATTAATTTGAGAAAATTTGGTGGTACTACTCACGCTGGTTTTGGCCTTGGCTTTGAAAGAATGGTAATGTATCTTACCGGCGTTGCAAATATTCGTGACGTAGTTCCCTTCCCAAGAACCGTTTCTAACCTTGAATACTAAGGAGAATTTATGAAAATTTTATTAGATGCGTTCGGTGGCGATAATGCTCCCGAACAAATTATTAAAGGCGCAGTAGATTACGTAAACGAAGGTGGTAAGGCGGAAGTTTGCCTCGTTGGTATGGTTGACGTTATTAAAAAAGTTATTAAAGAGAACGGCTATAGTGAAAAATCTCTTTCGTTTATGAACGCAACTGAAGTTATCACTTGCGAAGAATCTCCTACTGACGCTTTTAGAAAAAAGCCTGATTCAACTATTACGGTTGGTATGTCTGCATTAAAAACAGGGGAATACGAAGCGTTTGTTTCGGCTGGCTCAACGGGAGCGGTTCTCACCGCTGCGATATTTAAGGCTGGTAGGCTTGCTGGTGTTAAACGCCCTGCGATGGGAACGATTATGCCGACCATTAACGGTAACCCCACTATGTTTATGGACTGTGGCGCTAACGCCGATTGTAAACCTGAATATTTAGTTCAGTTTGCAATTATGGGTGATGCGTATATGAAAAAGGTTTACGGCATCAAAGAACCTAAAATTGCTATACTCTGTAACGGTACTGAAGAAGAAAAGGGTAGTCAATTTACGCATGCGGTTTATCAAGCGTTAAAGCAAGTTGAAGGAATTAATTTCGTAGGTAACGTTGAGGGTAGAGACATTTTAACGGGAGAATACGACGTTATCGTTGCCGACGGTTTTAGTGGAAACGTTGCTATTAAGTCGATTGAAGGTGCGGCAAATGCGATAATGGCATCGCTTAAGCGAAATATAATGGCGTCCTTTAAGGCTAAATTAGGCTTTTTACTCATGAAAAAAGCGTTTAAGAAAACCGTTAAAGAAATGGACTATAATAATCGTGGCGGTGCGGTATTCCTCGGTGTAAACGGGGTTGTTTGCAAGGCTCACGGTTCTTCTAAATCAACTGCTATTAAAGCTGCTCTTTTCCAAGCGGAAGAAGCGGTAAAGAACGACGTTAAAGCAGAGATTGCAACTCGTTTATCTGACGAAAAGCTTAAAGAAATAAAGTATGAATAAAATGATATTTAATCTTTCTGACGTAGAGCGTAAGTTAGGTTACGCCTTCAAAAATCCAGACGTTATTAGAGTTGCTTTTACGCACGCATCTTTTTCAAATGAAAAGCGTGGTGAAAAGAACAATGAAAGGTTGGAGTTTTTAGGAGATAGCGTGCTTGGGTTCGTAGTTACGGACTATTTGTTTAGGCGTGGAAACGACGATGAAGGGGATATGACTGAATATAAGCAAGCGCTCGTATCTTTTAAGCCCCTTTCAACCGCTTGCAAGCGCTTAAAACTTCATGAAGATATGCTTGTTGGAGAGAACGTTTTAGTTACCGATAAACTTCAAGAAAACCTTATGGAAGCGGTAATTGGTGCGTTATATCTCGACGGCGGGCTTGAAGAAGCTAAAAAGTTTATTTATAAAAACATAATTGATAAGTTTAATGTTAAAGGCAACGAGAGATTAGTTGATTATAAAAGTAAGTTAAACGAGCTGTCTTCTAAACAACGATTTACGGTTCATTATGAAACCGTTGGTAAGAAAGGGTTAGATAACGATCCTTCTTATACTGTAAGCGTTTTTATCGACGGTAAAAAAGTTGCAACCGCAACGGCCAAAGGTAAAAAGCAAAATGCGGAACAAAAAGTAGCAAAAAAGGCTATTGAAAAAATAAATAAGCAAAACGGTAAATAACATGCTCAATTTCGAAAGAATAGAACTGCTCGGCTTTAAGTCGTTTGCAGACAAGGTAAAAATAGACCTTCTCGACGGTATTACGGCGATAGTAGGTCCTAATGGTTGCGGTAAGTCTAACGTAGCGGACGCGATTAGATGGGTTTTAGGTGAACAATCGGCTAAAACTTTGCGTGGCTCGTCTATGACGGACGTAATTTTTAGCGGAACGCAAGCAAGGAAATCTCTTTCTTATTGCGAAGTTTCGCTATACTTTAATAATACCGAAAAATTATTCCCAAGCCTTGAATACAACGAAGTTGTAATGACGAGAAAGTTGTATAGAAACGGCGATAGTGAATATTATCTTAACCGTCAACCTTGTAGAATGAAGGATCTTATCGACGCTCTTCACGAGTGTGGCGTAAGTAAAGAAGGTTATACTATTATCGGGCAAGGTAAGGTTTCTGAAATTTTATCATCTAAACCTGAAGATAGGAGAGCTATATTTGAAGAAGCGGTTGGTATTGCTAAAACTAAGCGCGATAGAAAGGAAACGATGAATAAACTTTCTAGAACCGCTGATAACATTACCCGTGTTTCTGATATTATTACCGAGCGTGAACGCCAACTTGAACCGCTTAGAAAACAAGCGGAAAAAACTCGTGCGAATAGAGCCCTTTCAGAGCAACTTAAATTCCACGAAATTAACACTTATTTATATAAGTACGAAAACGCGAACGAAACAAAGCGTAAAATTCAAGATAGAATTAACGGGCTTAACGAGGAGCTTGAAGCAAGGCGTGTTGAACTTAACGAAACTGTTTTGGCTTACAATAAGCACCAAGAAGAAATTAAAAGCGCCGACGATTTGTTAAGAGCAATCGGCAACGAAATTACCGATCGTTCGGTAGATATTGAAAAACAATCTGGTGAGGCAAAGGTTTTTGCTGAAAAAATATCTTTCTTCCGTTCTGAAAATGAAAGACTTAAAGAGTCTGACGAAAGTGGTAAAGATAAAATTAAAGCGAATAACGAAGCGCTTGAACTTAAAAAGCAAGCCAACGTTAAATGCAATAAAGAAATAGAGATTTTAACTAAAAAATCTGCCGAAATTAGCAAGAAAATTGCCGGTATTTCGGCTGAAATTAGTAAAGGTGAAGATTTAGCCGAGTCTGCTCAAAATCAAGTTATAAAAAGCGTAGAATCGTTAGCGGATATAAATAAGAATCTCGGCGCGTTATCAAGCGAACAGTCCGTTATAACTTCACAACAAAAAGCTATCGTTGAAAAAGTTAACGCTTTAGTTGATAAATATACCGTATTATCGGTTGAAAACGAGCAAAACAAAGAAAATCTTAAAGTCCAAGAAGAACTTATTGAAAAGACTAAAGTTTCCATCAAGGATAGGGAAGAATCAATTTCTTCATCTAACAACTATCTTGAAAACGTCGACAATAAGATTTATTCATTAAAAACTAAACTTACGGGCGAAGAAACGAGTTTAAGGCTTTATCAAGGCTTAAAAAATTCTTTCGAGGGCTATTCTCACTCGGTTAAAAATCTTATGCACGCCGTAAAATCTAACGGCGACCTTGCAAAGCGTGTTAAAGGTGTTGTAGCATCTTTGATATCAACCGATAAAAAGTATGAAATGGCTATTGAAACGGCTATTGGTGGCGCACTTCAAAACGTGGTTACCGATAACCCCGATGACGCTGAATACGTTATTAATTACTTAAAACGCACCGATGGTGGTAGGGTAACTATTCTTCCCGTAACTTCAGTAAAACCAAGGTTTAACGGAACTGAAATTACTCAAGCGGGTAAAGAACGTGGAGCAATCGGTTTTGCCGATGCGCTCGTTAAATACGATAGTTACTACGAAAACGTAGTTTCGCACTTGCTCGGCAATACTTTAATTTGCGAAAATTTGCAAGACGCTACAATTATCGCTAAAAAGTATCGCTTTGCTTTCAAAATAGTAACTTTAGATGGTGACGTGCTTTCTCAATCTGGTTCAATGTCGGGTGGTTCTAAACGCAAAAACGACGCAAACTTATTAGGTGTTGACCGTCAACTTGAAGAACTTCAACAAGCAATCGCCAAGGATACTAAAGAGATTGAGATTCTTCAAAATAATAAAGCTAACTTGTTAGAGCAAGTAAATACTGAAGTTGAACTCTTAAATAAAGAAAATTCAATACTTCAAGATGCTAAGCAAAAGGCACTTTCTCTCCGTGAAAAAATTAACGCTAGCGAGTTGGTTTTAGCGGATACTCAAAAAGAGATTGAAAAGAATAAAGACGATATTGCAGTTATTAGTAATCGTCTTTCTGAAATTTCAGTTGCTTATACCGATATTGAGGCGGGCAACGAAAAAATTAGCAAAGAAAAAGAGCGCGGTGTAAAAGAGCAGTCTGAACAACGCGAACTATTTCAAGAACTCAGAAAGAAACATAACGAAATGCTTGCTGAAAATACTGAAGTTCAATCAAGGCTTTCTCATTTGTATGCTGAAATTGCCGCTGGGGAAAGTGAAATTGAAAGAATTTCACAAGAAATCGTTGAAATTGAAGAATCAATTAAGAAAAACGCCGTTACCGCGCAAAACAATCTTAAGATTATCGACAATTTAACAAGGCAAGCGGAGCAAGTTGCTCTTTCTACTGAAGATAAAAAAGTTCTTGAAGATTTACGCCGTCAACAAGCGGAGTTTGATAGAAAGAAAGAAAAACTCAACGAACTTATTGCGCAAGACAACTTAAAGCGTGAAGTTTTACAAGCGGATATTGACAAAAATACTGAAAAGAAAGCTAACGAAGAAGTTAACTATACAAAGGTTGACACGGAGCTTGACTTTATGTCTCAAAATCTTTTCACCGAATATCAACTTACCTATGAAACTTGTAAACCGCTTCGTGCTGAAAATTACGAGATTGCTACGTCTAGCCAAGAAATATCTTCGTTAAAGAGAAAGATCGCAGCTCTTGGTAGCATCAACCCGAACGCTATTGAAGAATATAACGAGCTTAGCGAGTCTTATAACGAACTCGTTTCTCAACGTGACGACCTTTATAAAGCGCAAGATGATTTACAAAAGGTTATTGACGATTTGACTAAAGAAATGACTCTTACGTTTAACGACGGGTTTAAGACGATTAGATCTAACTTTACAAAGATATTTAAGGAATTATTCGGTGGCGGTACGGCAGACCTTATAGTTGAAGAAAGTACTACTGGAGATCCGCTCGATGCGGGTATTGAAATCGTTGCAGAACCACCGGGAAAGAAACTCCAAAAAATCTCTCTTTTGTCAGGTGGTGAAATGTCGCTTACTGCGATTGCAATCTTGTTTGCAATATTAAGGCTTCGCCCAATGCCGTTCTGCGTTCTTGACGAAATTGAAGCAGCGCTTGACGATGCTAACGTAGCAAGGTTTGCAAATTACCTTAAAAACTTCTCAAAAGAAACTCAATTTATTTGTATTACGCACAAAAAAGTTACTATGGAAAATGCTGACGGTTTATTCGGTGTTACAATGCCAGAAAAAGGTGTTTCAAGTATCGTATCCGTTAAACTTTCAGACGCTATTGATATGGAAGGTGTTAAAAACTAATGGGTATTTTTTCAAAATTGGCAGGCTCGCTTAAAAAGACTAAGGATAAAATTGCCGACACCTTTGCGCGCGTGTTTTCTATAGATAGGATAGGCGAAGAGTTTTACGATGAACTTTTAGACGCTCTTATTGCATCTGATTTATCCGTTAATTTTGCTATGGATATAATAGATGAACTTCGTGAAAATATGATTGAAGGTAGCGTTAAAGATAAAGATTACGTTATAAACTCTCTCAAAGAAGCGCTTATCTCCGCATGCGATGACGTTGATGAATTTGAAATTGAATCCCCTGCGGTTATTATGCTTGTTGGCGTAAACGGTGTGGGTAAAACTACTACGATTGGTAAACTTGCAAATTATTATAAAAGTAAAGGAAAATCGGTTACGTTATGCGCTGCGGATACCTTCCGCGCGGCTGCGTCCGATCAACTTACGGAGTGGGCAAATAGGGCTGACGTTAGAATTATTAAGCACGCTGAAGGCGCTGATCCATCGGCTGTTGTTTACGACGCAATAGCATCCGCTAAAGCAAAGAATACCGACGTATTAATTATTGATACCGCTGGTAGACTTCACGTAAAGAGCAATCTTATGGAAGAACTAAAAAAGATGAGCAGAGTAGTTGAGCGTGAGTATCCGTCCGCCGATTTCAAAAAACTTATAGTTTTAGATTCGACTACTGGTCAAAATGCAATCTCTCAAGTTGAAACTTTTGACGATGCAATTGAACTTGACGGTATAGTTTTAACAAAGCTTGACGGTACTGCAAAAGGCGGATTCGTTTTATCGATGCTTGCTGAAAATGCCGTTCCCGTTGCTTACGTTGGCGTTGGTGAAAAAATAGGCGATCTTGAGGAGTTTAACCTTGAAGATTTTGTTGACGGATTATTTTAATAAAATTTATACGGTGTCAAGTAAAAATGCTTGACACCTTTAATTTTGTGTAGTATAATACCTTTCGTAGTATGGATATTTACGAGTATTTAGAACTTTTTTCTATATATAAAAGTTTGTTAACTGAAAAGCAAGCGGATATTTTTTCGTTACACGTTGAGTGTGATTTATCACTTGGGGAGATTTCCGAAATTAAAAATATTTCCCGCCAAGGTGTTAGTGATACGATTACCAAAACGAAAGAAATACTCGTTTCTTACGAAGAAAAACTTTGTTTACTTAAGAAAAAGCGTGAACTTATTAAGTTAAGCGAAGAAATTACGGAAGATAAAGTTAAACTTGAACTTAAACGCATTATAGGGGGCTAATATGGCAAACGTTTTTAGCGGATTGAGTGAAAAACTTAATCACGTTTTTACAAAACTTACCAAGCGCGGAACTCTTACCGAGCTTGAGATTAAGCAAGCCATGCGTGAAATAAGGATAGCCCTTTTAGAAGCAGACGTTAATATTTTAGTTGCTAAAGATTTTGTTAACAAAGTTAGTGAAAAGGCGTTAGGCCAAGAAGTCTTAAAGAGTTTAAGTCCTACGCAACAAGTTATTAAAATAGTTTCAGACGAACTTACCGAACTTATGGGAAGTACTAACAGTAAACTTTTAGTTTCATCTGAACTTCCAACGGTAATTATGATGTGCGGTTTGCAAGGCGCTGGTAAGACAACGCTTTCTGGTAAACTTGCTCTTCATCTTAAAAAAACGGGTAAAAAGCCTTTGCTCGTAGCGTGTGATATTTATCGCCCAGCAGCGATAAATCAGTTAAAGGTAGTTGGTTCGCAAGCGGGTGTTGACGTTTATGAGGAAGGGACTAAAAAGCCTGTAATAATCGCTAAAAACGCTATTAAGTACGCTAGGCAATTCGGGTTTGATACGGTTATAATTGATACCGCGGGTAGGCTTCATATTGATGAAGAATTAATGCAAGAACTCATTGAGATTTCAAACGAAGTTAAACCTACTGAAATATTACTTACTATTGACTCGATGACTGGTCAAGACGCGGTAAACGTAGCGAAATCTTTTAATGAAAAACTTGAAATTACAGGCTGTGTTTTAACAAAGCTTGACGGCGATACGAGAGGCGGTGCTTGTTTATCTGTAAAAGCGGTAACGGGTAAGCCTATTAAATTTTCAAGCGTTGGGGAGAAACTCGTTGATTTAGAGCCCTTCTATCCCGACCGTATGGCAAAGCGTATACTCGGTATGGGTGACGTTATGTCGCTTATAGAAAAAGCCCAAGAAGCAATAACCGAAGAAGATGCTAAAAAACTCACGAAGAAAATGCAGGAAAACTCCTTTACTTTGGAAGATTTTTTAGAACAGTTCGAGATGGTTAAAAAGATGGGTGGAGTAGGCGATATTATGAATATGCTCCCAGGTATGGGCATGGGCAAACTAAAAGGCGTTTCAGCTGGAGATATTGACGAAAGTAAGATTGAAAGGCAAAAGGCAATTATTTGCTCAATGACTAAAAAAGAACGTAGAGATCCTTCAATACTTAACTATTCAAGAAGAAATAGAATAGCAAAGGGAAGTGGAACTACCGTTCAAGAAATCAATCAACTCATTAAACAGTTTGAACAAACAAAACTTTTAATGAAACAATTAAAAAGCGGTAAAAGAAGATTGCCGTTTATGTAAGGAATAAACGCAAAAAATGCGTAAAATAAAGATTTTAACGGAGGATTAAAATTATGGCAGTAAAAATGAGATTGACAAGACTCGGTGATAAAGGTAACGCTTTATACAGAATCGTAGTTGTTGATTCAAGAGTAGCAAGAGATGGTAAGTATATTGAAAAGATTGGTCACTACAATCCTAATACTAATCCTGCAGAAGTTGTTGTAGACGTTGAAAAGGCAAAAAAATGGATTGCTAACGGTGTTCAACCTACTGAAACTGTTAAGAATATTCTTGTAAAAGCAGGCGTTATCGAAAAATCTGAAAAGCTTTCTCCTTCTAAGACTAACCCTAAGAAGAAAAAGAAATAATTAAGGAGTAAGAAATGCTCGAACTCATTAAATACATCGTTAACAGGTTTGCTGAAAAGCAAGACGATATTGAATATATCGTTAAGGAAGAAGGCAACGTTGTAAACGTTACCGTAGTGCTTGATGAGAGCGATATGGGTAAGGTTATAGGTCGCCAAGGCAAACTTGCTAAAGCGCTTAGAACCATCGTTCGTTCTGCAAGCGCAAAGGAAAATAAAAAATACAACGTTGAAATAAAGGCTAAGGGAGAAATTTAACAAATTTCTCTCATCTTTTTATGGAAAAAATTATTTGTTTTAACGTAGTAAAACCGCAAGGCATTAAAGGGGAATTAAAAGTCCGTATACTTGCCGATGGTTTCTATAGTATAAAGAACGTAAAAACCGTATACGACGCTAACGGAAAGTCTTTTAGTGTGCTTAAAATACGCGATGCCTTTTCTGGCTTTGCGTTTTTAACGATTGAAGGCGTTTCAACGAGAAACGACGCTGAACTTTTCCGTGGTGTCGATTTTTACGTTTCAAAAGATCAAATTAACAAAAAGAAAGACGAGTTCTTTATCTCCGATATAATCGGGCTTAAAGTAATGGTTGACGGCGAAGATCAAGGAACGGTTTCAGACGTAATTCAAGCAAGTGTAGATATGTTTGAAATAAAAACCAAAAACGGCAAAAAATGGTATTTTCCTTTCTTGAAATCACTTGAAATCGAATTTGATTTCGACGCTCGCACTCTTTCTATTTCAAAAGAAAAATTAGACGGGGTTAAATATTGTGAAGATTGATATATTAACGCTTTTTCCCGAAATGTTCGCACCGCTTAATGAGAGTATTATAGGCAGGGCGCAAAAAGCAGGAAAAATTCAAATAAATATTCACGATATAAGAGAATATTCAAAGGATAAACATAAGAAATGCGATGATTATCCTTTCGGCGGTGGCGCAGGTATGGTTATGATGCCACAGCCCGTTTATGATGCGATAAACGCAATAGATCCCGAACATAAATCATATAGAATCTATACTTCGCCAAGGGGAAAAGTTTTTTCGCAGAGCGTGGTTAAAGAGTTTTCAAAAATTGAAAACTTACTTATACTTTGCGGTCATTATGAAGGGCTTGATGAAAGAATTATTAAACTCTGCATAGACCAAGAAGTTTCAATCGGAGATTACGTTTTAACGGGTGGAGAACTTCCCGCAATGGTAATGACTGATGCAATTTGTAGATACGTTGACGGTGTAATTGCCAGCGAATCTTTAATGGAAGAAAGTTTTTCCGAAGGCTTACTTGAGTATCCGCAATTTACTCGTCCGCAAGAGTTTATGGGCGAAAAAGTGCCCGACGTTTTGCTTTCAGGTAATCACGCTGAAGTAAATAAGTGGAGAAAGCAAAAATCTTTAGAGTTAACTAAAAAGTTCCGCCCGGATTTATTAGATAAATAATATGTTTTTACAATGGTTTCCCGGTCATATGACCAAAGCGCTTAGAATGATGGAAGAAGAGGTTAGGCTTTGCGATGGAATCGTAATGGTTCTTGACGCTAGAGCCCCTTTTGCGTGCCTTAATAAAAAACTTTCAACGGTATTTGGTAATCGCCCCGTCGTATATGCAATAAACAAAACCGATTTAGTTTCTGAAAAAGACGTAAAAGCAGTTATTGATGAGTTTGCAAAGCAAGGTAAAACTGCCGTTGCGGTAGTTGGGACTAGTGAGAAAAGCGCTGTTAAGCTTTATAATGCGATAGTTTGTTCGCTTTCAAGCGTGCTTGAAAAGTATAAGGCAAAAGGGGTTAAAAAACCTTTAAGGGTAATGGTTGCAGGTATTCCTAATACTGGTAAATCAACTCTTATTAATCTTCTTTGCGGTAATAAGAGGGCAAAAACTGGAGATAAGGCAGGTGTTACAAAAAACAAGCAATGGGTAAAGATTAAAGAGCTTGAACTTTTAGATACTCCTGGTACGACACCGCCTTCATTTGAAAATCAAACATACGCTGAATATCTCGCTTTTATAGGCTCTATAAACGACGATATCGTTGACTTTACCGAACTTTCTATCGACTTAATAAAATACCTTAAAGAAGAATACAAAGGTGTTTTAACTACTGTTTATAACGTAAATGAAGATGAAGAACCCGTAAAACTTTTTTATCAAATTGCGTCTAAACGCGGTGCTCTTAAAAAGGGTGGAGAGATTGATGAAGAAAGGGCGTCTAATATTATTATTTCTGATTTAAGAAAAGGAAAACTCGGAAAGATTTATTTTAAGTGATATGAAAATTTACGTTCCACAACTTGAATATGAAAATAAACACCAAAGTTTAGGGTGTAAATATATTGCAGGGGTTGACGAAGTGGGCAGAGGTCCGCTTGCAGGCCCTGTTGTTTGCGCTTCCGTAATAATGGATTTGGGTAATATTATTGAAGGCGTAACTGATAGTAAGAAAGTTTCTGAAAAGAAAAGGGAGAACCTTTACGAACTTATTAAGGAACAAGCAATAGCGTATAGCATTTCAGAAATTTCTCCTGAAGAGATTGATGAAATTAATATTTTGAACGCAACAAAAAAATGTATGATTAACGCAATAAAAGATTTAAGCGTTAAGCCTAACGTCGTTTTAGTTGATGCCGTTAATCTTGATATTGATATAAAAACAGAGCCTATAATTAAAGGAGACTTGAAAAGTTATACGATAGGTGCAGCATCAATTTTGGCTAAAGTATATCGTGATAGGCTTATGAAAAAATATGCAGAAGAATTTCCTGATTATGGCTTTGATAGAAATGCTGGATACGGAACGAAGGAGCATATTGACAAAATTAAGGAGATAGGACCTTGCAAAATTCACCGAAGAACTTTTATAAAAAACTTCTGGGGTTAAAAGGCGAAAAACTTGCTGAAAAAACCTTAAAAGAGCAGGGTTATAAGATTATTAAAACTAATTACGTTACGCCGTTTGGCGAGGCGGATTTAGTGTGTGAAAAGAACGGGGTTACCGTATTTGTTGAGGTTAAGACTAGAAGTTCTTGTAAATTTGGAACACCCGCTCAAGCAGTTGATAGTAGAAAACAAAAAAAATATAGAGATATTGCTAACTATTATCTAAAATCTAACGGTTTAGATGACGTAGAATTTTCCTTTTCCGTCGTTGAAATTTTAGGCGATAGCGTCAATATCATTACGGATGCGTTTTAATGAAGATTACCGTTTCGGCGCCGTCGGGACTTGAAGGCGTAGTAAAAAAAGAACTTTATAATTTAACGGGTAAAGATAGCCAAGCGGTAAACGGTAGGCTTACGATTGATGGAGATATTGAAACGGTTGCAAAACTCAATCTCAATATGAGAACGGCAAGTAGAGTTTATATTTTGCTAGGTAGTTTTAAGGCGACTAACTTTGATGAACTTTACGACGGTGTTTTTAATTTGGAACTTGAAAACTATTTTGATAAAGTTTCAAAAATATCGGTTTTTTCAAATATTTTCGAATCAAAACTCAATTCGTTGCAAGCGGTAAAATCGGTTGCTAAAAAGGCAATTTGTAAAAAGCTTGAAACTTATTACGGCTGTCAAATAAAAGAAACGGGGTTTAATCACTCGGTTGAAATTTCTATTCGCCACGATTACGTTAGCGTTTATCTTAATACCTCTGGCGAACCTTTACATAAAAGGGGGTATAGAACTTCGGTAGGTGATGCGCCTATTAAAGAAAACGTTGCTTGCTGTATGCTATATCTTTCCGTTTGGAATAAAGATAAAACGCTGATAGACCCATTTTGTGGTAGTGGAACAATAGTTATTGAAGCGGGTATGATAGCAAAAAATATTGCCCCCGGCTTAAATAGAGATTTTGACTTTTTGCATTTTGAAAAGTTTGACGTATCTTTTTATGAAGATATGCTCATCGATGCAAAGAATAAGATTAGAAAGGTTGATAAAATATCCTTGTTTGGTTACGATATTGAAGAAAGCCAAGTAAAACTTTCAAGGGCTCACGCTAAAAAGGCAGGAGTTGCTGACGCTGTGTTTTTTGACGTTAAAGACGTTTGCGATTTGACGTCTACCGAGAGTTACGGTGTGATAGTTACTAATCCGCCTTACGGCGAAAGAATATTGAATAGAAATATGGTAGTTTCTCTATATAAAACTTTTGGTAGAGTATACAAAGCGTTGGATAATTGGTCGGTTTACGCCATAACTCCGGTAACGGATTTTGAAAGGCTGTTCGGTAAAAAAGCCGATAAAAAGCGTAAAATTTATAATGGACAGTTGGAATGTACGTATTATTCTATGCTTGGAGCAAAACCGCCTAAAAAAGTGTAAAAATTTTATAAAACATGCATAAAATTGCTTGCATTAATAGTGTTTTTATGCTAAAATATGAAAAGACTTCGGGTGGTCCTCTTAGAATTAGTAATGAACACCGCGTAATTATGGAGCTATAAGTCATGAATATAATTGATCAAATTAACAATGAAAACATTAAAAAAGAAGTTCCTTCGTTTAACGTTGGTGATACTGTTAAGGTATCTGTAAAAGTTATTGAAGGCACAAGAGAAAGAATCCAAGCGTACGAAGGCGTAGTTATCGCTAAGCGTGGCGGTAGCATCAGCGAAACTTTCACAGTTAGAAGAATTAGTTTCGGTGTTGGCGTTGAAAGAACGTTCCCCCTTCACTCACCAAAGATTGCAGACATTAAAGTAGTTAAGAAAGGTGCTGTTAGACGTGCTAAACTTTACTATCTTAGAAACCTTACTGGTAAGGCTGCAAAAGTTAAAGAAGTTATTCGTTAATTATGAAAGTGCGTTGAACAAACGCACTTTTTTAATAGGTATGATATGAAAACTTATAATTCGATTTTAGACCTTGTTGGCGGTACTCCGCTTATTAGGCTTTCAAGATTAGAAAAAAAGTTGCAATTAAACGCTAAGTTATATGCAAAAGTTGAAAGCTTTAATCCTGCGGGCAGTATTAAAGATAGGGTTGCAAAAAATATAATAGAAACAGCTGAAAAACAAGGGCTGTTAAAACCCAACTCAACCGTTATTGAGCCTACTAGTGGTAATACGGGTATAGGTTTGGCGCTCGTTTGCCTTTTGAAAGGGTATAAAGTTATACTTACTATGCCTGAAACAATGAGTATTGAGCGTCGTAAACTTTTATCTCAATACGGTGTAGAAATAGTTCTTACCGACGGAAAACTTGGCATGCAAGGTTCAATTGATAAGGCAAAAGAACTAGCAAAAACCATTAAAAACTCCTTTATTGCAGGTCAGTTTGAAAATATTGCTAATCCTAAAACGCATTACGATACTACCGCCGTTGAAATCTATAATGATTTAGACGGGGTTGTTGACGTTGTTGTTGCCGGTGTTGGTACTGGTGGAACTATATCTGGTATAGGTAAATTTATTAAAGAAAAAAACAACGATGCTTATATCGTAGCGGTTGAGCCGTTTAATAGCGCGGTTTTATCGGGAGAAAAAGCTGGTAGTCACGGCTTGCAAGGGATAGGCGCAGGGTTTATCCCAAAGATTTATGACGATAGCGTTGTTGATACGGTTGTTAAGGTTAAAGATGAAGATGCTTACCATTTTGCAAAGTTGCTTGCTAAAACGGAAGGTATACTTGTGGGAATATCTTCAGGTGCATCGCTTTATTCTGCGGTTGAAGTTGTTAAGACGGGTAGTTTTGAAGGTAAAAACGTAGTTGTTGTTTTCCCTGATGGCGCAGAAAAGTATCTTTCAACTGAATTGTTTGAATAATTAAAATAATCCGATTAATAGCTGTTTTTTAATTTTACTATTGATTTTTAATAAAATTAAGGCTACAATATAAAAGTAAAATAAATTTTAAGGAGTTAATTATGAAAACTATAAAAGCTCAACCATTGACTAAAAGGGACTTTGCGCCATACGGCGAATATTACAATATCGGCAAGCCCGACGGGTACGCTTTATGTGGAGAAATTCATAAATTCTTTCCCGATAGAGTGCTTGCAAACGCTTGCGGTAACGTTGGTTTTTCTTCAATTTTAGTTAAAAAACCTGAAAAAATGGTAATAACTCAAATTGAATATCATACAACTACTTGCGAACTTATTATGCCACTTAACGACGATATGATTTTACACGTTGCACAGCCTTCTGCAGGTAAGCCGATTACAGATCAAACTAAAGCGTTTATCGTTCCTAAGAACACTCTTATTAAAATGAACGCTTGCGTTTGGCATTTAGCGCCTCTTCCTAGAAAGAAAGATGAACTTTCAGCTCTTATAATTCTTCCTGAATGTACTTATATGAACGACTGTAAAGTTGTTGACTTGACTAAAGACGAACAGTTTGAAATTGTTTTATAAGGTGCTATAACGAGTAAATTTGCGTTCACATTATTTTAGAGATTGATAAAATCTTAATAAAAAAAGGAAGATAATTAATGAGTAGATTAGTTAAATTTACCCCAGAAGAAGAAAAAGAATTTATTAGAAAGGCTAAGCAATACCAAAGAGTAAAGTTGCTTATAATAATATCTTCGGTAATTCTTGCCTTAATTGCTGGAGTAATCGTAGTTAGTAACGGAAAGATTTTTAAGCTTTTTGGCGTTCAAAATTACGGCGAAGGGCTTAACATATTTTTTATGCTAATTTATATTTTCATAATTTTTGGAATTTTCTTTTTTTTAGCATTACTCACGATTGCAGCAGTTAGAGGCATTGTTGAATTTGTAAAAGATAAATTTTTAAGAAAATAAAAAAACACACCGCAATTTGCGGTGTGTTTTCGTTTACGGTTTAAGTAAGTTGCCAAACGTTTTCGTTCTTGAAAATGGGATAATAAATATAAGAGCTATTATCATGTCAGGTAAAACGTAAACCGCGTTATACAATAACGAATAAATAATCGCGTTATCGCTTGGGAAACCTTCGTATATATATCCTGCTCCGAAATAGATTAAACCCGATAAAAAATGCATTGTAAATCTCACAATATAAAAGGTTATAGTTCCGAGCGTAAGGCTTAAACATTTAGACGATATAACCTTTTTGTAAATTCCTGCAAAACATACTGCTGAAAACGGCAATATATAGTCGAGTAAAAAGGTTAGTGGTGTTAAAATGTATGGCGAAGTGATAAACTGCAAGAGACCGGTTATAATTCCCGTAAATAAGCCGTAATAAAGCCCGTAATAGTAAGAAATAATAATTACGGGAACAAGGCTTAAAACGGTTATACTACCGCCGAATGGGAGTGAGAACTTTAGGAAAGATAAAGTTGTCGTCAAGGCGATGGCGAGCGAAATAACCGCAAGCTTGCGCGTATCTAAAACCGCGCGATTTTTGCCGATAATGAAGGCAATGGCAAATACTAAAAGTATTGCCAGCACCGAAATCATAACGGCAAGGTCTTCTGTTGAAAATGTTGCTAATAAGTTATACATAAAACCTCCTTTTTACGCCATTTTTGGCATAAAAAAACGCCTAGAATTCGGGCGCAACAAAAAAGAATAATCCGTCTTCCATTCCAGAATTATCTGGTCAGGTTCAAAGGGTATAATCTCAGCCGTAGCACCCCTGCGTTCGATTGTCGAATAAAGTATAACTCTATTTTTTTATGTTGTCAAGGTTTTTTTTAATTTTGGTATTTACAGTTTGACTAAGTTATGATATAATCATAAACGGTGGAAATTATGAAATACGATTTTTTTGCATATTTGAATAGATTAAAACACATAAAACGTTGGGCTTTAATGCACTCGCTTGATGATGAAAACGTTTTAGAGCATACCGCTCAAGTTGGTATAGTTGCTCACGCGTTAGCGGAAATTAAGAACGCCTATTTCGGTGGAAAGGTTGACGTTTTGAAAGTTCTTCTTTACTCACAGTATCACGAAACTAGCGAAGTGATAACCGGAGATATGCCAACGCCTATCAAATATATGAATAAAGAGATTAATAAAGCGTACAAGGATATTGAAAAAAGTGCATCGTTAAAACTTTTAGAAACGTTACCGCCTGAACTTTATTCGGTTTACGAGCCTTACGTTTTGCCGGATGAAAATTCCGAAGAATACGCCATTATGAAATGCGCAGATAAAATTTCGGCGTATATAAAATGCGTTGAGGAATTAAAGTCGGGTAACACCGAGTTTAAGAAGGCAAAAGAAACGATACTTAAAGATATTAATAAAATCCAAAGAGAAGAAGTTAAATACTTTATGAAGCATATAGCGCCTAGGTTTAATTGTTCTCTTGATGAATTGGAGTAATTTATGAAAAAGATTTTAAGTTTATTATTAACGTTAATTGTATCATCTTGTTTCGTTGCTTGCAACGTGTCGGTTGAGGTTACTCCCGAATATTCTAACACTTATTCGTTTAATAAAAATTTACATTGGCGCAACCAAATAAACGGTTCGGATAGAACCGACGTTGGCGCACACGTAAACGATGGCGGTAAATGTAAAGTTTGTGATTATTATTACGACGCGTCTGAATTTTTAACTTTTGTTAAAGTTAAGTATAACGACCAAGATTATTATGCCGTGTATGAGTTTAAGGGTACTGAACCCGGAGTGTATACTCATATAGAAATTCCTACTTACCATCAAAAATTAGGAGACCCGGCGCCACTTCCAGTAATTGGTATCAATTCCTACGCTTTTGCTTCTGGTAAACATCAAGGCATGGAAAAGATTAGGTCGGTTAAGTTTAACGAAGGATTAAAGTTTATAGGTAGCGGAGCGTTTAGTGAATCAATGTTAACCACCGTTAACATACCAGATTCAGTTACTAACGGTATGGACGCTATATCTGGTGTTAAATACGATGAAGAAGGTAATCAAGTAGGCTACGCCAACTTAAATAATACTGCAAGAGGGTTATACAATACTTTTAGCAGATGCCTTAGCCTTAAACGCGCAGTTATAGGAAACGGCGTAAAAGAACTTGTTGGTTACGTTTTCTCAACTTGTTCAGTCCTTGAAGAAGTTATCGTTGGTTCAAGCGTATCAAGGCTTGCTACTAGAGATTTCTACTGTTGTGAAAATCTTAAATACGTAGTCCTTCCCGCGACTCTCGTATCAGTTACTGAAAGTTCAATTTGGTCTAACGCGGTTAAAAAATACGTTTCTCTTTACAATATTTTTGAAGGTGGGCACGATTATCCGGACATCTTTATGTATATGACTAGAGAACAATATAAAGATCGTTCGATTAAAAAGGTTGAAAGAGATTATACGACTGGTTATCCGCTTGATAAAAACGGTAATCCCGTTAATATTGATGAAACTACTTATTCTTACCCAAGTTACGGTTTAGTTGAAGGTTGGTGCGGTTTTGCTGACTTATATTTTATGGGCGAGTGGGATTACAATGAGTTTGGCGTTCCCGTTGCAAATTAATAAAGGTGAATTATGAAAAGATTATTAAGTATTATAGTTTTAGTTATTACGTTAGTTTTTTATTCAGTTCTTTTTACTGCGTGTAACACCACGGAAGAAGAGGTGGATAACACTCCAAAATTTTCTGAAAAGTATTCTTTTAATGAAAATTTACATTGGAGAGATCAAATAAACGGTACTGAAAGAACTGACGTTGGCGAACACGTAAACAATAGCGGTAAGTGCGAGTCGTGTGATTATTATTTTGATCCTAGCGAATATTTAACTTTTGTGAAAGTTTTTCATGAAGATCAAGAATATTACGTGTTATACGAGTTCAAGGGTTCTGTACCTGGCGCATATACACATATTGAAATTCCGCTTTATCACAAAGGTGAAGACGATGAGTATCCTATTCCCGTACTCGGTGTTAACGCGTATGCCTTTGCTCCTGGTAAACATCCTGGTATAGAAAAGATTAAGTCTGTTAAAATTAACGATGGTATTAAGCATATTGGTAGCGGAGCGTTTAGCGGATCTTCAATTTCCGAAGTTGTTATTCCAAACTCAGTTATTGGTGGTATGGATACGGTTAGTAACGTTCAGTTCGATGAAGAAGGAAAACAAATTGGATATGCTAAATTAAACAATATGACGAGAGGGTTGTATAGCACTTTTAGTGGATGCATTAGCCTTAAACGTGCAGTTGTAGGAAATGGCGTAACGGCTATGGTTGGTTACGTTTTCTCAAAATGTTCAGTACTTGAAGAAGTTTATATCGGTAATAGTTTAACTAGGTTTGCTACGAGAGATTTCTATTGTTGCCCAGCTCTTGATATTTTAGTTATTCCCGATACACTTGAGTTAGTTCGTGAAAGCCATATTTGGTCAAATGCTGTTAATAAATACGTTTCTCTTTACAATATTTTTGAAGGTAGTAATAGTTATCCCGACATATTTACTTATATGACTAAAGAAACGTATAAAAGCCGTATTGTTAGGCAAGTTCCAAGAGATATGCTAAATGGATTTCCCTATGATGAAAACGGCAATACTGTAGATATTTCACAATACAGTTATTCTTATCCGTATGGTTTAGTTGAAGGGTGGTGTGGTTTAGCCGATATTTACTACTTAGGAGAGTGGAGTTTTGACGAAAACGGCAAGCCAAGACCTTATTGATGAAAGGTTTTATGAAAAAATTTTTAACTGTTTTTGTTTTGATTTTTACGTTGGTTTTTAATTTGCTTGTATTTACGGCTTGTAATACTTCAGAAGATCAACAGCCGGATAGTGCTCCGATATTTTCTAGTGTTTATTCTTTTGATGAAAACGTGCATTGGCGAGAAGAAATTGGCGGAACAAATAAAACTGATATAGGCTCTCACGAAAATGACGGTGGAAAATGCAAATACTGTGATTTTTATTACGATTCTACTGATTGGTTAGTGTTTGAAAAAATTAACGTTTACGGTATTTCAGGCTACGGTGTTTCGGAGTATTTAGGTGATTACGTTGGAGCTTATACTCATATTGAAATACCTTCGACGTATCAAGGTGATGAAGATGACGAACCAATTCCTGTAATTGCTTTAGTTGGAGATCTTTTTTCTATTGTTGAACACACTAATTATAAAGCGTTAGATTCTATTAAACTTAACGAAGGGTTGAAGTTTATAGGTAACGGTGCGTTTGAAGGCACTAATATTAGAAAAGTTGTGATTCCAGACTCAGTTATTGGTGGTTCGTTGACTGCTGATTATAGCCGTTGGCCAAGCCACGGTGGGCTTTATAACGTTTTTTCAGGTTGCACGTATTTAAGCGAGATTGATACGGGTGCAGGCTTAAAGGTTATAGGGCATTATACCTTTGCGTATTGCGATGCGCTTAAAGAGATTAAACTTGGTTCTGGGTTAAGAGCGATTTTACAAAGAGCGTTCTATGAAACCTATAATTATACCGAAATTATTTTACCATCAACCGTTGTTTCAATACCTGCGGGATACTATTACGATAGAACTATGCCTGAGTACGATAACGGTTTAGAAAGGTGGTTGACTGAAACTACTGTTTTCCCGTTTGCTAAAAACGTTTATCTCAACGTTACTAAGGATGAATTTATTTCAATTAGACCTAAAGATGCGGTTCTTGATAGTGACGGAAACGCTATTAATCCCGAAGGTTACGTTGAGGGAGAAGTTGGCTACGTTGAGGGTTGGTGCGGTATGGCTGATATTTATTATAAGGGCGAGTGGCACTACGACGAATACGGTAAACCCGTTGCAAATTAAATAAAATTACCCAAGATATTTTCTTGGGTTTTTTGTTGCCAAAATATTAAAAAATATAGGTATTTCTTTAATAAATGATATTGACAATTATTTATAAATATATTAAAATATAGTTTGTATATAAGTTAAAGTGGGCAGTTTGGGGCATTATGCCTAAAACTTTGTTTTTCTTAAAATTATATAAATATTTTCTAAGGAGGGTAACGTATGTTACAAAACGCAACCTTCCTGTTACTTGCATTTGACGTCATATCCGTCGCTATTGGCGGTGTTATTGGTCTTGCTATCGGAATAATTATTTTTATAATTGCTTCAAATATTTCTCGTAAACATAAACTCAATTCAACGGAAAGGCTTATTGCTGAAATGAAGTCTAACGCTGAAAACGAGTGTCGAGCAATTAAAAAAGACGCTATTGTTGAAGTTAAGGAACAGGAATTAAAATTAAGACAAGAATTTGAAAAAGAAACAAGAGAAAAGAGATCTGAACTCCAAAAAATGGAGCAAAGGCTTAATCAAAAAGACGAGATTCTTAATAAAAAGGACGTTACTTTATTAAAACGTACTGAAGAAGTTGAGGCTATGTCTCGCACGCTTGAGAAAAAACAAGCGGAAGCAGATGAACTCGTTATGAAACTTGAAACGCAACACGAAGTTTTCGTTCAAGAACTTGAACGCGTTGCGCAAATGACTCAAGAAGAAGCAAAAAATATTATTATGGAAGACGTTAAGGAGGAAGCCCGCAGAGAAGCCTCAGGTTTCGTTCGTAACGCAGAACAACAAGCAAAAGAAGAAGCGGATAAAAAAGCAAAAGAAATTATTTCACTTGCAATTCAACGTTGCGCGGTAGATCAAAGTAACGAACTCACAGTTACTTCAATCTCAATCCCTAACGACGATATGAAGGCAAGGCTTATCGGCCGTGAAGGTAGAAATATTACCGCTCTTGAAAATGCAACGGGTATTAGGCTTATTATTGACGATACGCCTGAAGTTGTTGTAGCCTCTGGTTTTGATCCCGTTCGCCGTGAAGTTGCAAGGCGCGCGCTTGAAAAACTTATTTCTGACGGTAGAATTCAACCAACCCGTATTGAAGAAACTGTTGAAAAGGTTAAGAAGGAACTTGACGGAATTATTAAAGAAGCAGGCGATAGCGCTACTTTTGAAACGGGTGTTTACAACGTTCATCCTGAACTTATTAAAATTCTTGGTAAACTCAAATTTAGAACGAGTTACGGTCAAAACGTATTAAAGCACTCTCTTGAAGTTGCAAGGCTTGCTGGGCTTATGGCTCAAGAACTTGGCGTTGATATCAACGTTGCAAAGCGTGGTGGCCTTCTTCACGACATTGGTAAAGCAGTTGACTTTGAAAACGAAGGTACGCACATTGCTCTCGGTGTAGAACTTGCTAAAAAATATAAAGAAAATAAATTCGTTATTAACTGTATCGAATCTCACCACGGCGACGTTGAGCCTAAATGTATTGAAGCGGTTCTTGTTCAAGCGGCAGACGCTATTTCTGGCGTAAGACCTGGCGCAAGAAAGGAAATTGAATCAAGCTACGTTAAAAGGCTTGAACAACTTGAAGAACTCGCAACTGACTTTAAGGGTGTTGAAAAGGCGTATGCAATTCAAGCGGGTAGAGAAGTTAGAGTTATCGTTAAGCCTGAACAAATTGACGATAGCCAAGCTTTATTCCTTGCAAAAGATATAGCTAAAAAGATTGAAGAAACTATGGAATATCCTGGTCAAATTAAGGTTAACGTAATAAGGGAGTCTAGAAGCGTAGAATACGCTAAATAATTTCACTCCAAATAAACGCTAATTTTATGCAATATATTGTTTATTTTTGCTATTTTCAAAAATAAATGTAAATTTTATAATTTAGATAAGTATGGCGTATTATTCGCCATTGCTGATAAAATTTAATTAAAGGCACCAATAGGTGTCTTTAACTTTAAGGAGAAATATGGCTTATTTTGATTTTAGAAAAAAACTTAAAGATTTTCATCCCAAGAATATCCGTAAGGACGTTGCTCTTGAAGTAGGAGAAATTTCTTTACCTAACGTGTTGGCTATTATTAAAAGCGACAACGTTGTTGTTAATAATGCGATTAAAGATCTTAAAAAATTCTTAAAATCTGCTTTTAACGTTACTGCTGAAATTGATGATAACGCTCACGGATTTAAGATTGAAACTGAAATTTCAAGCGTGTTATCAAAAGATAAAAAGCAATATACTATTTCAGTTTTTGAAGATTCAATTAAAATCGTTGCGGAAAGTGATAGAACGGTTGCTCAAGGTATTTATTATCTTGAATACTTAATGTTTGAAAAGAAAGCTCCACATCTCAAAAAAGGTGATATTAAGGTTGAACTTCCGTATTCACCGCGTATGATTCACTCTGGCTATGGTTATGACGATTTTCCTGATGAATACCTTCAAAATATCGTTCACTATGGTTACGATACTATTCTTCTTTTTACAAAAGGCGTTAATTTATCTCCGGCAGGCGAACTTAACTTTAAGGACGTTGTTAATAGAGCATCTCAATATGGTTTAGACGTTTACGTTTACGCTGCGTTTGGCAACTTTATTGATATTTACGCTGAAAACGCTGAAGAAGAGTTTGAGAAAACTTATGGCGCTGTATTCAAAGAATGCCCTCAACTTAAAGGTATTGCTCTCGTTGGTGAATCTGTAGAATTTAAGAGTAGAGATGAAAGAGTTGAACCTTATTCAATTCGCCAAAACAGCCCTGATAATCTTGGTCATACTCGTCCTACTGCAGGTTGGTTCCCTTGCAAAGATTATCCGCTTTG
Organism: Christensenellaceae bacterium; assembly: GCA_045651665.1. Lineage (GTDB taxonomy): Bacteria > Bacillota > Clostridia > Christensenellales > Borkfalkiaceae > HGM11412. The sequence goes on from JAZRSR010000023.1 coordinate 98,936, forward strand.
GATAGAATTTATTAAAAAATCTATTAGAAAACACAATCCCGATGCAGATATTATTTTCTGGACTTATAACTGGGGTTGGGCTCCTGAAAAGGAAAGAGTTGAACTTATTAAAAATATGCCGACAGACGTTTCTTTAGAAGTTACTTTTGAAATGTTTGAACACTATGAAAAAATGGGTTCTGACCAAACTATTACCGACTATTCTATTGCAAGAGCAGAACCTGGCAAATACTTTATTTCTGAAGCAAAAGCAGCAAAAGAGCGTGGTATTAAACTTTACGCTATGAGTAACACGGCTGGTAGAACTTGGGACTTTGGCGTAATTCCTTATATGCCGTTCCCAAATCAATGGGCTAAACGTTACGATGAAATTAACAAGGCTAGACACAACTATGGTTTAGTTGGTCTTATGGAGTGTCACCACTACGGCGCATACCCAAGCTTTATTTCAAGGCTTTCTCAACTTTGCTTTATGTTTGAAGGGGATATTGAAAACAATCTTAAGAGAGTTTATAAAGCGTATTTCGAAGATTGTTCAGACGAACTCGTTAGTGGCTTTGAAGATATTAGTAATGCAATTACATATATTCCTTCTTCAGTTGAAGAACAATACGGTCCTTGCCGTAACGGTACTGCATATCCGTTATGCTTAATTTCTTCAAGGAAACCGCCAAGACTTAAGATTACGGTGTCTGGCGATAATTTCTGGCCAGGTTATTACGGTCAATTTGAAGAAAGTATGAACCTTGGTTTCTCTGACGTTGGTATTCCTTACGGTTTAAGACATAAGAAGGAAATGAAGATGCTTAAAGAGATGATTTCTCTATTAAGATCTGGTATCAAGAAACTTAAATCTGTTAAAAACAAGAATAAAGAACTCTTAACTGTTATCAATATGTGCGAATATATCGTATGTTGTACGGTAACCGTATTAAACGTTAAGAACTTCTACGAACAAAAAACGTTGATTAAACTTTGTGAAAGCCCCAAAAAGATGGCTGAAATTTGCGCTAAAATTAGAAAAATTGCTAATGATGAAATCGCAAATGCTGAAAAGAGCCTTAAATTCTTAAGAAAGGATAGTACGTTAGGCTTTGAAGCATCAATGGGCTACGTTGGTGGCGAAGAAAGAGTTCTTTGGAAGATTAATCAAGTTAAATATATGCTTGAACGTGAACTTGGATACTACGAAAAAGAACTTGAAAAACACGTTGCAAGAATGAAATAATATGAATAATATAAAAAAGATTGCGCTTATCGCGCACGATAGTAAAAAGCAAGAAATTGTCAATTGGGCATTAGCAAATACGTCTGTTCTTAAAAATTATGAACTTTGTGGTACCGGTACGACGGCTAAGCGTATTTCAGATGCAACTGGGCTTAACGTTCAAGGTTATTTATCTGGTCCGCTTGGTGGAGATCAACAAATAGGCGCAAAAGTTGCGGAAGGGGATATTGACTTTGTCGTATTCCTTTGTGATCCTTTGTCTGCGCAACCGCACGATCCCGACGTTAAGGCGCTTTTAAGAATTGCAAACGTTTATAACGTTCCTATTGCAACTAACGTTGCTACTGCTGATTTTGTTATTTCAGCAATTAAATAAAATAAAAATGCAATCCGTATTTGCGGATTGCATTTTTTATTAGTAGGGGAGATGGATATTGCCTTCAGGAAAGCTCGTCAGAGTTTGTTTTCGCAAATGTTTTGCAGAGCAAAACACCGAACAAGGCTGTGTTCTTATCTTGCTCCCGCAAACGCAGGGGAGACGCGATATTGCCTTCAGGAAAGCTCGTCAGAGTTTGTTTTCGCAAATGTTTTTGCTTGTGCAAAAACACCGAACAAGACTGTGTTCTCATCTTGCTCCCACAAGCGCAGGGGAGACGCGATATTGCCTTCAGGAAAGCCCGTCAGAGTTTGTCTTCGCAAATGTTTTTGCTTGTGCAAAAACACCGAACAAGACGGTGTTCTCATCTTGCTCCCGCAACAAAAAAAGAGAACAAGTAAAAATACTTGTTCTCTTTTTTGGCAGGGGAGACGCGATTCGAACACGCAACCTACGGTTTTGGAGACCGCTACTCTACCGTTGAGCCACTCCCCTAGGAAAGCATAGTTATTATATAACAAAATTATCTTTAAGTCAACAAAAAATAACGTAGTAATTAGTAGTATTTTATAAAAATTGTATACTGAAATTGACAAAGTTTAAGTTTAGTTATATAATAACTATATAAATTTATTAAGGTGAGTTATGAAAAAGGTTGAACTATATACCGACGGTGCTTGTTCTGGTAACCCTGGAGTTGGCGGTTGGGCGTCAATTTTAATATATAACGGAATAGAAAAAATCCTTTCTGGTGGAGACGTAGAAACTACTAATAATAAAATGGAACTTCTTTCCGTAATTAAAGGGTTAGAGGCACTCAAGGAAAAGTGCGAAGTTACCGTTTATTCTGATTCACAATACACGGTTGCACCTTTTATTGAGGGGTATATTAATAGTTGGATTTTATCCGGTTGGCGTTTAGCTGATAAAAAACCCGTTAAAAACGTTGAACTTTGGAAAAGGCTGGTTGAACTTACTAACGTTCACAAAGTTGCTTTTGTGAAGGTTAAAGGGCATGCGGATAACGTTAACAATAACCGTTGTGATAAGTTAGCGCGTGATGAAATTAAAAAACTTCAGTCAATTTAGATTAACTTGAGGATAAATTACATATACTTATGTATATGAAATCTTCCTTTAACTTAAAATCAATATTAAACGCCCTTACGTTGTGTTTACTTTCAGGGATAACTATAATTTGTTCCGTGCTTTATGTAAACACGTTTACGGGCGGTTTTTTTTATAATAATAAAACAATTTTAATATCAACGGTTACAATAGTAGTTGCCGTTATAACCGTTATCTCGTTAGCGTATGCAACGGCGGACAATAAAACGATTTATAAAATTTCAATAGTAGTTTTATCCGTTTTAACCTTTGTATTATTTACGATGTACGTCTTAAAAATTTTTGGCATTTCTGAAAAAATTGATAGCATTGAAGATTTAAGAAATTACGTTGCGTCGTTTGGGTATCTTGCAATAATAATTTATATAGTGCTAAATTTTTTGCAAGTGGTGTTACTTCCTATACCCGGGTTTATAGCGGTGGGTACGGGAGTTGCTTTATTTGGTCCGTTTAAGACGGCTATCTTTTCACTTATTGGAATACTCGTTGGTTCTTACGTTGCATTTTTTATTGGAAGAGCGCTTGGTTATAAAGTGGTTAAATGGATTGTAGGGAAGGAAACTCTTGACAAGTGGTTAAATTCCGTTAGAAATAAAGATAAAATCGTTTTAACGTTTATGTTTTTATTTCCGTTTTTCCCTGATGACGTTTTGTGTTTCGTAGCCGGTCTTTCAACGATGAGTACGCCGTATTTTATCGTAATGATTATGATTTGTAGAATAATTTCAGTATTTTTATCGGCGTATTCTTTAAGTGGAAACATTATCCCATATACTACTTGGTGGGGAATATTGTTGTGGATATTTATTTTATCGTTAACAATTATAATAACATCTATTCTTTACAAAAACGGCGATAAAATTGAAAATTATATTAAAAAAAGATTAAAAAGTCGGAGAAGAAATCGTGAGAGTAATATTGCACGCAGATCTTAATAATTTTTACGCTAGCGTCGAAATGAAACTTGACGAGTCGTTAGTTGGTAAAAACGTTGGTGTATGCGGTAACGCTGAAAATAGGCACGGTATAATTTTAGCAAAGAGCGAAGGAGCAAAAAAACTCGGCGTTAAAACTGGCATGACTATTAACGAGGCAAAAAAACTTTGCCCTGACATTGTACTTGTTGAAGCAAAACACTCTCACTATACGGCGTATTCAAAACTCGTTAAAAACATTTATAGAGATTACACGGATAAAATAGAATCTTTTGGGATAGACGAGTGTTGGCTTGACGTTACCGATAGCGTAAAACTTTTCGGTTCAGGCAAACAAATAGCAGACCTTTTAAGAAAGAGAGTTAAAGATGAACTTGGGTTGACAATTTCAGTTGGAGTAAGTTTTAATAAAGTGTTTGCAAAACTTGGCTCGGATATTAAAAAACCGGATGCAACTACTGAAATTACGATAGATAATTATAAAGACGTAGTTTGGAAACTGCCCGTTGGAGATTTGCTTTTCGTTGGTAAGTCCACAGCAAATAAGCTTAATAAAATCAACGTAAAAACGATTGGGGATTTGGCAAATATTGACGTAAAGTATCTTGATAAACACTTTGGTAAATGGGGGCACGTTTTAAGTGATTATGCAAACGGAAAAGACGATACTCCCGTGCAAAAAGATGGAGAAGGGGAAGAAGCAAAGTCAGTTGGAAACTCAATAACTTCATATAGAGATTTATTGTGCGATGAAGACGTTAAAATAATGTTTACCGCTTTATCTGAAAGTGTATCTTCAAAGCTTATATCTTATGGGCTTGGTAATGCCACAACTTTAAGTATATATGTTAAAGACGCTTTTCTCAACACTTCAACAAGGCAGGGAAAACTTCCGTTTCCAACGGTGCTCCCAGACGATTTCAAAAACTTTGCGTTCAAGTTGTTTAAGGAGAATTATACTTATAGTATAGGGGTTAGAACGCTTGGAATTTCAGTTAGTAACTTTGAAAGCGAGGCGCGCCAAATATCTTTTGAAGAAATTGATTACGAAAAAAAGATTAGTCTAAATAGTGCTATTGGCGATATAAAAGAAAAATACGGCAATAAAAGCCTTTTGAAAGGTATAATATTAAAAGATAAAAAACTTGTAAACGACGCTGAAGAAGGTACGAGTTTAGATAGATTTACCGACTGACGGCGTAAACGCTTGATATATTTGTTCGTTTATGTTAAAATATAAAAGAATTTTAATTTGAGGTTTTTATGGTTGACGGAAAATTATTAACTGAAAAACTACTTGTTTATGCCGACGCTTTTTTAGGGTTAAATTCTCTTGACGTTGTATATTTTAGAAACGTATTACTTAATTTGTTTAAGTTGAGTTCTCCAACTAAAGATTTACTTTCTGAAAAGACTAAAGAAAATATTCGTTCAATGCAAACTCCAGACGAGTTGATTGAAGAAATTTCATCTTACGTAATAGAGAACGGTATTTGCATAAACGAACAAGAAGCTGATTTATTTGCAAATTACATTTTTGGTATTATTACACCAAAGCCGTCTGAAATAAACAGCGTGTTTATGTCAATAAAAGAAAAATTAGGTTCTCAATCGGCGTGTGATTACCTTTATAATTTATCAATTAAGAATTATTACGTTAGAAAAACTGCTATTGATAAAAATATCAAATGGGATGCTGAAAAACTTGATTATCCGCTCGAAATCACTATTAATTTAAGCAAGCCTGAAAAGAACAATAAAGATATTGCAAAACTTATATCGGCGTCAAGTGTAGATAAATATCCCTCTTGTAATTTGTGTAAGGAAAACGAAGGATTTTACGGTACGGCAACCCATCCTGCACGTTCAAACTTAAGAACGGTTTCTTTAATCCTTGGTGGGGAAGAGTGGGCTATGCAATATTCGCCGTATCTTTATTTTGACGAACATTGTATACTTTTTAGTAAAAAGCACGTTCCAATGCACGTTGACGGTCGTACGGTAGAAAGGCTGTTTGATTTTATTGAACTTTTCCCAAGGTATTTCATCGGTTCAAATTCCGATCTTCCTATCGTTGGTGGTTCAATACTTAATCACGAACATTATCAAGGTGGAAAGCATTTAATGCCGTTACAAAAAGCCAGGGCGTTAAAAACACTTTCTTGTAGTGATTATCCCGACGCTATGGTTGAGATCGTTGATTTTTATAATTCAACCGTTAGAGTTAGCGGATTTAATCGTAATACAGTTGAACAACTCGCTACCGACGTTATTGTGGGTTGGAAATCTTATTCTGACGAAAGTGTTGGAATTTTATGCGAAACTGATGGCGTTAAACATAACACGGTTACGCCTATTGCAAGGTTTTTGCCCGATAGTAGATATTGCATTGATTTAATACTTCGCAATAATCTTACGAGCGAAGAGTATCCCGACGGAATTTATCACGCTCATCCAGAATATCATAACATTAAGAAAGAAGGCATTGGTTTAATTGAAGCGATGGGGCTTTATATTCTTCCTGCAAGACTTAAACGCCAACTTTCAGCGATTGAAGAAATTCTTGCGCATAAAGCTATGTATGATAAAGATGAGATTTCAAAAGAAGATAACGATTTACACGTTCATCAAGCAATGATTGAAGCGCTTTTGAAAAAGCATCCGAGAGTTAAAGATTTGAAAAAAGCAAACGCCATCGTTACCGAATACGTTAATAACGTATGTTCTCAAATTCTTTATAACACTTCAGTATTTAGTAAAGATAGTAAGGGTATGCTTGCGTTTAACAAATTCTTAATGACTTGTAATATTAAGTAAAATTAGCGGACGTTTGTCCGCTTTTTTCGTTTTTGAAAGAAATTTCATAAATTAATTTTATTAAAGTTCTTGCAATTATATAATAAATATTATATAATTATTTGGAAGTATGTTTTGGAGGCATGTATGAATAATATTGAAATACTCAAAACTCGAAAAGCAGAACTTAATGAAAAAACGGCTAACGTCAAAAAGAATATTAATAAAATTATTGACGAAGGTAGTTTTGTTGAGCTTAACGCTTTCAGTTTTGCAAAAAATGAATTTTACGGAGAGGACGTTACCGGGCTTGGTGTTGTAACGGGTTATGCAACCGTTGACGGATATCCCATATACGTAGTAGCGCAAAACCCAGACGTTATGTGTGGTGGTTTATCAAAGGCAAATTGTACGAAAATTTGCGAGTGTCTTTATAAAGCCGGTAATTCTGAACTTCCCGTTGTTTACTTATTAAGTAGTAAAGGCGTTCAAGTAGGAGAAGGTGTTGCCGTATTAGAAGGAATCGCAGAACTTTTAAGAGTTTCAAATAACCTTAAAGACGTTGCTCCTCAATTTGCAGTTGCAGTAGGTGACGTTTTAGGTTCTTCTGCTATTCTTGCTGATAATGCAGATTTTACCTTTGTTGTAGGTAACGCTTGCGTATCTTACGCTAGCCCTGTGGTAATCTCAGCAAGTAAAAACGGAGAAACAAAGGATACCGTTGCAAAAGCCAAAAACGGTGTTAAAACGTTTGAAGTTAAAGAACTTGAAGAAGTTAAAGATAAAATTATTAAAATTCTTACAACTCTTCCCAAGTTCTCTGAATTACAAGCTGATACGAGTGACGATATGAATCGTTCATGCCCAGCGCTTAACGCTGGCGCAAACGCGCAAGACCTTATATCTGCTACTTTCGATGCCGGTTCATTTATCGCTATGAACGAAGATTACGTTTCTGACGTAAAAGTTGGTTTTGGTAGGGTTGGCGGTATTTCAACTGCCGGTATCGTTATGGATGGCGGTGAAAACGGTGTTGATCTTACGTTAGACGTTGTTCTTAAGATTAAAAACTTCGTTAACTTTGCTTTAGACAATGCTCTTCCGCTCGTGTTCTTTGTAAACGCAAACGGCTTAAAGCAAGACGCTGAAACTTGCAATACTGCAGTTATGACCGAACTTATGAATATGCTCGGCGCGTTATCGCAAGCAAGTCGCGTAACCGTTGTTTATAATAAGGCTATTGGCTTAGGTTATACGGCGTTTGCATCAAAGGCGTTTGGTAGTGATTATACTTACGCGTTTGCAGGCTCTAAAATTTCACTTATGGATGGGTTTGCAGGTATTAGCGCAACGTTTGGTACTGTTGATAGTGAAGAAATTTCAAAGGTTGAAGATAAATACGCTGAAGCTCAAGATAGTTTCAATAGCGCTAAACTCGGTTGTGTAGATAACGTAATTGAACCTGAATTTGTTCGTCAATACGTTATATCCGCTCTTCAAATGATTCTTAACTAAGGAGAGTGAAAAATGGATAATCCAATAATTAACGGTTCATACGTTTTAGTTCTCGGTATGGGTGTAATTTTCGTAGGGATGCTCGTAATAATACTTGCCGTTTCTATATGTGGTAAAATTATAAACAAAGGTGGCGAGGTTAAAAAAGAAGAAAAGCCCGTTGAGCCTGAACCGATAATTGAATCTGAACCTCAAGCTGAAGAAATACCCGCGCACGTTAAAGCGGCTATTATTGCTGCAATATCTGCGTATTACTTTAATTCACAATCAAAATGTGATTTCGTTGTTAAAAAAATTAAGAGATTTTAAGGAGAAATAAAATGCGTAAATTCGTTGTAACTATAGAAGGAAAACAATACGAGGTTGGCGTTGAAGAAATCGGCGCAACTCAAACTGCAGCTCCGGTTGTAACCGTAGCTCAACCTGCTCAAGCTGCTGCTCCAGTTGCTGCTCCCGCGGCTACTCCTGCACCTAAGGCTCAAGCGCCTGCAAACGGAACAAAGATGGAAGCTCCGATGCCGGGTATGATTAAGGCTTATAAAGTTGCTGAAGGCGCAACCGTTAAAGAAGGTGACGTTATTTTAGTTCTTGAAGCAATGAAGATGGATAACGATATCACGGCAGTTTGCGGTGGTGTAGTATCATTTAAGGCTCCGGTTGGTTCTAACGTTAATACTGGCGACGTTATGGCGGTTATCGGCTAATAGGAGATTAATATGGGCTTATTATCACTTGTTGCTGGATTCTGGCAAGAAGTAGGCTCATCACTTACTGCGCTTTGGCAAAGTACTGGTATTTACTCGTTAGTTGACGGTACTGCAAATTGGCAAAATATAGTGATGGTTCTTATTTCTTTCGTGCTAGTTTATCTTGCGATAGTAAAAAAATTCGAACCCTTATTGCTTCTTCCTATCGCGTTTGGTATGTTTATAGTTAACGTTCCCGGTGCGTATAGAATTTTATTTGGCGATAAAGGTTATATAGTTAGCGATGGTTTAACAAACGTTGAAATTGCAAGAGGTACTTTTGAAGAACTTATCAATATGTTCTCAATATCCGGCGTTACAAACGTTGAGGAGCTTGCAAATTATTTTGCTCAAAATGACGTTACTGTTTTAAGTAACAACGTTACTTATATGGCAAATAGTCTTGTTTTATCATCTGAACAAGTTATTAGAAATGAAGGTTTATTCTATTACCTTTACAAAGGTGTAGATTGGGTTATTTTCCCACCGCTCATTTTCCTTGGTATCGGCGCTATGACGGACTTTGGTCCGCTAATTGCAAACCCCAAAAGTATGCTTATAGGCGCTGCCGCTCAACTTGGTATATTCCTTACTTATTTTGGTGCGGTTGTTAGTGGTGTGTTTACACCGCAAGAAGCAGGCGCTATTGGTATTATCGGTGGTGCAGACGGTCCTACGGCAATTTACGTTACTAAAAAACTTGCCGAGCATTTACTTCCTGCAATTGCTATTGCCGCTTATTCTTATATGGCTCTTATCCCTCTTATTCAAAAGCCAATTATGAAGCTTTTAACAACGAAGAAGGAAAGACAAATTAAGATGAAACAATTAAGGCGAGTTTCTAAAGTTGAAAAGGTTATTTTCCCGTTACTCGTAACTTTAGTAGTTGGTTTAATTCTTCCCGATGCAATACCGCTTTTAGGTATGTTGATGTTTGGTAACTTACTCAAAGAATCTGGAGTTACTGAAAGACTCGTTACAACTGCATCTAACGGGCTTATGAATACTATTACAATCTTCTTAGGTTTAATGGTAGGTTCTAAAGCAGTTGGTTCGGTGTTCTTATCAGGTCAAACACTTTTAATTATTTGTTTAGGTCTAGTTGCGTTTATGATGGGCACTACGGGTGGTCTTTTAGTTGCTAAACTTATGTGTAAAATTTCTGGTGGTAAGATTAATCCGCTTATTGGTTCAGCGGGCGTTTCCGCAGTTCCTATGGCGGCAAGAATTTCTCAAGACGTAGGTCGTGAAGAAGATCCAAATAACCACTTACTTATGCACGCAATGGGTCCCAACGTAGCAGGTGTTATAGGCTCTGCTATTGCTGCGGGTGTTCTACTTGCGATGTTTGCTTAATAATTTTAGGAGAAAATTATGTCTAAAAAAGTTTTAATTACAGAAACAATACTTCGTGACGCGCATCAATCTCAAGCAGCAACTCGTATGCGTCTTGACGAAATGATTCCAATGCTCGAACAACTTGATGATATTGGCTATTATTCACTTGAAGGTTGGGGCGGTGCAACTTTCGATAGTTGTCTTCGTTTCTTAAACGAAGACCCATGGGAAAGACTCCGCACTCTTCGTAAATATATAAAGAAGACGCCTATCCAAATGCTTCTTCGTGGTCAAAACCTTTTGGGTTATAAGCACTATGCTGACGACGTTGTTGATAAATTCGTTGAAGCGTCAATTAGAAACGGTATCGGCGTTATTAGAGTGTTCGACGCGCTTAACGATGAAAGAAACTTAGAATGCGCTATGAACGCTATTAACAAGTATAAAGGTGATTACGGTGCTGTTTGTGAAGCAACTATTTGTTACACTACGAGTCCCGTTCATACAAACGAATACTTTATTCAAAAAGCTAAAACGCTTGAAGATATGGGCGCTGACAATATCTGTCTTAAAGATATGTCTAACATTATTCTTCCATATACTACATACGAACTTATCAAAGGTATGAAAGCGGTATTAAAGCCAACAACGAAGATTCACCTTCATACGCATAATACAACTGGTACTGGCGAAATGGTTTACTTAAAGGCTATAGAAGCTGGCTGTGACATTGTTGACTGTGCTCTTTCTGCAATGGGTAACGGTACGAGCCAACCTGCAACGGAACCTTTCGTAGCAACGTTAAAAGGTACAGAATACGATACTGGTATTGATATTGAAAAACTCGTTCCTATTAACGAACACTTTAAGAAGGTGTCTCAAAGACTTGAAAAAGACGGTATACTTAATCCCAAGGTTAGAGGAATTGACGTTAATACGCTTATTTATCAAGTACCGGGTGGCATGCTTTCAAACCTTATGTCACAACTTCAACAAGCTGGCAAGCTTGATAAACTTACAGAGTGTTTAGCGGAAGTTCCTAACGTTAGAAAAGACGCGGGCTATCCTCCGCTTGTAACTCCGTCATCACAAATCGTTGGTACTCAAGCGGTTCTTAACATTTTACAAAACGAACGCTATAAGATGGTTACTAAAGAATTTAAGGCTTTAATGAAGGGTGAATATGGTAAACTTATCGGTGAACCTGATCCTGAAATCTTAAAGAAAGTCGTTGGTGACGAAAAGAGAATAACGTACCGTCCTGCAGACGATATTGCGCCTGAATACGAAAAGTTCAAAGAAGAAATGAAGGAATACTATACTCAAGAAGAAGACGTGCTTTCTTACGCTCTTTTCAATCAAGTAGCAATTAATTTCTTCAAATATAGGCTTGCAAAAGAAAAGAAAGTTGATGCAGACGCCGTTAAAACAAACGTTTACCCAGTTTAATAATGAATATATTAATTTGTAACGACGATGGAATTTTTAGCGAGGGAATATTAACCCTCGCTACTATTCTAAAAAAACATCATACTCTAACAGTATACGCCCCGACGGGAAACCGCTCGGGATTTTCGCGTTCTATGTCCTTTCATAAAGACGTTGAAATTAAAAGGGTAGATGCGATTGAAGGGGTTGATTGTTACTCTGTTTCTGGAACTCCTGGAGATTGTGTTAAGTACGCCGTTACAATGCATGAAACTAAGTTTGATTTAGTACTTTCCGGTATAAATAGCGGTCCAAATTTAGGTAGTGATATTTTTTATAGCGGTACGGTTAACGCTTGCTTTGAAGCTAGCGCTGAAGGTATTCCGTCCATTGCTTTTTCAAACGTAGCGCTCAAAGATTTTAAGTTTAGTGAAACGGCTAAAATTATCAATAAAATCTTCAATAATTTAGTTTCAATAACGAGTAAAGACTACGTGTTAAACGTAAACATTCCAAACGTCAACTTTGATCAAGTTGCGGGTGTAAAACTGTGTTCAGCAGGTAAATGCAAATATTCAGACGGCTATATTAAAACTAAAGAAAACGTTTATAGGCTCATAGGAGAACCTATTCCTCCTACTGAAGAAGATTTTGGAACTGACGTTTATTATTCTTATAAAAACTACGTCACCGTAACACCTCTTTGCCATAATATTACGGATTTTGACGTGCTAAAAACACTTAAGGATATAGATTTTTAATGAAAGTTATTGTTATTGGTGGTGGCGCGTCTGGAATGATTAGCGCTATTATGCAACAAAGTATAGGTAATCAGGTTACCTTAATTGAAAAAAATGAAAAATTAGGAAAAAAAATTTATATCACGGGCAAAGGTAGATGTAATTTAACTAACGATTGCACTATTGAAGAGTTTTTGCAAAACGTTGTTAGTAACCCTAAATTTTTATTAAGTAGTATCAATGCTTTTTCCCCTTCGGATACGATGAGTTTTTTTGAGGAAATTGGTCTTGATATTAAGGTTGAACGTGGTAATCGAGTATTTCCTTTAAGTGATAAATCGAGTGACGTAATTAAAGTTTTACAAAACAAATTAGAAAAACTTGGCGTCGATATTAAGTTTAACGAAACCGCTGTTGAATTAAAAGTTTTAGATGGCGTTGTAAATGGCGTAATTACCGATAAAAACGAATATTTTGCCGATAAAGTTATTATTGCAACGGGTGGGCTCTCATATCCTTCAACAGGCTCTACTGGCGATGGTTATAAGTTTGCAAAAACGGTAGGGCATACGGTAACGCCGTTATTCCCGTCTTTATGCGGAATAAACCTAAAAGGCGACGAGTACAAAGAATTGCAAGGTTTGACGCTTAAAAACGTTAAATTAACCGCTAATCTTAACGGAAAAGAAGTTTATAGCGAGCAAGGCGAGATGCTTTTTACTCATTATGGAATTTCAGGCCCGTTAGTTCTTACTTGTTCGGCAATTTTAGCAAGAAAATCAAACGAAAAAATTACTCTTTCAATCGACTTTAAGCCAGCGCTTAGTGAAAAACAATTAGACGAAAGGGTTTTAAGAGATTTCGCTCTTAATAAAAACAAAGAGTTCAAAAATTCGCTTGACGCGTTACTTCCTAAAGCGGTAATACCGTTAATAATTAAGCGTACTGCGATTCCCGAATATAAAAAAGTATCTATTATAACTGCTAAAGAGCGTGAAACGCTCGTTAAAACCTTAAAACGTTGTTCTTTTGAACTTGCATCGCTAAGAGGGTATAATGAGGCTGTAGTAACGTCTGGCGGTGTTTCAGTTAAAGAAATTAATCCAAAAACGATGGAAAGCAAATTAATTAAAGGCTTGTATTTCGTTGGTGAGGTTTTAGACGTTGATGGTTTTACCGGTGGGTTTAACCTTCAAATAGCGTTTTCAACCGGTTATTCAGCGGGGATACAAGAATAAAGGAGTGCTTATGATAAATATAGCGTTAGACGGTCCTGCAGGTAGTGGCAAATCTACCGTAGCCAAGGCAATTTCAAAAAAACTTAATATTTTATATCTTGATACCGGTGCTATGTATAGAGCTTTCGCTTTGAAAGTTTCAAGGCTTGGCGCAGATTGTAAAATCGAAGAACAAGTTTCTAAGGTTGTTGATATGGTGGATATAAAAGTTAAATACGTTGACGGTGCTCAAAGAACCTTTTTAGCGGAAGAAGACGTTTCTGAAAAGATTCGTGAAAATCACGTTTCAATGATGGCTTCTGCGGTTTCGGCTCATCAATGTGTTAGAGAGAAACTCGTTGAACTTCAAAGAGAAATTGCAAAGAGTACGGATTGCGTTCTCGATGGTAGAGATATTGGAACGCACGTTTTACCAAATGCTGAATTTAAGTTCTATATAACCGCATCTTTAGACGTTAGAACTGATAGAAGGTATAACGAACTTATTTCAAAAGGTCAAACGGTTGATAGGGAAAAGTTAAAGGAAGAAATTGCAACGAGAGATTACAACGATTCCCATAGAAAATTCGCTCCTTTACGCCAAGCGGAAGACGCTATTTATCTTGATACTTCTAGCATGACTGAAAATGAAGTGTTGGATTTTGTTTTGAATAAGGTTAAAGGGTGATATATGTTATACTGGATTTTAAGACCTATTTTATACGTATTCTATAAATTATTTTATAGAGTTAAAGTTTTCGGCAAAGAAAATCTCGTTAAAAAAGGTAGAAACATCGTTGCGTGTAATCACCTTTGTAAAATGGACGTTTTCGTCGTTGCTGCGCTTTATCCAAATAAAACTATTTTTATGTCTAAGATAGAGTGGTATAAGAATAAATTTTTTGGTGCATTATTAAAAAAACTTGGTTCAATCCCTCTTGATAGAGATAAACCGAGTTTATCAAGTATAAAAGATGCTGTTAAAGTATTAAAAGAAAATAAGCGTCTTGGCATTTTCCCTGAAGGTAGAAGGAATTTTGAAACTAATGACCTTCAAGAGATAAAGCAAGGTACTGCAATGTTTGCTATTAAGGGAAAATCTGAAATAACTCCCGTTATTATATACGATAGATTAAAGATGTTCAAAACTTGTTACGTTATCGTTGGTAAGCCCATAAGTTTTGAAAAATATTACGATCAAAAATTTACTCCCGAAGTTTCGGCTGAGTGTACTAAAATATTATCCGATACGATGCACGACCTTCAAAAAGAACTTTTTGCTATCGTTGACGATATAAAGGCTAAAAAGAAAAAATGAAAATTACTATAGCAAAAAGCAACGGTTTTTGTAAAGGCGTTAAAAGAGCGGTAGATACCGTTCTTTCGATGAGCGATAAGCGCGTTTACGTTCTTGGTGAACTAATCCACAATGAAGGCGTTCTAAAAATGCTTAAAGATAAAGGCGTAATCACGCTTGAAAACGCTGATTCTTTACAAGAAGGTGATACGCTCGTAATTCGTTCTCACGGGGTTGGTAAGGCTGTTTTTGAAGATCTTGAAAGGCGCAAAGTCAACGTTGTTAATTTAACGTGTCCTTTCGTTATTAAAACTCAAAAAATAGTTGAAGAATATTACGCGAACGGATATCAGATTGTAATTTTTGGAAAAAGTAACCACCCGGAAGTTTTAGGCTTGAGTGGTTGGTGTGATGGTAGCGCGATTGTTTGCGAGAACGAAAACTGTAGTTTATCCGAGATAAAAGCGGAAAAAATTTGCATTGTTGCTCAAACGACTGTTTCTAAAGAAAAATTTGCCGAATTTTTGAAAAAAATCGATAATTCCTACGCAAAAACAGTTGAGATTTTTGAAACAATTTGTTATACTACATTAGAGCGTCAGAAAGAAGCGGATAAATTGTCGCGGGAAAATGACGCTATGATCGTTATTGGCGGTAAGAATAGTTCAAATACAAAGAAACTCTACGATATTTGCAAGTCTAACTGTCAAAACACTTTTCTTGTTTCGTCGCCCAAAGGGCTCGATTATAAAATATTAAATCGCTATAAAAGCGTTGGAATCGTTAGCGGAGCATCTACTCCGAAAAGCGAATCTATGGAGGTTTACTTAAACATGTCAGAAAAAAATATCAACACAATGGATGAAGCAATCGAATTTCTTGATGAGAAGAAGGCGTTAAAAAGAGGTCAAAAAATAAGCGTAGTTATATCTCAAGTTGAAGACGATGGCTTAAAAGTTTATTTAGACGGAAAAACTGACATCACGTTATCAAAAGAACAACTTGCTTGCGAAGTTTACAATAAAGCTGATTACGAAGCAGGCAATGAAATAGAAGTAGTAGTTATGGCAACTAAGCCCAAGCTCGTTTTATCACAAAAGCAAATTCTTGTTCTTAAGGAAGAAGAAGAACTTGCTAAAGAACTTGCTGAAGGCAAAATTATCAACGTTAAGATTGATGCTAAGAATAAAGGTGGTTTAACTGGTAAGTTCGGCGCGTTTGACGTATTCGTTCCTGCTAGAGAAATTAAGATTGGTTTCGTTAGCGATCTTGAAAAGTACGTTGGTAAAACTTTAAGAGTTAAACCTCTTAAGGTTGAATACAATAACAGAAAGAAAGAAATCGTTGGTTCTCAAAAGGTTATCTTAGAGGCTGAAAAGGCTGAAAGAGATGCTGAAAAACTTGCTAAGGAAGAAGCTTTCTTCGCTTCTATCGCAGAGAACGACGTTGTTACTGGTACAGTTGCAAGATTTGCTCAATTCGGTGCTTTCGTTGTAGTTAACGGATTTGACTGTTTAGCTCACGTTTCTGACCTTTCTTGGACGGGTGTTAAATCTCCTGCAGACGTATTTGAAATTGGTAAAGAATACGATTTCGTAGTTCTTAAAGTTGATAAAGAAAATAAGAAGGTTTCTATTGGTTACAAGCAATTACAACCTAAGCCATGGGATACCGTTGCTGACAAGTATAACGTTGGTGACGTTGTTACTGGTAAAGTTGTTAGAATCGTATCTTTCGGCGCTTTCGTTGAAATTGAAAAGGGTATTGACGGTTTAGTTCACGTTTCTCAAATTTCTCACGAATTCCTTGAAAACCCAGCTTCTAAACTTAAAGTTGGCGATGAAGTTAACGCTAAGATTTTAGGTATCGACGTTGAAAAGGAAAAGATCACTCTTTCTATTAAGGCTTTACTTGAAGCTCCCGTTAAGGAAGTAAAAGAAGAAGAAAAACCTAAAAAAGAAAAGAAGGCTAAAAAGGAAGAAGATGATGAAATTCACGGTTGGACTGAATCTGCTGACGCAGGCGTTTCAATCGCAGAACTTCTTAACAAATAATTGATAAAACGCACTCAAATTTGAGTGCGTTTTCTATTTTTTATAAATGATAAAACCCGCAAATTTTTGCGGGTTTTTCGTTAAATTTCGTTCTTTATTAAATCTTCAAAACTTTCGCGTTTTACGATAATTTTATCGATTTTATTTTCTATTGCAATAATGGGTGGCCGAGTAATTCTATTGTAGTTTGAAGCCATTGAATAATTGTATGCGCCCGTTACTGCAACGGCAATTATATCTCCACGAGTAGGTTTTGTTATTTCAACGTTTTCTTGAATTATATCGCCACTTTCACAGCATCTTCCAGCAATAGTTGCGGTTACTTTTTCATCGCAGTTTACTTTGCTAGCATTGTATACGGTATAAGATGAATTGTATAAAGCAAACCTTGGATTATCGGTCATGCCACCGTCGATTGAAGCGTAATTTTTATAACCGTTTATCGTTTTATAGCTTCCTAAGGTATAGAGTGTAAGACCGGAATCGGCAACGATACTTCTACCGGGTTCCATAATAACAATTGGTTTTTTAATATTAAGATTTTTTACGGTTTTATCGAACGTTTTGCCTACGAGTTCGAGATTTTCTTCTATGTTGATAAACGGGTCATTTTCTACGTATCTAACACCGTATCCACCACCTAAATTAAGAATTTCACACTCATAATCAAACTTAATTTTAAGGTCTTTAATAAAGGTTAACATAATCTCAACGGCATCTAAAAATGCGGTGCTATCAAAGCATTGAGATCCCACGTGGCAATGCAAACCTTTAAGTGAAATATTTTTAAGTTGCAACGCGTTTTCAACTATATCAAACGCTTGCCCGGTTTCGATAGGAGTGCCAAATTTTGAGTCAACTTGTCCCGTTGTAATTTTGGCGTTAGTGTGGGGATCTATACCTGGTGTAATTCTAATTAAAACGTTTTGTTTTACACCCAAAACGCTAGAAAAATAATCAATTTTAATAAGTTCTTCAAGGTTGTCCGCTACGAAATATCCAACGCCGTTTTTTATTGCGTATTCAATGTCGAAATCAGTTTTATTGTTGCCGTGGAATAACGCTTTTTCAAGCGGAAAATCAACGCTCTTTGCGGTAAAAATTTCACCGGACGAAACAACGTCAATGCCTATATTTTCTTGTTTTGCAATTCTATAAATTTCTCTAATAGATAACGCTTTTGAGGCGTAACAAGGAAAACTATTTTCTCCAAAATATTTTTTAAGCCCGTTCTTATAAATGCGCATTTTATCGCGAATTTTGTCTACGTCAAGTAGCATAAGAGGGGTGCCGTATTTAGTAGCAAGTTCAACCGTATCAAGACCTGCAAATTCAAGATGGTTTTGATCGTTAATTTGTAAGTTATCGTGTAACATAACTTCTCCGTAGTTTATTTGATTAATGATTTCATATCGTAAAGACCAGCGGGTTGAGAGGTCAAAAATTCCGCTGCGGTAATTGCTCCGTTTGCAAAGAGTGAACGAGCGTGCGCTTCGTGCTTGATTGTTATAGTTTCGCTACCCGTGTTGATCATAACTTCGTGAATACCAACAACGTTGCCCATTCTAATTGATTGAATACCAAGTTCGTTTTCTTCGCGTTTAGAGTAACCGTTTCTGCCTGCTTTAATTTTGAGTTCAGGTCTAATTTCTAAAACGGAATTTGCAAGAGAAAGGGCAGTACCGCTTGGAGCGTCAACTTTACGATTATGGTGTGTTTCAATAATTTCAATATCAGCGCCGTCCATATAAGAAACGGCAGTTTTAATAAGGTTAGCAGTAACTGCAACGCCTAACGAGTAGTTAGATGCAAAAAACACGGGGATTTTTTTAGATGCTTCGATTATATCTTGCTTTTCTTCTTCGGTATGACCAGTAGTAGCAATAACACAAGGGAGATTTTTCTCGATAGCATCGAGTAAAAGTTGTTTAGTCGCCGTATGAAAGGAAAAGTCGATTAAAACGTCTGCTTCTTCTTTACATTCTGCTAAACTTTTGTAAACGCCTTCGCCTGCAATATCAATTTTGCCAACGCAAGTAGCGTTTTTGAAAGATTTTTCGCAAAGGGCGTTAACTTCACGCCCCATAAAACCGTTTGCTCCGCTAATTATAACTCTCATTGAATAATTCCTTCCTTGCGCATAAGGTCAAGTAAAACTTTTTCTTTGTTTTCATCCATAGAAGTAAGAGGCATTCTTAAAACGTTTTCGCCAAAGCCCATGTGAGCGGTAGCCGCTTTAACGGGGATAGGGTTAACTTCGCTAAAGAGTGCGGTAATTAAGTCGTGATACTTAATTTGAAGTTCAGCGCTACCTTTAACGTCGCCTGCAAACCACTTTGAAGCGATGAGAGAAGTTTCTTTAGGTAAAATATTAGAAATAACAGAAATACAACCTTTACCGCCAAGAGAAAGGAGAGGAACGATTTGGTCGTCGTTACCTGAATAAATATCAAGTTTGTCGCCAACGAGAGCAAAAGTTTCTAAAATCTTTGAAATATTGCCGTTTGCTTCCTTAATACCAACGATGTTTGGGTGGTCTGCAAGAACCGCGTATGTTGATGGTTCAATGTTAACGCCAGTTCTTGAAGGAACGTTGTATAAAATAACGGGTTTATCACTAGCGTCTGCAATAGCGGTATACATTTGAATAAGACCTTTTTGAGTTGCTTTGTTGTAGTATGGAGTAACAACTAAAACAGCGTCAGCGCCAACTTCGCAAGCGTGTTTAGTAAGGTCGATAGCGTACGCTAAGTCGTTTGAACCCGTACCTGCAATAACGGGAACTCTACCGTTAGTTCTTTCAACAACGAATTTGATTGCATCGCGGTGTTCTTCGTCGGTAAGGGTAGAAGCTTCGCCGGTAGTACCGCAAACAACGAGAGCAGAAATACCAGATTCGATTTGCCAATCAACAAGTCTACCAAAACTTTCGTAGTCAATGCTACCGTCTTTATACATAGGGGTAACGAGCGCTGTTGCAATACCTTCAAAAATAGTGTTTTTCATAAAAATCTCCTAAAAATATAATAATCCTAAAACATAGATAAAGGGCAGCTATAATACGGCTGCCCAGAAATAACGCTACAAAAAAACGATATTTCATTGATAGCACTCCGTAATAACGACAGTTTAACGGATATTATCCGTTAACCCAGCGGGGCGAAACTGCAAGGAAACGCCTACTTCGGCAATTGCCCCTTTCATCACACCGCTTGCACGGATACAAGGTGATTACTGTTGACTAATTGCGCCTCTATCAATAATTTTCTATATTTTAGCACGCTAAAGTTACAATGTCAACTCTTTTTATATAATATTCAATAAAATTTAGTGATGTTAAATATTGAAATAACACTTATTATATGATACAATAACTATATATTTTAATATAAGGAATTAAAGTTATGGCAAAAAGAACACGTAGAAGTAAAACCTTTATAACGACGGTAGTTTTTATATTAATAGTAATATTTGTTGCTCTTTGTTATTTTTACCCACCTTTTCTTGCCAAGATTAGAGGCTTATTTAGTGGGGACGACGGTAATACGGTAGTAGGGGAAATCACTTACGTTAACGAACTTGAAGATTTGCGTATTCATTTTGTAGACGTTGGTCAAGGTGATGCAATATTAATTGAGCTTCCCGATGGTAAAAACGTTATTATCGACTCTGGTAAGGGTGGTTCAAGCGATAAAAATGAAAGTTATCAAAATCTTAAAAATTACATAAGTGAAAATACTGATATTATTAAATTCGATTACGCTATTGCAACCCACGCGGATTCTGACCACATTGGTAATTTTGATGATATTTTAAGAGATTTTGAAGTTAAATATTTTTATAGGCCGTACGTTTATTATTCAGGTACGACTTACGAGTTTAGTAACGAGTTTAATAAAGGCGCAAGCGCATACAAGCAATCAAGTAAAACTTACGGGGACTTTTTAGAACTTGTTTCAAAAGAAACTTACTACGAAAATGGCGCTGTTAAAAATGCGGGATGGGAGTTCTTTACGAGCGAAAGTGATTTTGCTGGAAGAATATCATATAACGAAACGATATACGAATATAGGTTTGATTTTTTAACGCCGAAGGTTAATGATTTATCCGCTATAAATTATAGCGATGCAAACGATTATTCGCCAATTATAAAGTTTACTTATTGTGGTGTAGACGTTTTATTTACAGGCGACGCTGAAAAAGATGCTGAGGCAGACTTTGTTTCGCATTATAAAAACAGAACGGATTTAGATCTTGACGTAGACGTGTTAAAGGTAGGGCATCACGGTTCAAGCACCTCTACAACCCAAGCGTTGTTAGATTTAGTTAAGCCGGAATATTCCGTTATTCAATGTGGTGTTGATAACTCGTATCATCATCCAAGGCAGGCAACTATTAATAGGTTAATTGGCGCTAATAGCACTATATTTAGAAACGATCTTCACGGAGATATTCTATTAACTATAACATCGAGCGGAACGTTTAACTTTGCTACTCAGGTTGTAAATCCCGATAACGTTTTAGTTGGCGGAGATATATTATACGCGTAAAACACACAAAAAAACACTTGCTTTTTGCGAGTGTTTTTTATTGCCAAAATTCGATAAAAATCATTAATTTTACACAAAAAATTACTGTGATAATTATGGTAAATTATAGCGGTGAGGTGCTTATGAAAATCAAATATAATTTAGATAAAAGTACGCTTAATATTTGTTTTGTTGGCGAGCTTGACGAGTGTTCGGCTTCAAGAACGAGAGATGCGGTTGAAAGTTTAATTTCTGAAGTTAGTGGAATAAGTAAAGTGGTGTTTGATTTATCTTTGCTTTCGTTTATGGATAGCACGGGAATTGGTATGTTTATCGGCAGGTATAAAAAGTTAAAAAGTATGGGTATCAGCGCGTTTATAAAAAACCCAAGTGATAGCGTTGAAAAGATACTTCAAATCTCTGGGCTTTATCAAATAATGCCGAGAATATAAGGAGCAATTATGACGAATAGAATAAGAATATATTTTTCATCAATTTCAGAAAACGAAGCGTTTGCGCGTAATGCAATAGCATCGTTTATTTTGCCGTTAAATCCAACACTTTCTGAATTAAACGACGTAAAAACGGCGGTGTCTGAAGCGGTAACAAACGCAATAGTTCACGGCTATCCTGATAGCATTGGAGAAATAGAGATAGTAGCCGAAACTCAAGGCGATGATTTACATATCGAAATTTCAGACGGCGGTGTGGGGATTGACGACCTTGAAAAAGCGTTAGAACCCTTCTATTCAACTCGCGTTGAATCGGAGCGTTCGGGCATGGGTTTTACTATAATGAAAACGTTTATGGACGAAGTTACCGTGATATCAAAATTGAATAGCGGAACTAAAGTAAAAATGAGTAAAAAAATCAATCACAACAGCGCCCGTTAAAGGAGCGTTAATGTTATCGGATAGTGAAACTTTACGGCACATAAGACAGGCTAAAAACGGTGATAATTTTAGTAAAGAAATACTTATAAAAAACAATGCCTTACTCGTAAAAAGTATAGCGAATCGGTTTAGAAATAAAGGTGTTGATTACGACGATTTATTTCAACTTGGGTCGATGGGTTTATTAAAGGCAATTTACAATTTTGACGAGAGTTTTTGCGTTAAATTTTCAACCTATGCAGTACCTATGATAATAGGCGAAATTAAGCGTTTTTTGCGTGATGACGGCGAGATTAAAATATCGAGAATTATCAAGTATAACGCATACAAGATTTCGCGTTTTACCGAAGAGTATCAATTAAAGTATTCTAAAGAGCCAACCATTGAAGAAATTGCGAATAATCTTTCAATTTCTCTTGAAGACGTGGTACTTGCATTAGACTCGTCAAAAATGACGGTATCTCTTTATGAAACGACCGTTGATAGCGAAGAAAAAATACAGAGTTTAATTGATAAAATCCCGTCTAACGAAACGGAAGATTTAAGGGTGGAAAGTATATACGTTAAACATCTAATTTCTAAACTTTCCGAGCGTGAGCAAACGCTTGTAATTTTAAGGTATTTTAGAGATAAAACTCAAGGGGAAGTGAGTAAGATTTTAGGTGTATCGCAAGTACAGGTATCACGCCTTGAAAACAAGATAATGAAAAAATTAAAAGCGTATGCAAGCAAAGAATAATTCCACTATATTTTGGTGGAATTTTTTTTGTATTAAAAAAGTTAAAACGGCAATAATAAGACTATGAAAAATCATATAGAAATTTTAACTGAAAACGAGCGCGATATAACGCCTAAAGAAATATATAAAAAGGAGGTTGAAAATGACGGGGAAAAACAAAAGTAACACTAATGAAAAATATCTTGAATACGTGTCTTCTATATCGCCGAAAACAAACGAAATTAAAACTTTGATTAGGGCGTTTATAGTTGGTGGAATAATTTGTTCAATAGGTCAAGGAGTTCGCTATTTTTTTTCGATGGTCATAGGGCTTGAAGGAGAAGTTTTAGCAGGGACTACGAGCATAGTTATGATATTTTTAGGTTCATTTTTAACGGGGTTGGGCGTATATGATAGAATAGGCAAATTTGCAGGTGCAGGTTCAATAGTACCTATAA
This sequence comes from Christensenellaceae bacterium, assembly GCA_045651665.1. Classification (GTDB taxonomy): domain Bacteria; phylum Bacillota; class Clostridia; order Christensenellales; family Borkfalkiaceae; genus HGM11412. Next base: position 122,332 of record JAZRSR010000023.1, read on the forward strand.
CGGGGTTTGCAAATTCAGTAGTGTCACCCGCAATGGAATTTAAGAGTGAAGGTTTCGTTTACGGCTTGGCGGCAAAGATGTTTACGGTTGCAGGTCCAATAATAGTGTTCGGAGTAAGTGGAAGCGTTATAGTTGGAATAATATATTTTATTATCGGGCTATTATAATTCCGCCTTACATATGAAGTATGAATATAAGTCAATTGTTTTCAAAGAACCGGTTAGTATTTTGGAAGCGTATTCGATTGTTGGAACAAAAGAAGGTAAAGGTAAACTTGGCAAGAATTTCGATTATGTTTTAGATGACGATAGGTTTAACGAATCAACCTACGAAAAAGCCGAGTGTAAAATGCTTTCAACAGCAATAAAGCAGGTAATTAAAAAAACGGGGAGAACGGAAAAGGAAGTAGATTTGTTCGTTGGTGGCGACTTATTAAATCAGATAATATCGGCAAGTTTTACTGCAAGAGATTTTGAAATTCCATTTTTAGGCTTATATAACGCTTGTGCAACTTGTGTTGAAAGTTTAATCGTATCTTCAATGGCTATAAGTGGTGGTTTTATAAACGACGCCGTGTGTGGAACGGTTAGTCACTTTTCTACCGCAGAACGCCAATATAGGTACCCGTTAGAACTTGGTTCGGTTAGGCCACCGCAAGCGCAATGGACGGTCACGGGTTCCGGCGCGTTTTATCTAACTAAAGGAAAACTCGATGCGCCTTCGATTACGAGCGCAACTATCGGAAAGGTTGTTGATTACGGGGTTACAGACGTTAATAATATGGGCGCAGCGATGGCACCGTCGTGCGCGTCGACCTTGGTAAGACATTTTAAGGCAACTAAAACAAATCCAACGGACTACGATTTGATAGTAACGGGCGATTTAGGCTCGCTTGGCAGTAAGATTTTGAATAAACTTGTTAAAGACGACGGTTACTCGATACAAGCAAACCACTATGATTGTGGAGAACTCATATATAACGTTGTTGAGAGTGAATTTCAAGGTGGTAGTGGCGCTGGGTGTAGCGCGGTGGTGTTTTCAAGTTATTTTTATCCTATGCTAAAAGAAAAAAAGGTAAATAAAATTTTGTTTTTAGCAACGGGTGCGTTATTATCAACGGTTTCGTCCGGTCAAGGCGAATCAATACCGGGGATAACTCACGCCGTTTGTGTGGAGAATTTATAATGGAAATATTTTTAGGTTTTGTAAAGGCGTTCGCCGTAGGTGGTGCAATATGCGTAATTGCGCAATTACTCATAAATAAAACAAAATTGACTTCGGGCAAGATTTTGGTATTCTTTATGCTTGGTGGATTAATTCTTCAAGCGTTTGGCGTGTATGAAAAAATAGTTGAGTTTGCAGGTGCTGGCGCAACGGTTCCAATTAGCGGTTTTGGTTTTCTATTAGCAGACGGCGCTATTAAGGGAGCGCAGGAAAGTCTTTTAAGCGCTATTACGGGCGGTCTTGTAAGTGCGTCGGCAGGGGTAACGTCCGCGGTAGTCTTTGGTTTTTTGTTTTCACTTATATTCAAAACAAAGCAAAAATATAATTAATTCCGCCCTGCAAACACATTTGTTTTTCATTGGTAGACAAGTTAAAAAAAATAGTAATTTTCACAAAAATTACACATAAAAGTTTTATAAGTCTATTGACAAATGTAGTGCTTGTTGGTAAAATAAATTTGTAAAATATACAAAAGTTGAGTTATTGCGTGAATTTTCGGCATTTTTACCAATTTACGATTTTACAAAAATAATTGACGATTGTGTAAATACAACCGCGTTAGCATAATATATAATAATATATGTGCGTGCATACGCTCTAACAATATAGTGCACCTTCGCATATTCCTTTGGGGGAATTATGCGCATTTGCATTTTTTCACGGTTAACTTGCAGTTATAATGCGTTAAACAAAATTTGTTAATTAGCAGATTACTGCGTTAAATAATTTTAACTACTTTAGGAGGTAGAAAATGAAGAAAATTTTGTCTATGGTACTTTGTATCGTACTCTCACTCTTCGCTGTTGCTTGTGACAATAGTGGTGATGGTGATTCAAGCAACGTATCAGAAACTACTGCAGACGGTAAGGTTGTTATCGGTATCCCTCAAGGTTGGGGCGGTGGTGCAGGTAACGATTACATTGAATCTTTAATGAAAGCGTTCAATGAAGATCCAGCATGGGGTAACCAACCTATTGGTAAATACAAAGGTGCTTACGTTAAACTTCTTCCGCAAGACATTCCTTCTACGCCTGCAAAGATTGAAACGTCAGGTGCTGATATTTTCGGTACGTCATACTTAAGAGACGCTCGTACTGCTGAAGCATACGTTGTTGACCTTGACGATATGATGAGAGAAGTTCTTCCCGGTGAAGATCAATCTATTCACGATAAGATTCCTGAACAATATAGAGAGGTATTTACGGGTGCAAACGGTAGATACGTTGCAGTTCCTGGTGAATCATTATATTGTGGTTACACTATCGATACTGAAATGTTCGAAAGAGAACAACTCTATATTGCTGCTGCATACGTAGGTTCTGAAGAAGAAACTATTGATTCTGCTTTATCATCTTATAGAAGTTATTATAGTGCTAAATTTGGTATTAGATTATACTTCTCTGATTACGACGGTGACGGTTTACACAAATACGGCATTGGTGGTGGTAAGTGCGAAACTAACGGTCAATTCCAAACTGAAAAAGACGACTTATCTTGTGGTCCGGACGGCGAATTCGGTACTAACGACGATGGTATGCCTTCATCAGTTATTGAATTCTTAGGTCTTTGCGATTACATCAGAAGTGCTGATTTCGCTTCAAGAGCAAGAACTACTTTCTATGCTCCTGTAACTTTATCTGGTACTTACAGAGACTCTTACGCTAACTCTTATCTTGACGGTTTATATGCATCACTTGCTGGTGATTTATTTGAAAAGTGCGTTCAATGCTTTGACTCTCAAGGCGCAAAGGTTAGAGTAGTTACCGGTTATACTGATGAAAACTTATATCCTGGTATTAGTTACCTTAAAAAGCCAATCATTGAAGAAGTAGTTATTACTCCTGAAACTGGTTACTATACTACTTGGATGGAAGATAAGTTCTACGCTGAAGCATCTCTTGAAATTTTACACAAAGAAGGTTACTTCGGTTATTCTGAACAAAACGACGTTAACCACAAGGATACTCACTGTAACTTCTTATTCGGTGCATACGACGATAAGAACTTCCGTGAATCTTGCGCGTTCTTAATTGAAGGTTCATTCTGGTCAATGGAATCTGACGACTATGACGCATATCAAAAGATTTACAGAGCAGACGATGCTGCTACTAACAGAAGAACTGAAGTTGCTCCGATGCCTGTTAACATCAACGAACCTGTTACTGAAGGTAACGGTGATCAAAACACTTTCGTTGCAGATATGATTTCTGGTGATGCAATCAACAAAAAAGTTGAATCGGATCCTGATAAGCTTGCTTATTGTAAGTTATACTTACAATACACTATGACTGAAGTTGCTTTAGCATACAAGTTCAACAGATCTCACTTCGATCCTATCTGTCTCCGTGACTACAATGCAGTTATGGATAACCCGGATAATGCTGAATTCATCAACAAACTTCCGTTCCTAACTTCATACTACAATGAATATCACTTCCAAAGATTAGGTCAACTTCAATCTGAATCAAGAAGAGTATATGGTGTAGGTGATCTTGAAGGTCCTATTAACTTTAGAACTCAAATGACATATTATAGAAGATTATATGCTTCTGGCGTATTCTCAGTTGGTGGTACTCAAAACTGTTATTCTAAGTTAAGAGCTGGATGGAAAGCAGATCAAAAGATTGGTAACACAATTTCTACTTTCGAATCTCACATGAAGACTAAAGAAACTTGGTCTACTATGTACCCTGGTTACTCTGAAGTTCCAGATTCTCAAAAATCTTATAACAACGTAACCTATACTCAATTTAATTTTTCTAAGTATCAATAATATCCTTATATAATAGTATTAGGCGCACGGCGCATAAGCCGTGCACCTAATTGTGCTATTAAATTATAATATTTTAGGTGAAACATGAATAATAATACGATTGAAATGGAACAAAACCTTGTTCCAGAAAATAACGAACAGCCAAAGGCTTCTGATGTTAAAGTACCGAAAATATTAACAAGAAAAACAAAGAGATTAATTTTCTATACGGCAATGGTAACGTTACCGTTTATTCAGTTCTTAATCTTCTACGTTTACGTTAATATTGACTCAATTTTAATGGCGTTCCGCGTTACGTATCTTGACGAAGGTTCATACGTTGAAAGATGGAGTTTAACTGAAAACTTTGTGGGTGTATTTACATTCTTGAATTCAAGACAGTGGGTGCCCATTATAGTATCGGCAAGAGCATACCTTATAAGTTTCTTTACTTCGGGTATTTTCTCAATCTTCTTCTCATATTATGTTTACAAAAAGTTCTTCCTTGCTGGCGTGTTCAAGGTATTCTTATACCTTCCGTCAATGGTATCAAGCGTCGTTTTAACGCTTGTATTTAGAACTATTTGTAACTCTGTTATACCTTCAATGGTATATGAATCAACGGGTGAAGTAATTGCTCCGCTTCTTATGAATACTCCTGACCAAACATTTAATATGTTGGTTGGTTACGGCATTTTCTTCTCGCTCGGCGGTCATATACTTATGTATACAGGTACGATGAGTGGTATTAACGAATCAGTTGTTGAGTCTGCTCAACTTGATGGTGTTACACCAATTCAAGAGTTCTTCCTTATTACTCTTCCTTTAATTTGGCCTACTTTCGTAACTTTCACAGTTACTGGTCTTGCGGGTATTTTCACTAACCAATTAGGTCTTCACACCTTCTTCGGTGACGGTGCTCCCAACGAACTTAGAACTTTAGGTTATGAATTATTCGTTTGGACAAAGAAAGGTTCTATAATCGGTAATGACTCTACTAATGGTCTTAAATTGTCAGAAATCTCTGCAACCGGTTTTTTAATTTCGGCAGTAGTTATGCCTATAGCTATGGGACTTAAGAAAGTATTAACTAAATACGGTCCCAGTGTAGATTAAGAGGTGCATCATGGCAGAAAATCAAGTTGTCGTAAGAAAGGCATTAAAAAGTAAGAATAGAAACTTAAATCCGTTCATTATTCTTTTATTGTCTATCCTTGTAATTTATACTGTAGTATTTACTTATATGCTTATTTGGGCGTTCTATAACTCCTTCAAGCCCGCAGCTCAATGGAACGATAGAGAGTACATGCAACTCCCTGTTTATACTAACGAGATGTGGTCGGTTAACGGTTTCTTCCAAGGTCTTGACCAAAATGCAGCAAGTGTTAGTAACGCGGATATTTACTTTAACGGTATTTTCTATAACTATTCAAAAGTTATAGTTAAATTCCCTTGTAAATCACGTGCACAATACTATGCTGGTTGGAATCTTGACGTAAGAATGCCTAAGGAAGCGTACAATAATACCTTCTTTAGAATTTGTTTTAACACGTTGTTCTATTCAATAGCAGGTGCTGCAATCATAGCAGTAGTTCCTTGCGTAGTAGGTTACGTTTCAGCTAAGTATGACTTTAAGTTTAACAGCGTTTTATACGCGGTTACATTATTCGTTATGATCATGCCTCTTGTTGGTACTGAACCTGCGCGTATTAAGTTACTTTGTAGATTATACTTGTTCGATACGATGATAGGTGACTTTATAGTCAACTTCACGTTCTGTAACATGTATTACCTAGTATTCCTTGCGTTCTTCCAAGGTGTATCTGGTACTTATGCAGAAGCAGCGGAAGTAGATGGTGCATCTCAAATCCGTACAATGGTAACAATTATAATGCCACTTGCTTCAAAGATGATTACTACAATTCTTCTTATATTCTTTATCGGTCGTTGGAACAACTATACGACTCCGCTCGTTTATATGCCGAACATTATGATGTTCTCATATAGATTGTATATGATCACAACCTCTAACGCAAACACTCTTTCTGACGATCCTACGAGAATTGCGGGCGCAATGATCTTAGTAGTTCCCATTGTTATCTTATTCGTAATATTACGTAACAAAATTATGGGTAACATTTCTATGGGTGGTCTTAAAGAATAATTTTCTTAAAGAATCGTCAAAATAATTATTAATTAGTATTATTAACCCACCGCAAGCCATATACGGCTTGCGGTAGGGTGCTAATACTTAATATTTTTTCTTAAGTTTGAAAATAATATTTTGGATTTATCTATCACACGCAATCTATATATAATAATGATTACGTATTTTATAAAAAATATACCCGTTTATATATCTTTTAGAGTTGTGTGAGATAACTAATCAAAGTTTTATATAAAAAATCTAATAAAAAGGAGTAAAAACATGAAAGCATCTATTGGCAAGAAAATCGCTGTATTCTGTTTATCAGCTGCAATGGTAGTTGGTATTGGTTTCGGTGTTTCTGGAATTGAAGCTGCTCAAGCGCACACTGCTGAAAAAGACATTGTTTTAGACAGTTATAAGCTTGATAGCGTTATCACAGTTTCAGATGATGCTACCACAGGCGTAGTATTCCCCAAAACCGTTCAGATTAGTGATACTGAAATCGCTACCGCTTACGTTATTACCTATCCTAACGGAGTAACATATTCTGTTAAAGACGGAATTGTGCTCGATCAAGTAGGCTTGTATACTGTTACTTACAAGTCTGTTGTTGGAGGGGTTTCTAACGTATATAGTGATACTTTCAAAGTGTACGACAACTTTGCTGACGATACTAGCGTTATCGAGTTGTATGAAAAGAACGTATATAGCAATTACGTTAAGTTAGCTGAAAAAGGTAAATATGGTATTTACGACTATAAAACTCCTACTGCTGACGCAACTGTTGCAAAAGTAGTTAAGGGTATTAAAGCAGCTTTATTACCTGGTGACGTTCTTAATTTCAATCAAATTATTGACGTAAATAAAACTAGAGCAGACGGCTTTACTGAACTCGTATACTTCAATCCTAACACGGTAAACCACGATGAAATGGCTATGCGTTATAGCGCTATTGACTTAACTTTTACCGACGTTAACGATCCTAATAACTATATTAAAGTAACAATGAACGGTCAAGTTGCATCAATCGGTTATTCTCTTGGTGCATCTACCGGTACGCAACCTTTAATTGGTATTCGAAGCAATGCTAACGCAGTTGATAAACCTGGTGTTACAAGAGTATTCTACATTGACGGTGTTAAGTACGCTGCTAGCCTTAATTCTACTGGTGCTTGGGGTTATGGTGAACAAAAGCTTTACGATTATAAGATTCTTTATAATCCTGAAACACAACAACTTAAGCGTGAATGTGTTAGACATTTCGACTTCGAAAGCGGTGGATCTAATGTTGTTTACGAAACTATTATCATTGATCTTGACAATCCTGATATTTACGATGAAGGCACAGTTCTTTTCAATGGTTTCTCTACTGGTGAAGTAAGACTTTCTGTAGAAGCAAGAAACTTTACTGAACCTGTTGCTTATTGTGAATTCTACGCTATTGGTGACGTTGCAAATGATGATTTACGCGCTTGTTACCTTGAAGACGCTTATGACGACGTTAAGGCACCTGAACTTAGAGTAAACGTTAAACAATCTGACTCAAACGGTGTTTACACTCTTTACAATCCTAAAAACCCGGTTAAGTTCAGAATTCCTACTGCAACTGTATACGATGCAAGTATTTGTTCAGAAGTTTCAACAAGAGTATACAAGAACTATTCAGACGCGTCTAAAATTTTCGTTCCCGCTAACGGAGACGGTACTTTTGACGTAACTGAAAAGGTTGTTTATACAGTTGAATATAAAGCTACGGATGTGTTTGGTAACGTAGGTTACACAACGTTAAACGTTGTTCCTTGCGATTTATCTGAACTCGTTGAAGGTGACGTTCAAATTTACGACGCTATCGAAGTTGTTTACGATAAGATGGAACTCTTTGCCGGTAAACAATATAATGGCGAAGTTCTCAAATTTATTGATACTATCAACTTAAAAGAAGACTTAAAGGTTAAAGTTACCGTTACTAATGGTGACAACGTTATGTTTGCTGGCGAATACGGCTATGCTGATTTTGCGGGCGAAAACAAACCTTTATTCGACGTTAAGCCTTTAGCAGTTGGTACTTTCACAGTTACTTATGAATTTAGCGATAACGTAACTTCTTTCGTATCTTCTTACGACGTTGAATGTATTTCTACCGGTTTAGTAGACTTTGCTGACGTTCCGCTTCTTCAAAGATACTATATGCTTGGTATGACTTATGAAAAGGCTAACTTTACCGCATACAAGTTCGGTTCTACAGTTACTGAAAACCCAACTGATATGTACGTAAGTTATGACGAAGGCGCTACTTGGACTAAAGTAAACGGTACTTTCGTTATGGGTCAAGGCGCTGACGGTAAGTTAATGACTAACTATTCTACCGTTAAGTTCAAATATACAAGTGAAGGCGTTGAAGATTATATTACAGCTTCTGCACCTATCGTTGATATTAGAACGGACGATGCAATTGCAAGCAACGATATCGTTAGAGTTAAACAACAAAAGATTTCTGGCGTTACCTACGCTGGTAACCTCGACCAAGTTAAATATTTCGTTGGTGAAAACGCAGTAGTATCTAAATCTACTACTAACACGGTAATTTCTAACCCTGTTGCTGGTGCTACAACTGCAGTTACTAAGTTTATCAACCCAGTATCAATTGATACAAACGGTTCTTTCTACTTAGAATTCTCAACTGATGCAGTATTAACTCAATTTAATGAATTAACCGTTAGATATATCGACGCGTACGATCCTACTAACGTTGCATCTGTTAAATTCTTTATTTCTAACGATGCAACTCGTATTAGCATAAACGGTGCTAAGGACGTAGACGCTGGTATTAACTTACACGGTAGTTCTTTCCAAACTAACTTATCTTTAACTAATAAAGTTTACACATACGGAAAAAATAAGTATGACCTTGATTTCAATCCTACAAACAAACTCTTCTACGTAGAATTTGAAATGGGTGGTATTACTGGTACTGATGCGCAATTCTCAGTTATCACAATTGGTAACCACAAGTTCCAACTTGCAAGAACTGTTGACGGTTCATCTCCGATGATGTTCTACGAAAGTGTTGCCGGTGCTTATGCGATTGACACAGAAATCGTTATTAAAGTTCCATACGTAGTTGATATTTTAACTCCGTATGTTCACACTTTAGCAAACGGTACTAATAGAACTAAGGTTACTGTTACTAAGAATAAACAATACGTTAAAGACGTAAATGGTGTATTGTTAGACGGTACTCAAGATCCTACTAAGGAATATACTGTTAGACTTTCTGAATTTGCTACTTGGGATATTAAGTACGAAGTTTCAGACGAAGCTGGTAAGATTCAATCTCCTTCTTTCCAAGTAAGTGCGATCGATACCGTTGCTCCTGAAATTCAACTTAACTATGGATTCAATGAAGATACTATCCACAACGTTACACTTGGTAAGATGTTCTCTATCGAATATAGCGTAACTGATAATATCACAGATTCTACTAAACTTAAGACTTACGTTTTAATTATTAGAGATTCTGACTACTTCGTCGTTTACAACTCTGAACCGTTTGAAATTCTTCCGGATAGAAAGACGTTCTCATCTATAACTGATAGTTGTATTCTTACAAGAAAAGGCATGTATACTCTTTACATTTTCGCAATGGACGAAGATAATAACATGGCTAACGCATCATATAAACTTAACGTTCAATAAGGAGGCATGAAAATGATTAAAAGATTATCAAGAATATTAGTAATTTTAACACTTGTTCTCACGCTTTCTTTATCAATGTTTGCGTGTGGTGGCAATAACGATGACGAAGGTGAAACTATATATCCTGAATTCGAACGTGAATTTGCATATCAAGGTATTCACCAACTCGACGCTCCTGATAGTGAAGATACTTGGCTTGTAAAGAACGGTGTTTCTGACTTTACGATCGTCGTTCCTGCAACTCAATCTTCTTATATGAGAGTAGCTAAAAAAGAATTTGACTTATTATTCTTTGATGCAACTGGTATTACTTTAGCAATGGCTACTGATACTGATGACACACTCTCTACTGAAGGCAAGTACATTTCACTTGGCGAAAACGAATTCTTCAAAGCTAATAATAAGAACCCTGGCGATGCTGGTTACGATCCTGAAATTCACATTTCTGATGCTGAATACGATCGTTTCTCTCTTAAAACCGAAGGCCTTCGTATTATTACTAAGAAAGACGTAACTTACATTTTAGGTTACACAGACCTTGGTGTTGTTAACGGTGTTTACACCTTCTTAAACTTACACTTTGGTTTTGAGTATTTCTACAGAGATACTATTTATATTGATACTAACGTTGTTAACGAAAAAGCAAAAGTATTCAACGTTAAAGACGTTCCTGATATTGACCGTCAAACAAGAAATATTCCTTGTTATGACCCGGGTAATGAAAAGTTCCCTTACGACTTAGTAAACGGATTTGAACAAGTTGATATCGACAACTCTAAGTATAGAGCACGTGTTGACGCAGGTCACACTAACGATATCATGCCCGTTATGTATACCGAAGGTTGGAACGCAGGTTCTGCTGGTACTATTCACAACGTAGAAGAATATTATCAAGGCGTTAAGAAAGGTATTACTGATATTAACAGTACGTTATACTTCAACGATAGAAAATACTACTACGACGAATATATTCCTAACGGTCAAATCTGGGTTGATTACTATGATAAGACAAGTGGCGCTCAATACGACCCATACGCTCCTGGTAGACTTGGTAACCCAAATGCTACTGGTTACGTAGCAGACGTTGATGGCGACGGTATTGTTGATAAAGACACAAATGGTGACGGTATTCCTGATACTTGGGGATATGGTGACGGTCTTACTGAAGCACAAAAGAACGTAGACAAGAACGGTAACGGTAAGGGTGATTGGTACGAATACGGTGACCAAAAATCTCACGAAAATGGTCCTCAAGGTTCACTTTCAGACATTTGGAACGGACCTTCGGTATGTTACAACGCTCACGGTAACGAAAATGCTTACCAAGCACTTATTAAACGTCTTGCTGAATGTATTATTCAATCTTGCGTAAGATATCCTGTTGCTGAATATCCGTTCAGAAACACTATGACTTTCTCAATGGAAGACGCGGGTGAAGCTTGTTCTTGTGACGTTTGTCGTGAAGCATACAAAAACGACCACAATTCTTATACTGGTGCAGTTAACAGACTTCTCAACAACGTTATGGCTCAATACGTTGATCCTTGGTTCCAACAACCTGAAAACGCAGCGTATAACAGAAAGGGTAAATTCGTTCTTTCTTACTTCGTATACCACGGCTTAACTGAAGCTCCTGTTGGTCAAGATGAAAGCGGTAACGATGTTTACAGCGATGACGTTGTATGTAGAGATGACGTAGGTATCTACTTCGCCGGCGGTTACAGAAATGCTAACGATAACTGGTACAACCAAGGTAACGATAGTGCTCGTCACTGTTTCTACGAATGGTCTTTACTTACTGACCATATCATGATTTGGGACTACTCTTCATATCAATCTGGTTACGTTTACCTTTATGACTGTGGTTCTGGTGCAAACAACAACGACTACTATCAAGCGCTTGCATATTACGGCGTATACTTTATATTCTCAGAAATGCAAGACTCGGGTAGTTTTGGTATGAACTGGCACAACCTTAACTCGTACGTTCAAAATACGTTACGTTGGGATAGTACTCGTCCTGTAGGTGAGGTTACTAGGAAGTTCTTTGACGCAATGTATCTTGATGCAGCTGATACGATGTTTAAGATTTATACGCAACAAAGAGTTTACAGAAACTGGATGATTGATTACTTCGACCTTCGTGCTGGTGCGGGTGGTCAAACTATGGGTCAAACTAAGTACTGGCCGATGAACGTTCTTAATACTTGGATTGATCAATTCTATGGTGCTCTTGATGAAATCAAGAAATATGAAACTATCAATAACGGTTTATATCTCCAAGTAAGAACTCACATAGAAATGGAAATGTTCAGCAATATTTACTTATGCTTAGCGCTTTACAAGGATGATATCCTTAGAGAAGACTATGCTAAGTACAAAGAATATTGCTTCAAGATTTCAAGCGAGTATGGCAGACTTGATTCCTACAGAGCTGCTGAATATACAAGCTTCGTAAGTCTTGTTAATAGTTTATAACATAACGTTTCTACTAAAAATCTATTTAATTGTGAGGGATTATGAATAAATTATTAAAGAAATTATTGATATTAGGCCTTGCCTCTACCGTAGCGCTTGCTTCGGTAGGTGGCGTAGGTTGTAAAGATGACGGCCCTGTAAATAATGGTCCTACGGTTCCCAACACTTCTGTCGTTGAAAAACCGGATCCTGAAATTACAATGGCAGCTTCACTTTCACTTGTACTTGGTGAAGAAAGGAACGCCGGCGTAGTAACTAAAAACGTAAATGGTGACGTTGTTTATTCAGTAAACAACGAAGGCAAGAACGTAGTTACTTTCGAAGGTGGTATCGTTAAAGCAATTGGTGCAGGTTCTGCAGTTATTACTGCAACTTTCGGTACGGCAAGCGCGTCTTGTCCTGTAACGGTTACTTATGGTAACTATCTTCCTACACTTGAAATTGCTTCAAATCTTACTGAAGGCGTTTACGTTGCTTTAGGTAGCAATAACAATATTGCTCCTTACATTAGTTATAACGGAATTAATTTTGGCGACGGTGAATTTACTTATTCATCTGACAACGAAGAATACGTTTCCGTTTCTAAAGACGGTGTTATTACCGCAAACAAAGCAACTGATACTCCCGTTAACGTAACAGTTAATGCAGATTGGAGAGATTTCTCTTCTAATGAACTCGTTACTCTTACTAAAACTTTCTCTGTTCAAGTAAGAAACAACGTAGCGTTCTTCGTTAATGGTGAAATCCCTGTTGATTTATCTATTAACACTCCTGCAACTTTCCAATCTCCTGCTGAACATAATAACGTTATGGGCATTAAACCTACCGTTATCGTAAACGGAGAAGAAAGACTTCTTACTGGTTCTAACGTTACTGTTACTGGTATTAATGGAACTCAAAAGGGTAGAGATTTCTTATGGGATGCTTCAAGAGGTAACTTTGCAGCGTTCAGATTTGGTACTGCTCTTGTTGAACTTTCATTCAACCTTGATGGCGACGTATTCAGCGCAAACTTTGAAATTCAAATTAATCGTCCGTTAAAAGTGTTAACTAACACGGTTGAACTCTTCTCTGCAAGAAGTGGTTTATTCAAAGTTGACAACGGCAACGGCACGTATACTAACAAAGCACTTGAAACTGTTGCTTGGGGTAAAGACGTTACTCTTATCGACGCTTATAGCGACGGTGTAGCATTAACTGTTAATAACTCAAACGGCGCTGTTTACGGTCTTACAGTAAATCAAGACTGTGAAACTAACGCTACTATTACTTTAGGTACTGCAACTGACCTTGTTGAAGTTCCTGTATCTGCTGCTGCATACTACATGTCTACTGCTGAAGAAGTTAGAGATGCGGTTGAACAAATTGGTCTTTACCAATTAACAACTGGTTACCACAAACTTCTTTGCGATATTGATATGGAAGGTGTATTAATTGATAACCGTATCGATAGTAATGATGACTTTGGTGCTGTTCGTTACGCTGGTTACCGTGAAGACGGTGCGTACATTGATTCAACTCTTAAAAAGAAGATTGGTTTCAACGGTGTATTCGATGGTGACGGTCATACTATCTCTAACGCAAGAGTAATAGTTGCTAACCACAGAGGTGCAATTTACGATAAATATCCGTATGGTGAAGGCACAGGCGCTGTTAAACTTCGTAACGGTAACAACCGTGGTTACGGTTTCTTCCATAACGTATTAGCAGACGGTGTTATTAAGAACGTAGCGTTCTACAACTTTGCAGGTCAATACGTTGAAGGTAACCAAAACACTCTATACGGTTTAGTATCTCCGCTTTCTTACGGATTTTCTGGTACTTTAGAAAACGTATACGTTAACGTTAACGAAACTAACGCAACTTCACGTGGTATCGTTCAATCTATCGGCTCATCTGCTAAGTTCAATAACGTATTAGTAGAATTTGAACGCCCTGAAGATTACGACTTTGCTACTCAAGTTGATACTTTCTGTAGTAACGACTTATACGCTTACGGTTACGGTTCGTTCTCTGGTGGCGTTCCTAGCGCTTCTGCTAAGTACAACGGCGTATACCTTATTACAAGAATGCCTGTCGCATTTGATACTGCAAAGGGCTTCAGTTCTGGTGATACTACTGCTAAAAACGCTGTAACTTACGGTGAAAATGAAACTGAACTTATGTATAACTTCTCTGCGTTTGACATTGTTCACGGCGCGGTTAAACACACAGTTCAATCTACTGCGGGCGATCACTCTGAAGATGCCGAAGGTAACGTAAAAGTTACTGGTAAAACTAAGATTGCTAAGGGTATTCAACGTTACAATAACTACTATGAATTAGCAAACTGCGAATATGAAAAGACTGCTGAAAGATCAGCATTATTTGCAGCAAGTCCTTACTGGACAATGGCTGGCAACGTTCCTATTTGGTACACAATGCTTGATAAGCATAACGATAACTATTCTGCATATATCGGTGGAGATGACGAACTCACTATCGATTTATATGACGAACAACCTATCGACGTTACCTTATACGGTGCTCCTGCTGATAGAGTAGTATTTACTGAAAATAGTGACCTTATTGAAATTACTGCTAACAACGTAATTAAAGGTCTTAAGATTGGTACTGGCGCAGAAGTTACTGCCGTATTCACTTACGGTGGTCAAGAACGTACTCTTATGTTTACTGTTGACGTATTATATCCGTTCTATTTAGAAAAAGATGGTGTTGTTATCGACGGTCACGTTGAACAACCTGAAGGCGAACAATTTAACCTTCAAGTAATGGCAAGTGGAAGAGTAGTTGAAAACGTTAAGTTTACAACAAGTTCTTCTTCCTTAACTGTTAGTGGTAACACTTTCAATGGCGTTAAGTATGAAGACGGTGTAGTTGTAACTGCTGAATTCACTTATATGGGTGATAAGTACGTTGAAACCTTTACTGTTGACGTTCTCGATATGCTTGCTGAAAACGCTAAACTTATGATTAATGGTTCAGTTGTTGAAGGCGATGAAATTTCACTCGTTATTGACGCTGATCCTGCAAACGTAGCAATTAATAGCAATGGTACTGAAATTTCTGCTATCGTTGCATCTTCTAACGATAGATTTGTAGTTGTTGACAATAAGCTTCAAGCAAACCTTTACGGTCAAGCTGAACTTACCTTCACTTTCGTAAGTGGTGGCGAAGTTCACGTTAAGGACGTAATAGCAAACGCAGTTCATCCTGAAGTAGCAACTAAGATTAATTCAATCGTTGATTTCGATGCTCTCAATGGTAAATTCGTTTCTTCTGAAATTGATAATTCTGGTGTTGTTTCTGTAACGGCAACTTTCGGTAAAGAAATGGCAATGCTCACTAAAGAAAACGGCGGTATTACTGAAGACGGCGCTATTAGAGCTAAACAAACTAACGGCGATTTACTTCCGGGTATTCCTTTAATCAACAACAACCTTACTAAATTTGAAGACGCTAAGTTAGAAGTTACTCTTGCAACTTATAAGAAAGTTTATACGTTAACTGCTCAATACTATACTTCAATTATTGAAACTCCTGCTGAACTTAAAGCAGCGCTCGATATTGACTATACTGTAATGCTTAACAACTCTGGTTTCTATAAGCTTGCTAACAACATTAGTATTGATGCTGATAAACCGCTTACCTTCGATTACGTTGGCGCTAAAGAAAACATTAAGAACATCAATTCTTCTGCAGGTTTCACCGGTATATTCGATGGTTGTGGTTATACTATTGATATGAACGGTACTGACGTTGGCGCATGGGGCTTATTTGCATCCTTCAACCACGCTGGTGGTTACTACCTTAAGGATTATACAACTGTTAAGAATCTTGCAATTATCGAATACAAGAACGTATACTACAGTACTGGTTCTCGTTATGCTCCGGTTATTGCAACTTACGTTAAAGACCATGATTCTAGTGGTAACGTAATGTTTAACAACATTTACGTAAGCTATCACGAAGGCGCTACTCCTAACGGTATCGTTTACGAAACTGGTAGATCCGTAGAATACAACAACGTTGTTGTTGATACTTCTGCTGTTACTACTAAGCCTACTTACGTTGATGAAACCTACGGTGCTGAAGCGCAAGGTTTAATTGATCCTACTAAAGGCTTCAAGGGTGGTGCATTATTTGGTACTTTACGTCGTGCAGGCAAGAAGCTTGCTGATAATACTAAAGCAGTATTAATCGGTCAACTTCCGATCGTTAAGTATTCTAACCTTGCTCTTGCAGGTACAATGTTTACTCACGAAGATAACGGCGATGGTATTTACAACCATATCCTTAGAGCAACAGGCTTTACGTTCAATCAAACAACTAATCCGTTACTTACTAACAATTCTGCGTTAGAAACTTACTATGGTATTCCAGCCAACAAGCAAGATATTGCTATTGTCACAGGCTTAAGAGAAGCAACTAGTAAAGTTCTTAACAAGAGCAACGGTTCTGCGGCAAAAGCTGCTTACTATTGTCCTCAATGCTTCGGCACTTACAATACAAGAAGCGGAAGCTGTACAGTTGAAACTTGTGGTGCTACACTTGTAAAGGTTACTGACCTTTGGAAGTCTCCTGTAGCTTACACTTGGACGTTTGATATTCAATCATACGAAAATCCTGGTTCAACTGAAGGCAACGGTGTAATTGTATTCAATGGTGTTACTAAGTACGATACCGTACAAGAAATGGCTGATGCTAACAACGACTTTGCTTCTTTCATTGGCGAAGCTGGCAACGGTTTATGGAAAGTTGAAAACGGTACGATTTCTTGGTTAGGCGCTCAAGCATAATTAAGAATAACTAAAAGAAAAGGGAACGGCAAGTCCGTTCCTTTTTTAATGTAAAATCAAATTTAGTTACATAAATTTATAATTATTTGCATAAATTTAATATTATAAACAAAAGTGTAAAATTTGTGACAATTTTTTGTAATATTTTAATAAAAAAATTAAAAAAATACCTTGACACGTTCAATTTTATGTAATAAAATATAATTAACTTATTATATGTAGTAGTATGGGGCTTTTCTACCCGTATTGCTAGGCTTGCTAAGACGGGCTTAATTTTAAGGAGGTCAAAAAATGAAGAAAAACTACTTAACTCCGTCAATTAACGTTGTTTCTTATAACGTAGTTGACATAGTAACCACGTCAGTTACAAATTCTTACGCTCACGTAAAAGAGAGCTGGTTAGAAAGTGACTGGCTTGCTCAGTAATAGGAGGGTATAGTAATGAGAACTGCTAGAACAAATCTTATTAAAATGCTCACTATTGCTCTCGTGGTGTGTCTCGGTGTTTTTGTAGCGCTTATTCCTATGGCTAAGTCTCCTGTATCAGCAGATGAAGTTTCTTTTGCTATTACAAGCACTAGCGTAAACGGCGCACAAAAGGGCTTATCTTTCAACGGTAAGTTAGAAGGTACTCCTGATGAATACGGTATTTTAGTATACCCCGAAGGCGAAGTTGACACTGATTTAACTGCTAAGGAAAATGAAGAAGCGCTCGATGCTCTTAATTTCCTTCAACAAACGAGTGCAACAATTTACTATAACCGTAACACAATGCTTGGATGGGATAGTGTTAACGAAGATAACGTTGATCAAATCTTAAAGAACTTCTATGCTAAAGATTTTATCGCTACTCCTTATTTCGTTGTAGACGGCGTTACTACTTATGGTGAATCTTATACTGATAATATGTATAGCGTTGCAAAAGTTGCTCTTGATTCAACTAGCAAAGTTGAAAAACAAGTTGCACAAGAAATTTTAGGTTATGAAGTAATCAACGATGCAGTTTTAGAAGGTGATCTTGATTTTGCTAACGCTGAAGACGGTTTCACTTATCCTGTTGAAATCTACGTAAACGGTATGCAATTTGACGCTGTTAATGAAAACGTTGCTCTTTTATCTTCTGTAATTACAGCTAAGAACGTTAAATCTAACGTTGTTGATATCAGAATCGTTGTTGAACACGAAACTGAACAAGATGAAAACGGCTACTTAACTAAGACAGTTTGCTACAATAACTTAACTTACTGGACTTCTATTATTAGTGATGCTACCGAACTTACTAATGCTCTTACCTATAAGGGTGATAATAACTACGGTTTCTATATAATGGATTCTGATATCACCTTAACTGAAGCATTGAATATCGCTTACTATACTGGTACTACTAACTATACTACAGGTCAAGGTTTCATGGGTCAATTTGATGGTGCTGGCCATACTATTGACTTTGCTGGTACTGGTCTTGCTCAAGGCTTATTCGGTTCATTCTGTTATGCTTACAGTGGTACCCCTGGTGCTGGTGCTCAACCTAAAGCTCAATTAACTATTAAGAATTTTGCGGTTCTTAACTATAATGGTTCAACTGGTCCTGTTCTTGCAAAAGTTGGTGTAAATCACAATAGTGCTTTAGAGGCAGTTCCTCACATTGAAAATATTTACGTTACTCCGCTTACTGGTAACTACAAGACTCCTGCATTAATTTACGATCCGGGTGTTGTTGTTATGAACAACGTTTTAGTTGACGGCCGTGGTACTATGGGTGACAAAGTTACTACTGGCGCTCAATATAATAATGCATCTGGTTTCTATAGCACTACAAGAACTAGTGTTGGTAGTACGTTATTCGGTGCGTTACAAAACTTTAGACCTGAAAAGTCTACTATTGAAAACTTCATTTCTATTGGTAACAACCCGCTTGCTTACAGCCCGATCCATTCTAACTGGAGAGGTCAAATGGTTGCGCACGAAAAATTAGATGACGGTACTTACAATCACTATATTAAATATGGCTCATGGTCTGATCTTTATAATGCTTACGGCGGTTACGCTGGCAACTTAACATCGGGTGACATTTTAGTTCCGCTTTCACTTAAAGCTAACTTCCTTGCTCTCGTTAAAGATAATGCTGGTACTGCAGATCTTCCTGGTGCAATTTGTAAAACTTGTTACAATCAATTCTCACTTGTAGCAGACGGTACTGCAACTTGTCCTGACTGTTCAGTTAAAATGACTAAGTCTACTAACCTTTGGAACGAAATCGGCGCTTACGTTTGGGGTAACCACGATCTTTCTGGCGACGTAACCGTATATCACGAAGCTTATGCTGCTAACGGTACTCGTTATTCTGGCTTCATGCAAATTGAAGGTACTGCTAAGTATGTTTCTTATGATGCATTAATTGATGCATACGAAGAAAACGAAGATTTATACGCATCTTTCCTTGGTGATGACGGTGAAGGTTTCTGGAAAGTTGATCCTAACGGCAAGCTTATGTGGCATACTTCACAAATCGTTTACGAATATAATGATAAAGTTATGTTCGATGCTTCTACTGGTGATTTCATCTCTACTAAAGCACCTGCTGATGTTAAGAGTGTTACTGCAAAAGTTGACGTTTATAATATAAATACTTATGGTGTCAATAATGGTTATACTCGTACTGATTCTTATGAACTTACCGTTGCAAATCAAGGTATTATCTTAACTGAAGGCGGTTATAAACTTAAAGCTCTTGCTCAAGATTCTACTGAAACTAACGGTATTCCTTTCATGGATACTTCTGTTAACACTAGTAAAGTTATTACACTTGAGATTTTAGCTGGTAGCGATCTCTATGTATTCAACAACGTTCATTATCAAACTGCCGTTATTTATGATATTGAAGATTTTGCTGACGCTGTAGCTATTCAAGCTGTAACAGGATATAGAAAACTTGGTTACTATGCTCTTGCTAATAACGTAGCTGTTACTGATGAAATGGTTGAAGCTACAAGAAATCTTGAAACAGACGCTCTTACTCGTAAAAACGCATTAGGTCTTGATTATACTGGCTTTAACGAAACTACTGCAAATGGTAACAGTTCAAGATACGGCTTTAACGGTCAATTTGATGGTAACGGTTATACTGTTGACTTCAATAGAACTTACCAACCTTATGGTATCTTTGCATCTTTCAACACTACTTGGAACCAAACACCTACTTTGAAATATCCTATAACTGTTGAAAACTTAGCAATCGTTAACTACTGCGCAAACGCTCCTGTTCTTGCGTTCTATATGATTGAAGATACGTACAATTCTAGTGCTATTCCTAGATTTAACAATATTTACGTTAAGATGCACGCTCAAGACGCTGCTTCTGGTTTATTTAAGCACGGTGGTATGTTCCAAACTAATAACGTAGTTGTTGATGCTACTGGTACTGTTTCTGATAGTTATACTACTGATAATGCGTTTGGTGAAGATATTGTTGGTAAAGCAAACATTTATAATTACAACGGTGGTACTTTATTTGCTAATAACAGATATGGTACAAAACTCTTTGAAGATAAGTTAAAAAATGGTTCTTTACTTAACGGTATTAATAACTTTGTATCTATCGGTAAAGCTCCTATCGTTTGGAACAATGCATATACTGGAAAAGGTAGTTGGTATGGTACTGTAGTTAAACATACTTTAGATGCTGAAACTGGTAAGTACGTTCACACAGTTTACAATCGTACTGGTTGGACTAGTGGTGATAGCGTAGGTATTGGTAACAAGACTAAAGCTGTAGAAATGTATATCGGTTATGCAGGTAACCAAACTGTTGCTGATATTCCTACTATCGATGCAATTAAGCCTAACTTCTTAGCTCTCGTTGAAAATTATGATGGCGCTAAAGCTCTTCCTGGTGCATACTGTGCAAACTGTTACAACCAATTCTCACTCGTAGTTGATGGTACGGCAACTTGTCCTTCTTGTGAAGGTAACCCTGTAATGACCATTGAACCTAGTGGTGATATTTGGTCTTCTCCTGCAGTTTATACTTGGTATCTCCAAGACCTTACTAACTACGATAACGCAACCTTCGGTCAATCTAACGCAGTTATGGTATTCCCTGGCGTAAGCAAGTATATAGATACTACTGTTATGGCTGAAGCTTACAACGCTAATAACGACGTATTCGCTTCGTTCACTGGTGATGCTGGTAACGGCTTATGGTCTGTTGTTAACGGTGTACTTACTTGGGTAGGCGCTCAAGCGTAATTCAAGTAAAACTCAATAAAAAAGAGGAACGGCTCGTCCGTTCCTTTTTTAATTAATTGTAATATAAAGAACCAAGCGTTATTGCGCTTGGTTCTTTATTTTTCTAATCATCACAATTCCTTTTGTTATTAATTGTGATATATCTATTAAAACTTGGTCAAATGGTACTTTTTTACCATCTCTAAACCATTTGTAAACAAAGTTAATTGAGCCCGCTACTAAAAAGTTAACTAAGTACTGCACGTTTGCGTGCGCAGAACCCCTATTTTCAAGATATTTATTATAGAATTTATCAGTTAACGAGTCTATAATACCTTGAACGAACAAGTTTGAACTCTTTGAAAATATAACGAATTCTGAAAATGCAGAATTTTCTATCAACGGTATAGAAATTTCTTTCAAACAAGGGTAGGGGTTTTTTTCAAATTCAGAATAGTTGTATTTTGATAATACTATATCAAAATTATTTAACACGTCACTAAATATATCGTCTAACACGTCGGTTATAGAAGTGTAATGCGTGTAAAAACTATTCCTACTAATTACCGCAAGTTTTGTAACTTCAGTAACGGCAATTTCGTTAGGTCGCTTTTTTTTAAGCAAAATTATTACCGCTTTTTTTATGAGTGAGCGAGTTCGTATGCTTCGTTTATCCGTCTTTTTTCTATTATCCATACATAAATTATATTTCATTTTTTAACCTTTGTCAATTATTCTTATTTAAGGTATATTATTAATTGTTTTGCTTATACTTTTGTTATGGTTTTCAAAAGATTATCTAAAGTTTTAGTTTTTATATTAGTAGTTTTCTCTTTTTGTTCTATCAACGTTGTAAACGCAAGTGAAACGGAATATTATCTCGGTGGTAACGTTTTGGGCTTTACTGTTAATACTGAAGGCGTTAACGTCGTTGGCGTTTGTGACGTTGTTACACCTAACGGGCTTTTTTCCCCTTGTAAAAACGCCGGAATTGACGTTGGCGATACAATACTTAGCCTTAATCAAAACGCCGTAAATACGGCTAATGACGTTGCTTTAGCGCTTAATAACTATCAAGGTGGTGAAATAATTACTAAAATTGAATCTGACGGTAAGATTAAACTCGTTGATTTAGAGCCCGTTAAAGACGTTTTAGGTGAATATAAACTCGGCGTTTATCTTCAAGACGGTTTAACTGGGTTAGGTACGGTTACTTATTATACGAATAACGGTAGTTTCGGTTCGCTTGGTCATCCCGTTTCTAATGAAAACGGCAAGATTTATAACGTGTTGGGCGGTAACGTGTTTAATGCGTCTGTTACAGGTGTAAATAAGCCTGAACGCGGTAAGGCGGGCGAACTTAAGGGTGTGATTTTAGGCGATGGTCCAGTTGGGGATATTTCAAAAAATTCAAGCGTTGGTCTATTTGGTAAATTATCAAATTTTGATAAGTCAAAGCACGTTAAGTTAGCGCTTGGTAAAGGCGTTCCGGGTAAAGCGCAAATTTATTCTACCGTTGATGGTATTGCGCCTAAATTTTACGATATTAATATTGTGAAAACTGATTACGTTAGCGGTAGTAATAAAAATTTCGTTATATCGATTACAGATAAAAATTTATTATCATATACGGGCGGAATTTTGCAAGGTATGAGCGGTTCTCCTATCGTTCAAAACGGCAAGCTCGTTGGTGCAGTTACGCACGTTTTTCTAAACGACGGAACTCGAGGCTACGGCATTTCAATTAATAATATGATCGCATAAAAACAAGGGCTTTCCCTTGTTTTTTTATTTGTTTTTATATTTACTTGTAAAAATTAATGTGGTATAATTAAACTGTATGTTTGGAGGTGTTAGTTATGGGTAAACAATGGAGTAAAGAAAGAGCTTGGGAATGGTATAATTCACGCCCGTGGATAAGGGGTTGCAACTATCTTCCTGCCAACTGCGTTAATAGAATTGAAATGTGGCAAGAGTATAATTCAGACGTGGTTTTTGAAACCATTGAACAAGAGTTTAAGTTAATGCAAACCATTGGTTATAACTCTATAAGAGTTATTATCGAGTTTTTAGTTTGGGATAAAGAGCACGACGGGTTTATGGAAAGGTTTGAAAAATTCGTTACCCTTGCTAATAAGTACGGCATTTCATTAATGGTTGTTCTTGCGAACGACTGTATGCGCCCAAAGGGTTTTGAAGTTGATAAACTTGGCCCTCAACCTTGCGATTGGGGCTATCACGGCGGTAGAAAAATGAGCCAACACGGTGCTTTCGGTGGTATGGGGCATCATTATCTTGACGAGCCTGAAACTGCGCCCAGATATTTTGAAATGGTTAGAGAAGTCGTTGAAAAATATAAAAATGACGAGCGTATTATTATTTGGAACGTTTATAATGAAGTTGGCAATAGTAAGCGTAGGGAAGTTTCTCTCCCAAACCTTAAAAAGATTTTTGAAATTTGTAGAGAAATTGATCCTATACAGCCTTTAACTTGTGAAACTGCATCGTATTACGGCGGTAATTTTGACGACGTTTGCGAAGTTGAACGTTACGGCGTATTGAATTCAGACGTGATTTCCTTCCATAACTACGGTAGTTATCAATCAAACGTAAACGTTATTAATAATCTTAAAAAGTTTGGTAGACCACTTCTTTGTACCGAGTGGCTTGCAAGATGTTTGAACAATAACGTTGAAGACTTGTTCCCACTTTATTACCTTGAAAAAGTTGGTTCTTATAACTGGGGCTTGGTTGCAGGTAAAGCGCAATACTACGAGCCTTGGAATAGCGTTTGGGAAGATTATGAAAAAAATCCCGACTTAAAGTGGGATTTTACCAAGTGGTTTCACGATTTATTTAGGCTTAATCATAGACCTTATAACCCTAAAGAAATTGAAATTATTAAAAGATACGCTGATATAGCAGATAAAGATTTTAATGAACGAAAATAAACTTTTAATTCTTAAAAATAAATATTTCATTGCTAAAATTAACGTTAGTAAGGGCTCAAATTTAATTTTTTTGCGCTCAAGTAACGGCGCTATTATACTTAGAGAACCTGATTACGATAAAGGGATTGATAACCCGTATCTTTACGGTATGCCTATTCTTTTTCCCGTTAATAGAATTGAAAATGGAAAGTTTTGTTTTGACGGCAAGGAATATATTTTCCCTATAAACGAGCCAAATACTAATTGCCATTTGCACGGTGAAATTCACGATAAGGAATTTTTAGTGAATAAGTTTAGTGAAAATAGGGCTGTATTAAGTTACAACGGCGTTTTTGGCGCTGTTAACGAGTTTTGCTTGACGCTTGATTATCGCTTAACTAAACGTGGCGTTAAACTTAAAACTACGGTAAACAACCTATCTAAATATAAAATGCCAATAATGATAGGGTTTCACACAACTTTTAATACAAGTTATATAAATGATAGCGAAAACTACGTAAAAGTTTCAATAGATAGTGAGATAGAGCGTAATTTTGACAACTATCTGCCTACGGGTAAACTTTTGGAGTTTGACGGGGTTTCTAAACAGTTGCTTAAAGGCTCTTTTAATCCGTTATCGCAACCAATAAGCCGTCATTATAAATGCAAAAAGCATTATAAAATCGTGAATTTTGATAAAAATTCTAATATGAGCGTAGTTTATAACAACTCTAAAAACTTAAACTATCGCTTAATATATAACGGCAATGCCGATGGTTATATTTGTTTAGAACCGCAAAACGTTATGGTTAATGCGCCTAATATTTCTAAAGATAAAAAAGTTAGTGGATTTAACTATATTAAACCACGTTCTAAAATTGTTTTCAAATCGCAAATTTTACTTCTTAAAGGAGATAGAAGATGAAAGTAACTTGGCTCGGTCAAGGTGGGTTTTTATTTGACGTTAATGGGTTTATAATTATCGTTGACCCATATTTATCTAATAGCGTAGAAAAAATTGAACCGCATAATTATCGCAGAGTTGCGGTTGATAATAAATTTTTAAGCGTTAAGCCGAATTTAATAGTGCTTACCCACAACCATTTAGATCACACCGACCCTGAAACGTTATCACACTATTTAACGAGTGATAATCAAGTTACGGTATTGGCGTCTTTTAACGCTTGGAAAACTGTTAGAGAAAATTTTAGAAATCCTAACAATAACTACGTTTCCTTTAACGTTGGTACGGAGTGGACTGAAAACGGAATTTTATTCAAAGCGGTGTACGCTGAACACTCTGACGATCACGCAATCGGAGTTATTATTACGGCAAGCGGCAAGAATTATTACGTTACCGGCGATACGCTTTATAACAGTAAGGTTTTTGATAGTTTTAGCGATAAGATAGATTATTGTTTTATTGCCATTAACGGTAAGGGTAATAATATGAACTTTATCGACGGCGCAAGGTTTGTAAAAAAGCTTGATTGCGTTGCTATTCCCGTGCATTGCGGTCTTTTTGACGAGATTGATTTATCTAAATTCCCATACGAAAATAAAATCGTTATGAATTTTTATCAAGAGATTGAACTTTAAGGAGAACATTTATGAAAATTACTAGGCTTGAAGTTATTAAAGTTAAACCAAGATGGATGTTTTTGAAAATGTATACCGATACGGATATAATCGGTCTTGGTGAGCCTGTTTTAGAGGGGCATTGTAACGCCGTTGAAGCGGTTATTAAAGAGTTTGAGGAGTATTTGATAGGTAAAGATCCTATGCAAATTGAACACCACGTTCAGGCTCTTTATCGCGGTGGGTTCTATCGTGGTGGACCGCTTATGCTTTCTGCTATTTCTGGTATTGAACAAGCAATGTGGGATATAAAGGGTAAATATTATAATTGCCCCGTATATGAAATGCTTGGCGGTAAATGCAGAGATAAAATAAGAATGTATACTCATATTAAACGCGCAGGCGTTGCAGGTGAATTTCCTATTGAAGAAATGCTCAAAATTGCCGATGAAAGATTAAAAGAAGGGTATACCGCTCTTAAATATTCTATTATTCCACCTATAAAGCAAGTTGATACGCCTGAAAATACCTTTAAGCACGTTGAAAGATTTGCCAAAGTTAGAGAGAAAATCGGTAATAAAATTGATTTAGCAATAGATTTTCACGGTAGAGTTTCGCCAGCAATGGCTAAACGGTTAATTGAACTTTTGAAACCGTATACTCCTATGTTTATTGAAGAACCGTGCTTGCCTGAAAACGTTGATACTATGGTAAATATTGCAAATTCTACAACAGTTCCTATCGCGGCGGGCGAAAGATTGTTTGGCAAATGGCAGTATAGAGAACTTATTGAAAAACAAGCGGTATCTATTATTCAACCCGATATTTGCCACGTTGGCGGTATTTATGAGGGCAGAAAACTTGCCGCTATGATTGAAATGTATTACGGTTCAGTTGCTCCGCATAACCCGTTAGGTCCTATTTCTCTTGCAAGCTGTATTCAACTTGATGCTTGCATACCTAATTTCTTAGTTCAAGAACACCCCGGTAACCCCGATAAATCTGATCTTGGCGTTGGCTATATTAAAGAGCCGTTCGTTATTAAAGACGGGTATATTGACGTTCCAACCAAACCAGGACTTGGCGTTGAACTTGACGAAGAAGCGCTTAAGGACAAAATTTACGACGGTAAGTGGACAACGCCTCGTCAA
This sequence comes from Christensenellaceae bacterium, assembly GCA_045651665.1. Taxonomy (GTDB): domain Bacteria; phylum Bacillota; class Clostridia; order Christensenellales; family Borkfalkiaceae; genus HGM11412. The sequence goes on from JAZRSR010000023.1 coordinate 149,316, forward strand.
TACTTTGAAGACGGTAGCAATGCCGATTGGTAAGGAGTTTTTATGAATAAAAGTGTGTTCGTAACGGGCGCAACTAACGGCACGGGTTTTGCTATTGCTGAACGTTTCGCTAAAGAAGGTTACGCTGTGTTTATTGGTAGTAGATCGCTTGAAAATTCTATTAGCGCATCAAATAAAATTGCTGAAAAATACGGAGTTTTTTCTAAAGGTTATCAAACTGAAATCTTTAATGAAGAAAACGTTAAGTCAATTTTTGCAGACATTAGAGCAAATGGCTTTTTACTTGATACTTTAGTTCTTAACGCTGCAAATCTCGGTATTGGCCAAGAGAGTTTAACCGTTGATATAAACGAGTTTATGAACGTTTATAATACTAATATAGGTTGGAACTTTTTAATGGCTAGAGAAGCTTGCAAGCATATGAAGGAAAAGGGTAAAGGATCTATAGTATTTATAACGTCAAACTCTGCGCTTAGGGTTACGGAAAATAGGTGTGCTTATTGTTCTTCTAAAAGCGCAATTTTGGCAATGAGCAAGTCTTTTGCGGTCGATTGGGGTAAGTATGGAGTTAGGTCAAATTGCGTTCTGCCAGGTATGATTAAGACTGAAAGATGGCAACGTAACGACAATAATATTAAATATTGTTTACCTAACTATACGCCTATTCAAGATATTGCCGAGTTTACTGACGTTGCAAACGCCGCGTGGTATTTTGGTTCAGATGAATCAAGAAATACAACGGGTGCTGAACTTGTTGTTGACGGTGGTATGCTTGCGCAACTTACGCCAAACATAAATAGGGAGCTTTGGAAATAATGACTAATCTAATTAATATTATTGAAAATGAAAAAATTATCGTTATAGTTCGCGGTGTTGAATCAAGTAAATTAATTCCGTTTGCAGAGGCGGTATATAAAGGTGGAATTAGGCTTTTAGAAATTACTTATTCGGCTAATGGTAAAGTTTCTGATGAAGAAACTGCTCAAAATATTAAAGCGCTTGCTGACCACTTCAAAGATAAAATGTATATTGGCGCAGGCACGGTTTTAACTGAAAAACAAGTTCAACTCACTAAAGATGCAGGCGGTACGTTTATTATCTCGCCAGATTCTTATGAAGGCGTTATTAAAAAGACTAAAGAACTTGGTCTTGTTTCAATGCCGGGTGCGGTTACTCCTACGGAAATCCAAAACGCGCATAGATGGGGCGCAGATTTTATTAAACTTTTTCCAATGTCAAACTTTGGTGTTTCATATTATAAAGCTATCAAAGCACCGCTTTCACATATAAAATTTATGGCTGTTGGAGGTATTGACGAAAGTAATATGACCGACTATCTTAACGCAGGTGTTTCAGGTTTTGGTATTGGTTCAAACATCGTTAAAAAAGATTTAATTGAAAATGGTGATTTTGATTCTATCACTAAACTTGCTGAAAATTACGTTTCAATCGTTAAAAATAACATAATTTAACAAATTTCCCCATATATTTTTTATGGGGTTTTTTAATGCGAAAATTTATTGGCGTTTTATTTGGTGAGATTAATAGAAATAAAAATTTAGTCGTTTTTTCAGTTGCCGTATTCATTTTTGGTGTAATTTTAGGTGTAACTTTAACAATTTCTGAACAACTTGAATGCTTGTATAATAACTATTTAACTAATTATTTATTAAAAGTGTTTTCAAGAGAGTTTTCTCCGATAAAATTATTCTTTGAACGATTGTTAAACTGTGGTTTAATTTTATTTTTGGTTGCACTTTTCTCTCTTAATAAATATACTATTTATCTAAATTTTTTAATCTTATTATACAAAGCGTTTATGTTAGGCTTGGCGGGTAAATTGTTTATTGTTGGCGCGCTATTAAGTGGTCTTTTTACCTTTGTATTTTTAATATTATTTCAGTCGATTTTTTTATGTTTTGCAATAGTTTTATTGCTTGTTTTAAGCTATGGAAAGCACGGTTGCAACTTAAAAAATACCGTTTTATTAGTAGGTAAATCTTTTTTGATTTGTTACTTAGTTGCCGGAATTGGAGCGTTAATTGAATTTATTTTTATAGTGTTTATGTTTAGGCCGTTATCAATTATCTTTTAAGTATAAAATTTTACTAATTACTTAAAATATGATAAAAGGGGAAAATATGAAAAAATCTATACTTTTATTAATTTTAAGTTTTATTCTTTGTTTGGGTTTTAATACTTCGAAATTTTCACACGGTACTGTCTATGCAAGTGAAATAAATGCTAAAGCGGAATACCTTTACGATTTTAATACCGGAACAGAAATTTACGCTCGCAATGAAAACGAACGCTTACCGATTGCAAGCATGACTAAAATAATGCTTCTTGATTTAATATACGAAAATATTGAAAACGGCAATCTTTCAATAGACGAAGACGTAACCGTTTCAGAAAACGCATCGGGTATGGGTGGTAGTCAAGTTTTTTTGGAAAGTGGAAGAAGTTATAAGGTTTCAGATTTAATTAAGAGTATTACCGTTGCTTCAGCTAACGATGCAAGCGTTTGTTTAGCGGAAAGGTTGTACGGCTCTGAAGAGGCTTGCGTTGATAAAATGAACGAAAAAGCGCGAGTGTTAGGGCTTAATAATACTTTATTTTCAAATTGTACTGGGCTTCCTAAACCTATGCAGTATTCATCTGCAAAAGATATAACGCTTATTTTTGCCGATCTTATAAAGCACGAAGATTATTTTAGATATTCAACTATTTGGATGGATAAAATCAACCACTCAAAGAACTATACTGAAATTTCAAACACTAATAAATTAATTAAACATTTTAGCGGCTGTGACGGTGGTAAAACTGGTTTTACAAACGAGGCAGGGTTTTGCCTCACGGCAACTGCTAAACGGGGTAATATGCGTTTAATTTCGGCTGTTATTGGCGCAAGTGACAGTAAGGCAAGGTTTAACGCTGTTTCAACAATGTTTAACAATGGGTTTAATTTATATGAAAATAGAGCGGTTATCGATAAAAATATTCCGCTAGAAGTCGAGTATAAAGTTAAGAACTCTAAACAAAAATCCGTTGAACTTTATGCTGAAAATGATTTCTTTGTACTTTCTAAAAAGAACGAAAAGCAACCCGTTGACTTTATTTACGATATAAAAACTATTAAAGCTCCGCTTAAAAAAGGAAGCGTTGTCGGTATCGTTACCGTGTATAGCAATGGTGTTGAAGTTGGTCAAACTAACGTCATATTAGGTTGCGATTTAGATAAGAAAAGTTATTTTGACGTTCTCTTTGAAACAATTGAAAATTGGTAATAATTTCGCTCGCTTAAAGCGGGCGTTTTATTATATGAAAAACCTTGCAATTTTAACTATTTTGTAGTAAAATATATATGTATATTGAGTTGGAGATAGATAAATGGCAACGTCTAATTTCGAGTCTAAAGTAGACTATTCAACTAAATTATCAAATCTTAACTTCGAAGGTCCGCTCGACTTGTTGTTATACCTTATTAAGCAGGCGGAAATTGACGTTAAAGATATATTCGTTTCAGAAGTTACAAATCAATTTTTAGAGTACGTTAACACTCATACCGTTGATATGGAAACTGAAAGCGAATACCTTTCTATTGCCGCAACTATTATTGAAATTAAATCTAAAGCAATTATTCCTAATGAAGAAGCTCAACTTGAAGCGGAAGAAGAAGGCAATTTACTTATTCAACGCATTGAAGAGTATAAACTTTATAAAGAATCTGCTGAAAAATTAAAAGCGATTGAAGACATTAATAAGTTTTATAAAAAGCCTGACAATGATGCTCATAACGTAAAAATCGTATATACAGATTTTAATCTCAACGGTTTAATCAATGCGTTTACAAACTTATTAAAGAGGGTTGACGTTAAAGACACTATTGAAAATAAGGAAAAAGAAATTCCCAAAGAAGTGTTTACCGTTGCCGATAAAATTTATTTTATTAGAACGGAACTTCAGGCGAGAAAAGAAATGAGTTTTTACGACTTGTTTACTCGTTATTCAACAAAAACTGAAATGATAACGACTTTTCAAGCCTTGCTTGAACTTCTTAAGCATCAATATTTAACCTTTATTCAAGACGATACTTTTGGCGATATTACGCTTTATTTTAACGAAAACGGAGGGGAAGAAATTGGAGAACTTGAAGAATATAATTGAATCTATCCTTTTTGTTTCGGGAGATGCGGTTCAAATCAAAGATATTTCGGAAAAACTTGGCGTTACCGATGCTAAAGTTTTAGAAGCTGCTAAAGAACTCTATGAAAAATATGATGAAAATAGTGGCATAAAACTACTTATTTTTAATAAAAAATTGCAATTTAGTTCAAATTCAAAATACGCTGAAGAAGTTTCAAACGTATTAAACCCTATAAAGGAAAGAGAACTTTCAAAAAGTATGCTTGAAGTTGCTGCAATTATAGCATACAAACAGCCGGTAACACGTATTGACCTTGAAGAACTTCGTGGTTCAAATAGTGAATTTGCTCTTCAAAATTTACTTAAACTTGGAGTTATTGAAGTTGTTGGAAGAAAAGATACTGTGGGTAAGCCTGTTTTATTTGGCACTACAGATGAATTCTTAAAAAGATTTCAAATTTCATCTCTTGAAGAACTTCCTGATTATAACGAATTAATGGAAAAAATCGTTGCGCTTAGAAGCCCAACGAACGACAGTTCTTATTTATTTGAAAAAGATGAATACGTTGAAGGTAGTGAAGACGTTAATTTGTTAGATGGAATTGATTTTCCTTCAAAGCCTGAAAGTCAAGGTGAAGCGATTGTTGATGAAGACGTAGATCTTGGAGATATAGATTCTGAAGATTTGCCAGACTTCTTGCAAGGCGAAGATTTAGACGTTATAAAATAAATTATAAAAAATGCGTTAAAAACGCATTTTTTTAATATTTTTACAAAATATATAATTATGTATATAGCGGTGTTAATTATTGTTGGTTTATTAATTTTTCCAATTATAACATCGCTATATTTTTTTGTTGATTTTAACCTTAAAAAAGTATTTTTCGCAGTTTTTATCTTCGGTAAAATTAAAATAATTAGTGGTTACTTTAAGTTTAGAGATACGGATAGTTTATATCTTCATATATCAAATAGTAAAGCAATAATTATAGAATTATCACTTTTTAATAACATAAAGGGGAACGTTAGTTTTCTTAAAATTTTTAATATTGATTTAGTTGAATTTTATATTGATTTAGGGTTGTTAAACGCAAAAATAATAACTATTATAATGTTGCTTTACAACAATTTTATTGCTATTGCGCCAAATTTGGACTTGATTTATGGTGTTAATTCTAAACTTAACGTAACTTTTAATAAATATAATTCATTTGCATCGTTAAAGTTAAAGGTTAGGTTTCAGTTTAACCTTGCTTGTATAGTATTTTATATTATTGCAAATATTATAAGTGTAGGAGAATATAATGTTAAAAGAAAAAAGATCAACGCTAAAAAGCGAAACTTTGGCTTCACTTAAAAATTTTAACGATTTTTTTACTGCAGATTCGGTTGTTGGAACGCCTATTACTACTAATGAAGCTACTATTATACCAATAGCTAAAATTACGGTTGGAACTATTGGTGGTAGTGGAGAGTATGGTGAAGTTAAGTTGTTTTCAAAAGAAAAAAATTATCCGTTTGCGGGTGGTAATGGTAGTATTATCAACGTTAATCCATCAGGTTTTTTAGTTTGTAAAAAAAGTGATGTAACATTTATAAAAGCGGATGACGATTTAGCCGAAGTTGTATTTCAAAAAACATCTGATTTTATTTCTAAAACATTAGTGCAAAACAATGAAAAATAATGCAAAATATTTGATTATAGCGCTTATTTTAAGTATTATTACATTTAATATTAAAATTGAAAACGCGTACGCTTACACTTGTTCTGAAGGAGAGTGTTTAATTGAAGTTAACTCGCAAAGAATTATATATGAATTAAACGGTGATAAACAGTTACCAATGGCGTCTACAACTAAAATATTAACCGCATTAACCGTTATTGAAAACTTTGAATTAGATAAAGAAATTACAGTAAAAAAAGATTGCGTTGGCATAGAAGGATCAAGTATTTACTTGCGTGAAGGAGAAAAACTTACGGTAAAGGAATTGTTATACGGTTTAATGCTTAGAAGTGGTAATGATTGCGCTGAATGTTTGGCGTCAAGTTTAATTAATAGGGATGAGTTTATAAAACTAATGAATAAGACCGCTAAACTTGCAGGGGCAGATAATTCTAATTTTACAAATCCGCACGGATTACACGATAAAAACCATTATACAACTGCTGTTGATTTAGCAAAAATTTCGTTAAGAGCAATAAAAAATCCAATTTTTAAGGAAATTGTTTCAACTAAAAAAATTAATATCTCTAACGATGGATATAATTATGAAAGAGTTCTTATAAACAAGAATAAATTGCTATTTTCATACGAAGGTTGTACCGGAATTAAAACTGGTTACACAAAAAACGCGGGTAGATGCTTAGTTACGTCAGTTGAAAGGAACGGTTTAGAGTTTGTTTCGGTAGTGTTAAATAGCCCGCAAATGTGGGAAAGAACAAAAGAATTGATTGATTATTCATTTGAAAATTATAAAAGAGTAAAACTTGTTAGTGTTGATGAATTTAGAGATAAAGTTTTTAAGGACGCTAACGGTAATCCGTATCAAATAGTTGTTCCGTGTAATTTTTATTATACGCTAAATAAAAATGAATTAAATAAAGTTGAGTTTAAGTTTAACGGTAAAACTCAAGATGAATTTGCTAAAAATTTGCCAAATGAAGCAATTTTTGAAATATTTATAGAAAATAAGTTGATTTTTTCACAAAAAATATTTATCATAAAATAGATAAATTTTTAAGGTTGGTTGTGAAATCATGAGAATTAATAAATTTTTAGCTGAATGTGGTGTTGCAAGCCGTAGAAACTGCGATAAGCTTATTAGTGACGGTTTAGTTACCGTTAACGGTAAAATTTGTACGCTCGGTCAAGAAATCAACGAGTTTGAAGACAGCGTTTCGGTAGACGGTAGAAAGATTAATAGAGTAAAAAAATATTCTTACTATATTATGAACAAACCTAAGGGTTACGTTTGTACTGTAAAAGACGATAAGGGCAGAAAAACAGTTATGGATTTGCTTCCCCCGGGCGTTGATAGATTGTTCCCCGTTGGCAGGCTGGACTATGATAGCGAAGGCTTGCTTATACTTACAAACGACGGAGATTTTTGCAATAGGCTTATTCATCCGTCAAGTGAAATTCCTAAAACTTATCTCGTTAAAATTGAGGGTTCGCTTGAAGATGCGCAGATAGCAAAACTTTGTAAAGGCGTAATTATAGACGGTGTTAAGACTAAAAAATGTAACATAAAAATTGTTGATCAAACAAAAGCGTTTACAAAATATCACGTTACCGTTACTGAAGGTAGAAACAGAGAAATTAGGAAAATGTTTTTAACTGAAGGTAAAGAAGTTAAGTTCTTAAAACGTATTAAGATTGGCGATTTAACGATGGGTAGTTTAGATCGCGGTGCAGTTAGAAAACTTACTCAAGATGAAATTGAATATTTGAAAAATCTATAAAAAATGCCCCTACATATTTTTGTGGGGGTATTATGCGTAATAAACTAATAAAATCTTTCATCTTCATTTTTATATTAATGATATGTTCTATATTGTTTATATGTGGAACAAGATATATTGGTGACGTATCAAGTGTTAAATCGTATAAAATTATTAAAGGTATGGCAATGGAAACGAGTAGTGGTTATATAGAACTTAAAAACTCAATAGACCAAAAATATACTGAAGAGTTTGTTAAAATTCTAAATCAAACTTCAGAAGGGCTAAAAAGTGGTATTAAAGCAATTTTGGGCGATGAATATCTATTACTTTCAAATGAATATAACGATATAATAGACGTTATCTCAAAAGAAAAGAGAGAGTTTGAATTAAGTGAAGAGTACTTATCTAAAAAACGAGAACTTGCTCAATTAAAGGTTAAAATAGATGCTTTAGACAAGAGTTCAAAGGAAGAATACGTTGATAAGTTCAAGCAAGCGTTGTCTGAAATTTCAACGCTAAACACTAAGTTTAACAATCAATTAAAGTCAAAAAGAGATAGGCTTTTTGAGATTGAAAATCAAGTTAAAAAGCTTTTTATAAGTAATAAAAATGAATTAATTAATTTGAGAATTAATCAAATGAACGCAACAAGGGATAAACTTAGGGATTTAATTTTATCGTATAACGTTGAACTTAAAGAGTTAAATGAAGCGTTTTCCGTTCAAAACGATAAGCAAGAACTTCCGTTTGACGTTAACACAATGCAAAACTTAATGGTTGCAGGTAAACTTGAAACTCAATGCTTTGCTGAAATTTTAGGCGAAAATGAGCATAAAACGGTTGTATGCTCGGATAATACGGTTGAATTAAAAAGTTAAAATCTGTTTTTTTTAAGCAGATTTTTATTTTTGTTAAAAAACGCTTGCAAAAATTAAAAAGATTGTATATAATAGTTCTTGTTTGAAAGAACATGTTTTAGTTTTTATAAAATAATTACGAATATTCGTCCATGCGGATATTTGTAGTTATATCCAATTGGAGGAATATCGAAGCGGTCATAACGAGGCGGTCTTGAAAACCGTTTGGCCCAAAGCCACGGGGGTTCGAATCCCTCTTCCTCCGCCACGGAAAAGGACACCAATTACGGTGTCCTTTTCTCGTGACGAAAGAGGGATGAGAGCCCTTGGGTTCGGCGCTTGCGTCAACCGAGGGTTTCTCTATTTATACGGTTTCGGTTGTATCCCTCTTCCTCTGCAAAACGTAACCTAATCCGAATTTAAGTTCGGATTAGGTTATTTTTATATTTGATTATTACTGAAAAGGCGTTTGTTTTAAAAAGTTCATATTTGAAATTTACAAATGAGTCAAAATTGAAATGTCTTTTATCAAATTGATAATGTTAAGTTAAAAAAAATTGTTGTAAAATTTTATTATACTATCAATTTATGCAAACTTGAGGCTACTATGAAGAACACAAAGCATTATGGGACAATTATTTTTATTTGTTGGCTTGCATATCTTATATCTTATCTAGGAAGAAATAATTTTAGTGCATGCGTTTTAGAGATTGTTCAATCAACTGGGATTTCAAGGAGTTTAGTCGGTATTGTTTCGTCGTCTTTTGCAATATGTAATGCTGTCGGGCAACTTATTAGCACGGCTATAACAAACAAAATTTCTCCAATAAAAATTATTTCTTTTGAAATTTTTAGTGTGTTTGTTGTTAATATTTTATTCCCAAATACATCCAACGTTTTTATAATGGCATTACTTTGGGGGATAAATGGGTTTATGCAAGCAACACTACTATGTAGCACAACACGAATTTTTACCGAAAATTTAGAGCAACCTTGGCTGTCGAGAGGTGCCGTATCATTAAACACTATTGGTGCAGTTGGAGGACTTGTTAATTATTTAATTGCACCATTCTTAATAATGTTTTTTGACTGGAAAATGGTTTTTTTCTTTGTTGCAGGCCTTCTTATCATAATTGGTATAATATGGTGTATACTAATGCCACGTTTATCAATTAGGGCAAAAAAACCTTGTGTTTCTGTACATGCTGAAAAAACGGATAAATCAAATAATACTTTTTCTTTTAAATTATTAAAGTCAAATTACGTTTTGTGTGCAATATTTGTTCTTTTTATTATTGGAAGTTTTAGAGAAAGTATTGCATTATGGATTCCGTCATACTTAAATGATATTTACAAACTTTCAGTAGAAAAATCAATAATTCTCACGGCAGTAGTCCCTTTTCTTCAAATTATTGGTGCTATAATTGCTGGTAAAACTAGTAATAAAATCAACAACTTATTTTTACCAGTTACTTTACTGTTTTTAATTACAACTATATGTTTTTTACTGATAGTATTTTTAGGGTACTTTAATTTTATTTTTACAATTACTTTATTTGTAATCAACGCAATATCAATGACGGCAGCACTTACTTTTCTTTTAAGTTTATATCCATTAAAGTGTGTGAGTGGAAAAAATATTACAATTTTAGTAGGAATAATGAATTTTTTTGTTCATTTGGGTGATTTTTTTGCTTCGATGAGTATAGGCACATTATCAACTATAGTTGGATGGAATTTTACTTTTTTAATTATGGTAATTATAAGTGTTTGTGCTATAATTATAACATTATTAGGTGCAAAAGCCGAAAATAAAAGGATTAAGCAAATATGTCTAAAATAGAATATAATTCGAATTATTTTAAATTAACATATACGATAGAAAATAATACTACACATGAAACAATTCCTTTTGATTATTATTATGATACTTATGCTTTAACATTTATTATTAAAGGAGAAGGAACTTGCTCTGTCGAGGGAAATACTTATACTATTAGTGATGGTGATATTATTATTTTATCTCCAGATGAAATTAGATCGTTTAAGTTAAAAGATGCTGAATATCATGAAAGATTGTCTATATATTTTTGTAACGATATTTTATCTCCATTTCTTGAATACGATTTACCTTTAATGAATGTTTTTAGATGTAGACAACTTGGGCTTGGTAATAAATATTCTATAAATTCATTTG
>JAZRSR010000024.1:0-53402 GCA_045651665.1 Christensenellaceae bacterium
CTTGATTTTAGTTTTACAAAATGTTATTATGTATAAAAGGAGAAAAAATCATGATTTTAGTTAAACAAACAAACCTTGGCGATTATAATATTGATAACTTAAGAGATAACGTTAAACAATCGTTAGCTTTTGATAAAAACGCAGATTATACTGAGTGGAAGAAGAAAGTTTCGGATAAGTTTTTAGAACTTTGCTGTTTTGAAGAATTTGAGAAAAACTCATGTCCGTTAAATTTCAAAATAGTTGAAAAATTAGAAAAAGAAAAATATACCGAAATTAAATTCACTATCGATACTGAAAAGGGCGTTACTATTCCTTGTTATATTCTTATTCCTAAATTAGGTAAAGAAAAGTACCCCGTTGCAATCACTATGCAAGGCCACGCTGATGGTTGCCACCTTTCAGTTGGTAGGTTTAATAACGAAAAAGATGAAGAATACGTTAAAACGAGAGGCGACTTTGCTATTCAAGCGGTTGAAAGAGGTTTTGTTGCCCTTGCCGTTGAACAACGTGGTATGGGTGAAACTAAACCTTGGGGTGACGGATATAGAGGTGGCGTAGGTTCGTTAATGTGTTCTTACTCCGCTCAAATTATGTTTATGCTCGGCAAAACTTTAGTTGGCGCTAGATGTTACGACGTTAGCAAAGCGATTGACGCTTTATCTAACTTCAAAGAATGTGATTTAGATAAAATTTTAATTACGGGTAACTCTGGCGGAGGTACGACTTCGTATTACGCTCCGTGTTATGATAAGCGTATTAAAATAAGCGTTCCTTCTTGCGCGGTTGCAACTTACAAACTTTCTATTATGAACCAATACCATTGTACTTGTAACTACATACCTTACGCTTACAAATACTTTGAAATGGCAGACGTTGCTTGTATGTTAGACGGGCGTGACCTTATCGTAGTTGCGGGCGAAAAAGACCCAATCTTCCCGATTGAAAGCACTCAAGAAGCATTTGCCGCTATCCAAGAAGTTTACAAAAAAGAAAATGCTCTTGATAAATGCCAATTAGTAGTAACTCCGCAAGGCCACTACTGGTGCGTTGACCTTGTTTGGGACGCTATTATGGAAAAAGTTAAGGCTAAAAATTGGCTTTAATTTTTAATAAATAGGCACAAGCAATAAATATTTGAAAAGTCGTTTATACGGCTTGACAAATTGCGTTTTATTATATATAATAAACTTAATCTTTAAATCGATACAGAGATGTCGGCAAGAGTAGGTTAATAGTTAAATCCCTTTATGTAAAAGGGGTGTATTTTACTCAAACGTTTACCTTGCCGAAAATCGGCAAGGTTTTTTTATGGTAAAAAGTACTTTGATTATGGATGAAACGGCAATTGCGAGAGCGCTTGCCCGCATAACTCACGAACTTATTGAAAGAAATAAGGGTGTTTCAAACGTATGTTTGCTCGGCGTTAAAACGCGTGGGGTTCCGCTTGCTCAAAAACTTTACGAAAATATTTTAAGGTTTGAGGGGGTTGAAGTTCCCGTTGGTTATCTTGACATAACGCTTCATCGTGACGACCTTTCGGAAAATGAAAAAACGGTATCCGCAGGTGACTGTAAATTCCCTTGCGATATTCGTGACAAAACGGTAATAATTGTTGACGACGTTATGTATACGGGTAGAACTGCTCGCGCTGCGATTGAGGCAACTTTTTCATACGCTCGCCCTAAAGAACTCCAACTTGCAGTTCTTATAGATAGAGGGCATAGAGAACTTCCTATTCGCCCCGATTACGTTGGCAAGAACGTTCCCACGTCAAAAAGCGAAACTGTTTCAGTTTGTTTAGCCGAGATTGACGGCGAAACTGCCGTTTACATAAAGGAATAATATGTTAAAAACAAAGATTGTTGCTCCAGATAGATTAAAAAAGGATATAGAAACTTCTCTCTTAAGCCCCGCCTTTTCTATATATAATAAGGAAGGGTTAACGGCGTTCCCGTCTTTTTGCGACGTGCACGTTCATTTAAGAGAGCCGGGGTTTTCATATAAAGAAACCATAAAATCCGGGACTTTAGCGTCGGCTCGCGGTGGGTTTACGGCGGTTTGTTCAATGCCCAACTTAAAACCCGTGCCCGATAGCCTTGAAAACTTAAAAATTCAACAAGATATTATAGATAAAGACGCTGTGATTGACGTTTATCCTTATGCGTCTATAACCTTGGGGGAAAAGGGCGAAGAACTCGTTGATATTAAAGCGTTGTCAAATTGCGCTATCGCTTTTTCTGACGATGGTCGTGGCGTTCAGTTAGACGAAATGATGGAAAGGGCTATGCTCCTTGCTAAAGAAAACGGCAAGATGATAGTTGCTCATTGTGAAGTAAATTCCCTTCTTAACGGCGGATATATCCACAAGGGCGAGTACGCAGAAAGAAACGGGCATAAAGGAATATGTTCCGAAAGTGAATATTTACAAATTGAAAGAGATTTAGCGCTTGCTAAAAAAATAGGCGTCAAATATCACGTTTGCCACATTTCAACCAAAGAAAGCGTTGACGTTATTAGAAAGGCGAAAAAAGAAGGGGTTGACGTTACTTGTGAAACGGGCCCGCACTATTTAATTCTCGACGATAGCAATCTTCAAGAAGACGGCAAGTTCAAAATGAACCCACCACTTCGCTCAAAAGAAGATAAGCAAGCGTTAATTGAAGGAATAATAGACGGAACTATCGATATGATAGCAACCGATCACGCTCCGCATAGCGCTGAAGAAAAATCTAAAGGGTTAAAGGATAGCGCGTTCGGGGTGGTTGGAATAGAAACATCCTTTGCATCTTGTTACACCCATCTTGTTAAAAATGGAATTATAACGATAGAAAAACTCGTTGAACTTTTAGCGATAAACTCAAGGGAAAGATTTAATATACCCTATACTGGCTTTACTGTGTTCGATTTAGAAAAGGAATTTATAGTAAACCCAAGCGAGTTTATATCTATGGGTAAAGCAACGCCGTTCGACGGCATGAAATTTTACGGAAAATGTTTACTTACCGCGCATAACGGCAAGGCAGTTTATAAAGAATAAGGAGAAAAGTTATGGCAAAGAGAAAGGACTTAAAAAAGATACTTATCATAGGCTCTGGCCCGATTATTATCGGTCAAGCAGCGGAATTTGACTATGCTGGAACGCAAGCTTGCCTTGCGCTTAGAGAAGAAGGTTACGAAGTGGTGCTTGTAAACTCTAACCCAGCAACCATTATGACTGACACTACTATTGCAGACAAAGTTTATATGGAACCCTTAACCCTTGAATACGTTGCAAGGATTCTTCGCTATGAAAGACCAGACGCTATCGTTCCTGGTATCGGTGGTCAAACGGGGCTTAACCTTGCTATGCAACTTGAAAAGAAAGGAATACTCAAAGAGTGTGGCGTTGAACTTTTAGGAACTTCTTCTGAAAGTATTGAAAGAGCGGAAGATAGAGAACTTTTCAAAGAACTTTGCACGTCTATTGGCGAGCCCACTATTCCGTCTGAAATAACTTATTCTATTGAAGAAGCGAAGGTGGCGGCTAAAAAGATTGGTTATCCCGTTGTTTTAAGGCCTGCTTTCACGCTTGGCGGAACCGGCGGTGGTTTTGCAAACGACGAAGAAGAACTTATTGAAATTGGTCTTAACGCTTTCAAACTTTCTCCCGTACACCAAGTTCTTATTGAAAAGAGCGTAAAAGGCTATAAGGAAATTGAGTTTGAAGTTATGCGTGACGCAACCGACCACGCAATAACCATTTGCGGTATGGAAAATATTGACCCCGTTGGCGTTCACACGGGCGACTCTGCGGTAGTTGCGCCTATTATGACTCTTTCTAAAGAAGATGAAAAAATGCTTAACGATTCTGCGATTAAGCTTATCAAGGCGCTTAAAATTGAAGGTGGTTGTAACGTTCAATTCGCGCTCAATCCTAAAACTTCGGAATATTATCTTATAGAAGTAAACCCAAGAGTATCGCGTTCTTCGGCTCTTGCGTCTAAAGCATCTGGTTATCCTATTGCAAGGGTAACTGCTAAAATTGCAGTTGGTATGACGCTTGAAGAAATTAAAATTGCTAACACTAACGCATCTTTCGAGCCGAAGCTTGATTACGTTATTGCAAAATTACCGCGTTTCCCGTTTGATAAATTTGCGTCGGCAAGTAATAAACTTGGAACTCAAATGAAAGCGACGGGTGAAATTATGGGTATAGGTTCAAACCTTGAAGAAGCACTCCTCAAAGGCGTGCGTTCGCTTGAAATAGGCGCTAACCATATTTATCACTCAAAGTTCGATAATATGAGCGTTGACGAACTTCTTGAGTACATAAAAGAATTCCGTTCTGATAATATGTTTGCTATTACGGAACTTATCTATCACGGTGTTTCGATTGAAAAGATTCATGAAATCACTATGATTACACCGTATTTCTTGCAGGCGTTCAAAAATATTATCGATATGGAAGAATCTCTCCGAGTTAATAAAGACGTTGAAACGCTCAAGAGAGCAAAGAAGATGGGCTTTAGCGATAAATATATTGCTCGCCTTTGGAAGTGCAATGAATTAGAAGTTTACGATATGAGAAAAGAAAATAATCTTTTCCCGGCATTTAAGATGGTTGACACTTGCCATACTAACGCATATATTCCTTATTTCTATTCTTCGTACACGGGCGAAAACGCTTCTCGCTTAACCAATAAGAAAAAGATTATAGTTTTAGGCGCAGGCCCTATCCGTATTGGTCAAGGCGTTGAATTCGACTATTCAACCGTTCACGCCGTAATGACTATTAAGAACGCTGGCTACGAAGCGATTATTATAAATAACAACCCCGAAACAGTTTCTACCGACTATACGACTGCTGATAAACTTTACTTTGAACCTTTAACTCCGGAAGACGTTATGAACATAGTTGAGTTTGAAAAGCCCGAAGGCGTAGTAGCATCGCTCGGCGGTCAAACTGCAATCAACCTTGCTCAACCTCTTCACGATAGAGGCGTTAAGATTATTGGTACTGATTGCGCTGCTATCGACCGTGCGGAAGATAGAAACGCATTTGAAAACCTTCTTAACGAACTCAATATCCCAAGAGCAAAAGGTAAAGCGGTAACCAAGATTGAAGACGGTATTAATGCCGCTAAAGAAATAGGCTATCCCGTACTCGTTCGTCCGTCCTTCGTATTAGGTGGTAGAGCAATGCAAATCGTTGCCGATGAAAAGCAACTTTATCACTATTTAAGAACTGCCGTTGAAATTGACGAAGATAAACCCGTACTCGTAGACAAGTATATTCAAGGTAGAGAAGTTGAAATTGACGCTATTTGCGATGGTGTTGACGTATTCGTTCCAGGTATTATGGAACTCGTTGAAAGAACGGGCGTTCATAGTGGCGATAGTATTAGCGTTTATCCAACCTTTAGTATTTCGGATAAAGTAAAAGGAATAATTTTACAATACGCAAAGCAACTTGGCTTGGGCATAGGTATTAAGGGTTTATACAATATTCAATTTATCGTTGATAAGGACGATAACGTGTTTATTATCGAAGTTAACCCACGTTCTTCAAGAACTGTTCCCTTCCTTTCAAAAGCAACGGGTTATAGTTTAGCAGATATTGCTACCGAAGTTATTATGGGTAAAACTTTGAAAGAACAAGGCATCTTCAAATTATATCCCGATGAAAAGGAACGCTGGTACGTTAAAGTTCCCGTGTTCTCGTTCAACAAACTCAGGGGGTTAGACGCCTACCTTTCTCCCGAAATGAAATCAACGGGCGAAGCGATAGGTTACGACGATAAGTTCTATAGAGCGTTATATAAAGCCCTTCAAGCATCGGGTATGAGCGTTCAAAACTACGGTACGGTTTTAGTTACCGTTGCCGATAAGGATAAAGAAGAAGCGTTACCGCTCGTTAGAAGGTTTTATAATCTCGGCTTTAACATTATGGCAACTAAAGGAACGGCAAAATTCCTTAAAGAAAACGGGATTAAAACTCGCGCTGTATCAAAACTTTCAGACGGTTCTGATGAGATACTCGATTATATCCACCAAGGTATAATTAGTTACGTTATAAATACTAAAGACGTTGCATCTAACGACCAAGCGAGTGACGGTAGTCAAATTCGCCGTTCAGCAACAGAAAATAACGTTACTATATTTACCGCGCTTGACACGGTTAAGGTGCTCCTTGACGTGTTAGAAGAAATTACCTTTACGGTATCTACGATAGACGCAAAATGAAACAGGTATTTTTTAAGGTTATAGACAATATTCCCCTTAATTCACAAGTTATGAAAATGACTATGGAAGGGGATACTCAAGAAATTAAAGCAGGGCAGTTCGTCAATATTAAGATTGACGGATTGTACCTTCGCCGTCCCATTTCCGTTTGCGAAATTTCAGGAAACGTTTTGACTATTATTTATAAGATAGTAGGTAAGGGGACTGAAGTAATGAGCAAGATGAAATCGGGTGAAGTTTTAGACGTTTTAACTTTATTAGGCAACGGTTACGACTTAACTTTGGCTGGCGACACCCCGTTACTTATAGGCGGTGGCGTTGGCGTTCCGCCGATGTATGAACTCTGCAAAGAACTCATTGCCGAAAATAAAAAAGTTACCGTGATTTTAGGTTTTAACACGGCAAGTGAAATTTTTTACGAAAAAGAATTTATCGCTCTCGGCGCAAAAACTATAGTTACTACCGTTGACGGTAGTTACGGTATAAAAGGTTTCGTGACTGACGCTATGAAAGGTTTAACCTATTCCTATTTTTACACTTGCGGTCCAGAACCTATGCTCAAAGCAGTTTATAACGCGAGTGTAACCGACGGCGAAATGAGTTTTGAAGAACGTATGGGTTGCGGATTCGGAGCGTGCATGGGTTGTTCTTGTAAAACGATTACGGGCTACAAGAGAATTTGCAAAGAAGGCCCCGTTCTTAAAAAGGGGGAAATTTTATGGTAGACACCAAGGTTAATTTATTAGGTATTGAACTTGATAACCCCGTAATTCCCGCAAGCGGAACTTTTGGTTACGGCTATGAATTTGCTGAATTGTACGACATTAATATGCTCGGAACGTTCTCTTTTAAGGGTACTACCAAAGATGCAAGGTTTGGTAATCCCACTCCAAGAATAGCAGAGTGTACCGCGGGTATGATAAACGCTGTGGGGCTTCAAAACCCAGGCGTCGAAAAGGTTATAAGCGAAGAACTTCCCAAACTCAAAAAGTGTTTTAATAAAAAAGTTATGGCAAACGTAAGCGGTTTTTCAGTTGAAGACTATGCTTATACTTGCGAACTTTTAGATAAGGAAGAACAAGTAGGCTGGCTTGAAGTAAACGTAAGTTGCCCTAACGTTCACGGTGGCGGTATGAGTTTTGGAACTCAACCAAGCGCCGCTGCGGAAGTTACCAAGGCGGTTAAAAAGGTTACTAAAAAGCCCGTTATCATTAAACTTTCGCCTAACGTAACGGATATAGTTTCTATTGCCAAAGCGTGTGAAGATGCAGGCGCGGACGGTATCAGTTTAATAAATACCCTTTTAGGTATGAGAATTGATCTTAACCGTAAAAAACCTATAATTAAAAACGTAATGGGTGGTTTTTCCGGTAGCGCGATCTTCCCCGTTGCTCTTCGTATGGTTTATCAAGTATCGGGAGCGGTAAAAATTCCCGTAATCGGTATGGGTGGCGTTTCTTCAGCGGACGACGTTA
This sequence comes from Christensenellaceae bacterium, assembly GCA_045651665.1. Lineage (GTDB taxonomy): Bacteria > Bacillota > Clostridia > Christensenellales > Borkfalkiaceae > HGM11412. The sequence continues at coordinate 7,701 of JAZRSR010000024.1, forward strand.
TTGAAATGATGCTCGCAGGCGCAACCGCGGTAGAAGTTGGAGCGTATAACTTGGTTAATCCGTACGCTTGCCGTGATATTATAAACGATTTGCCAAAGGCGATGGAAAAATACAAAATTAAATCACTTAAAGAAATTATAGGGGGAGCAAGAGTATGAATAAAGACGTAATTATTGCGCTTGACTTTGATAGCAAAGAAAAAGTTTTTGAATTTTTGGATAAATTTAAGGGAGTTAAACCCTTCGTTAAAATTGGTATGGAACTTTACTATGCAGAAGGTCCGGAAATCGTAAAAGAAATTAAAAGACGTGGGCATAAAATCTTCTTAGATTTGAAACTCCACGATATCCCAAACACCGTTAAAAAAGCAATGAAGGTTTTATCTGAACTTGACGTTGATATGACTAACCTTCACGCAAGCGGTACTATCAATATGATGAAAGGCGCGCTTGAAGGCTTAACGAGAGCAGATGGCACTAGGCCTATTTTGATTGCCGTAACGCAACTCACTTCAACCGATCAAGAGAGTATGGAAAACGACCTTTTAATCAAAGAACCTATTGATAAAGTCGTTATGCACTATGCTCATAACGCTTTAGTTGCAGGGCTTGACGGTGTTGTATGTTCTCCACTTGAAGCGGGAAAAGTTCACAGCGTTTGCGGAGATAAATTTATAACCGTAACCCCAGGCGTTAGGCTTGCAGGTGATGCCGTTGGCGACCAAAAGCGTGTAACAACCCCCGAAAAAGCAAGAGAACTCGGTTCTGACTACATCGTGGTTGGTAGATCAATTACTGGCGCTAAAGACCCCGTTTCAGCATACGAAAGATGCGTTAAAGAATTTTTAGGAGAATAAAAATGACTAATTTACAAGAACTTATAGCAAAAGATTTACTTTCAATCAAAGCGGTATTCTTCCGTCCTGAAGAACCTTTTACTTGGGCAAGTGGGATTAAGAGCCCCGTTTATTGTGATAACCGCTTAACACTTACCGACGTTAAGGTTAGATGTGACGTTGAAAATGGTTTAGCAACGCTCATCAAAGAAAATTATCCCGATGCGGAAGTTTTAATGGGTACTTCAACTGCGGGTATCGCTCACGCCGCAATTACCGCACATATTTTAGGTATGCCTATGGGCTACGTTCGTTCAGGCGCTAAAGACCATGGCAGACAAAATCAAATTGAAGGCAAACTTGAACCGGGCCAAAAAGTAGTAGTTGTTGAAGACCTTATTTCAACAGGCGGTTCCGTTATCGAAGTAGTTAACGTTTTAAGAGAAGCAGGCGCAATCGTTTTAGGCGTTGTTTCAATCTTTACCTACGGTATGAAGAAAGGTTTAGTTCGCCTTGAAGAAGCAAACGTAAAAAACGTTTCTCTCACCAACTTTGACGTGATTGCCGAAGTTGCCGCTCAAGAAAACTACGTTAAACCTGAAGACGTTGAAAGGCTTATTGCTTTTAGAAACAATCCGTCTGATGAATCCTGGATTTCTAAGAAATTATAAACTTCGTCTTGATAGAGTTTTTTTAACTAACTTACTAAACAATTGATAAATTAAGGAGAAAATATGAGAAGCGTTATTGATATTCTCGATTTGTCGGTAACTGAAATTGATGAACTTATTTCAGTTGCTAAAGATATAATCAAAAACCCCGCTAAATATAACGAGGCTTGTAAAGGAAAATTACTTGCAACCTTGTTTTTCGAACCGTCAACGAGAACGAGATTGAGTTTTGAAACTGCAATGCTCCGCCTTGGCGGTCAAGTTATAAGCGTTTCGTCGGCGTCTAGTTCATCGGCAAGTAAAGGCGAAAGCGTAGCTGATACTTCAAGAGTTATTAGTCAATACGCTGATATTATCGCTATGCGCCATTATAAAGAAGGCGCGCCGTTCGTTGCAAGCAAAAACGCAACTATTCCCGTTATCAATGCGGGGGACGGTGGGCACGCTCATCCCACTCAAACTCTTGCAGACCTTTTAACGATTTCGCTTGAAAAGGGTAGGGTTAACGATTTAACCGTTGGTTTTTGCGGTGACTTAAAGTTTGGTAGAACCGTTCACTCTTTAATCAACGCTCTTTCAAGGTACAAGGGCGTAAAAGTGGTGTTAGTTTCTCCTAAGGAATTAATGCTTCCCGATTACGTTAAAAAAGGCGTTCTTGATAAAAACGGTATGGAATACGTTGAAACTGAAACTTTAGAAGACGTTTTAGGTACTTTAGACGTGTTGTATATGACAAGGGTTCAAGGCGAACGCTTTACCGATGAAGAAGAATATTTAAGGCTTCGTGATAAATATATTTTAACACCTGAAAAACTTGCGCTTGCAAAGAGCGATACGATCGTTCTTCATCCTCTCCCAAGAGTAAATGAAATTAGCGTTAAGATTGACGATGATCCTAGGGCTTGTTACTTTAAGCAAGTAAGAAACGGCAAGTTTATGCGTATGGCGCTTATCTTAAAACTTATAAAAGAAGCGGAGCAAAACCCTGAAAAAGCACAGTTTGATTTATCAAAAGTTAAAGTAAGCGATAAAGTTTGCAAAAACCCACGCTGTATAATTACTACCGAACAAGAACTTACCCCGTACGTTAAGTTGGATAGTGACGGCAAGTATCATTGTATATACTGCGAAGAAGAAATATAATAAAAAACTCTCGGCAAAGCCGAGAGTTTTAGTTTGTAAATTTTAGATGATACCTAATAACTTTTTAAGCATTTCCTTTTGTTCGTTAGTAAGTTTATCTGCTTGAGAAATTGCCGTTTCAAATTTTTCAGCGTCTTCTTCTTTTACTTCGATAATGGTTGGCACTTCTTCAATTTCTTCCGCGCCACCCGTGATAATATCAATAATAAACAAGTTATCAGCAACGCCGTTAACGATAGATTCAACTTCTTCTTGGGTTACTTCTTCGCCGTAATTTTCAAAATTTTCATCGGTTTTTTCAATGTAGGAAGAAATTCCTTTGATTGCTTCGCCCGTTGATTCTAAAGATAAATTGTCAAAATCGATATTTTCAATAACTTCTTGTACTGCCGGAGGAATAATTTCTTCTTGTTCTCCGTTTTCATCTCCACCGCCAACAAACGAACCAACAACGTCGGTTATAACTTGTTGTAATACTTCTTTTGCGTTATCAGACAAAGAGTCAATCTTAGTGCCGATGTTAATAAGATTGTCACCAACGTTTTTAAGTGAATCAACTTTATCTTGAACGTTGGCTTCGGAATCGCTAACTTTATTAAGGTTAGTTGCAAGGTTAGTGGTTTCATTAACCACGTCGGTAACGACAACTACAACGTCAACCGTATCGGAAAGGGAAACGTTAGTTCCGTCTTCAGTTTGTTTTGAGGTTAACGTTTCATAGAACCAATCGCCCGAGGTGTTATAAATCTTATAAATTTCAGAATCCGTAAACTCCTCAAGATTGAGTTCAACGGGAATAATTTTTTTGCCGTCAACTTCGATTTCTGAAAGTTTTTGAACTTCGTTCGTAATTCCCGTTACCGGAACGCATAAAACAAACGCTACTACTACGCCCTGAATCGCTCCTATAATCATACCTAAAAGGCGACGTTTTTTTACGCCCGGCTTTACAAATATTTTAAGGATAGGGAACACTATAAGCCAGCTCAAGAAAGATAAAACGATAAATCCAAGCAAGAAAAACGCAAGCCCAACTACAATTTCAATTAAAGCGATAATTAAAGTTTGCACGCTTTCAGGAAGTTCACCGCCCTCAACGAGCCCTGCTAAAATAGATTCGTGTAAGGTTACCCCACCTTCTACTTTAATAGTTAAAATAACGTCTGCAACTTTTTCCATAAGGAAAAAAGCGCCAACGGCACAAGCAATAATTAAAACGAGCCTTAAAATAGATCTGTTCGTTCCTCGAAGAAGCCCTAATAAAGCGCCAAGTGCTATTGCGCCTGCGCTAATGCCTGTTACAATACTAGAAAACATAACGCACCTCCAAAAAATGACATCACTTATATTATATCACTTTCAAAAAATAAATGCAAGCACAAAAAAACGAGCGGTTAATACCGCCCGTTTTTTATGATTAGTTGAAAAGTTTCTTGTAAGATTTGCTGAATTTTGCGTTAGGTGATTTGCATGCAGGGATTAACACTTTTTCTTTTGAAGCAGGGTTAACGCCTTCTCTTGCTCTCTTATCCTTAAGGTCGAAAGTAGCAAAGCCAGAGATGTGCACGTATTCACCGTTTTTAAGGCAATCAGTAACCGTTTCAATAAAGGTTGCAACTAAAACTTCTGCTTCCTTAATGGTTACGCCAAGCCTATCAGCATACGCTCTTGTAAATTCACTTTTATTCATAAAAACCCCCTATTTTGCGTAAAACGCACTATATACTACTATTATATCATAATTTTATACAATTTCAAGGGGTTTTTGAAAATTTATAAGGTTGACAAAAGTTTGGTTTAATATTAAAATATAAAACGGAGAATTTAGATGGAAAATTTTTTTAGCGTAAAAAATGAAATAGAGCGAATAAACGAAGTTTCACCGTTTTTAAGCGATTTGTTTTTTGGGGGCGTTAGCGATGGTTTAGATAGCGTTTGCAAAAATTTTGCGCGTGGAAAAATTGAAGTCGTTATGACTGAAAGCGAGTATAATAGCATAGGCTATCCCATCGTTCAAAAACTAAAATCTTTCAAAGTGGACGTTGGGCTTTTGTTAATTGAAGACGGCGATAGTTACTTTAACGCCGTAAAATCAACCCTTGATAAAAACGCGGGAGCGTGCATTGCGGTTGGTGGAAGGGACCTTTTGTCTGCCGTAAGGTATTATTCGTCGCTTTACGGAATTATTTCTTACGCAATCGTTACCACGCCTAATTTAGATAAAATTTTATCAGATAGCGTATGGCTTAGAACGAAGGTTTTTTCTACTGAAGTTAAGGCGGAAAAGTTTAGAAAAATTATAATTGACCAAAATTTAATAGAAAAAGCGCCGAGAAAAAGTTTTGCAGAAGCTTTTGCTCTTTCTGCATCGAGATTAACGAGTTTAATTGATTACAAAATAAATAGTTTCGTTAGTGGCGAAGAAGTTGACGCTTGGGTTTTTAACGTATGCAAAAAAGCAATCAACTTTGCCTTATCAACGCCGAGATATGATAATTTTACCGCTCCGATAATAGCGTCGCAAGTTTTAATTGCTATAATAAACGCAAAAACCACCGCTTTAATTGATAGCGGGGTGGATTGTTTGAAAAATGCCCTTTCCGTTTTTGCAAGCGATTTATCAAGCCCTAAAATGCAAATGCTTGCCTTTGAAAAAACTGCGAAAATCTATCATTTGTTTTTTTCTAACGATTTTTCGAGTTTGCTTTCCGTTGCCGATTATTATTTAGATATTGAACTTTTAGAGAGAGAAAGCAAAAGAGATAGGAGTATTTTTACTAAAAACCTTAAAATTCCAAGTGAAAAGCGCAGAGTTTTAATAAATCTTTTATTAGAGCAAACGAAAAAAGATTTTAAGGCTGAAACTACGGTAATACTCAAAGCGTTTTCAAAAATAAAAAAGATATACGATGCTATTTTAGGTGAAGAAATACAAAAAGAAGTAGTGTCGTATAAAAAAATTAAAAACTCCGTAACGACTTGCTCGTACTTTACGGCAAAGACTTCGGTGTTTACTCTTTCAAGAGATATGGGGATATTAAAATGTGTAAATTAGACAAAAATTTAAGCGAAGCGCTTTCAAAAATCAAATATTTTTTACTTGACCTTGACGGTACTTTATATCTTGAAGGCAAGCCCATCGGCGATATGGCTAACACGCTTGATTATTTGAGAAGTAAAGGTAAAAAACTCGTGTATCTTACCAACAATTCATCAAAGAGTACCGACGTTTACGTTGAAAGGCTTAAAAATATAGGTTTTTATAAAGAAGGAGATTTAGTCTATTCTTCTGGGCTTGCTACCGTTGAATACTTAAACCGTTACCACAAAGGTAAAAAAGTTTATCTTTTAGGGACGGACGCCATGAAAAAAGAAATGGCGGATAACGGCATAAATTTAACTGAAAAAGTTGATGCGGAAATTGCAATAATGTCTTACGATACCGAACTTACCTATGAAAAACTTTGCAATTTTTTAAGAAACGTTCACTTCGGCGCAACTTATATTGCAACTCATCCTGATAATAATTGCCCCGCAAAAGACGTTTATCTTCCAGACGTTGGCTCTTATATAAAGATGATAGAAGTTGCGTCTGGCTACACCCCGTCGCTTATAATAGGTAAGCCCAACGATATTATGGGTAAAAACTTAAAAGCACGCTTTAACGAAAGTAACGACGATGCCTTTATCATGGTTGGCGATAGATTATATACCGATATTGCTTTTGGTAAAAATTGCAATTTTTACGCAATGCTCGTTATGAGTGGTGAAACCACCGAAGATATGATACCTTCCGCTCCTAAAGCGCCTGACTTTATATTGTCGTCGCTTAATGAGATTATCAATTATTTTTAAGCCGTTATAAACGGCGCAATACTGCGTTACTGCTTCGTGTTTGAACTTCGATGACCAACAAGGTCTATCTCATCTCAAACACTTTGCGAGCCTTGTCTTGCTTGTTTCTAACGTCTTAAAATATGAGCATTGAATAGGCTTTGCGTTTTGACTTCGATGACCGGCAAGGTCTATCTCAGCCTATCGCCTGCGTGAGCCTTGCCTAACTTGTAACTAACGCCTTAAAATAGAGCACTTAATAGGCTTGGCGTAGCCAAATATATCTTTTCACAGAGCGAAAATATAACTTTTTAATTCGTGGTGTATAAAACTTAAAATATTAGTCAATAATTCCTACCGTAACGGGTGGGAATTTTTTATGTTCAAAATTTTATGCGCGATAATAACGTTATTATTTATTACGATTTTTTGCTCTCCGCTAAACTTTCTAAAAAGAGAAGTTACGGTTTGCAACGATGATAAGTCCGCTGGGAATTTTATAACGGCAAATAATTTAACCGTTTCAAGTTTCGTAAACGCAAGCGGGGTTTGTTTCAATTTAGAAGAAAAAGAACTCGACTGTCTATTAAAGAGTGTTGGCGCTAAAAAAGTTCACTCTTTTTTTGACGGGGAAATTTTGAACGTATATTATTATTCCAATAAAATCTCTAAAAAAGAAGTTATAAAAAGAAAAAGGGTTAATATTCACGTTGCAATATCTAATAATAACCTTAAAGTTGGAATTCCGCTTATTTATTACGGGTATTAAAAAAGTACATATAATCGGAGGTTAATTATGTCAAAGAACACTAAAATTGTAGATTTTATCAAAAGAAATGCGTATTATCTTGCGTTCGTTTTGTGTTTAGCGGTGCTTGTTATTATAACCGTTGCTCTCATAGTTACGGGCAACCAAAAAACTTTAGACACTATGGGTAACGGAACTCAAATCGAAGAAGAGAACAATCAAAATGGTAGTGAAAACCAAGGCGGTAGCAACAATCAAGACGGCAACGAAAACCAAGGTGGTAACGATCAAACCGACGGCGAAACCCAAAAGCCTGAAACTCCCACGCCTACCGTGATTATTTTTGAATCGCCCGTAAAGGACGGCGAAATTATCAAAGATTACGTTGGAGCGAGCGTCGTTTACAATCAAACTTTAGGCGTGTATTCAGGCCATAAAGCGATTGACTTTTCCGCTCCGGAAGGTAGCGAAGTAGTTTGCGTTTACGACGGTGTTGTTGAAAGTATAGTGATTTCAAAAGTGAACGGAACGAGTGTTACGGTAAATCACGGTAACGGGCTTAGAACGGTTTATAATAGCATTGAAGCGAGTGATAATTTAAGCGAAGGTATGAGCGTTTCCAAGGGAGATTTGTTAGGAACTGTTTCTCTCAACAATAAAACTGAATATCTTGACGGGGCGCATCTTCATTTTGAAGTTTTAGAAAACGATATAAAGGTAGACCCTAATAAATATCTCCCGTCCGACGGTAAATAAGAATAAGTTAAAACTCTCGAAAATATAATATTTTCGGGGGTTTTTATATGAAAAAAGTAATAGTTTTATTATGCGTATTAGCAGTTTTTCCGTTTACAATTTCTTGCAAGCAAGAAAATGCGGAAGCGCCGGAGTATTCGCTTGGTATTACACTTAACGAAGATATGACGCTTGATTGCCAAATGACGTATACTTTTGTAAACTATTTTGAAAAGGATTTATCTAAAATTGAATTTAATTTATATCCCAACGCGTATCGTAGTGATGCAAGCGTTTCGCCCGTGTTTGAAAGCGATTTTTCATCTTGTTACGAAAACGGGTTTTCCGAAGGGAAGATTGATATATTAGCAGTTAAAAATTTAGGAAAAGACGCTGTTTTTGAAGTTTTAGGCGATAGTTTTGAAACTCTTAAGGTGTGGCTTAATAAAGGGCTTAATCTAAACGAAAAAACTGAAGTTTATATAAAATTTAAGGTAACGCTTCCCAACGCAAAACATAGGCTTGGTTACGGTGAAGATACGATAAACTTATCTTGGTTTTATCCGTCGGCGTGCGTTTATACGGAAGGGGAATTTTATAATAACGTTTACTATCCGTCGGGCGACCCGTTTTTTGCGGAGAGTTCAAATTTTAAGGTAAAACTCAATGTGCCGTCAAGTTACGTGGTGGCGTCTTCTTTATCGTTTGATAAAACGGAGTGGGCGGGTGGTAATACGGAGTATAGTTTAAGCGGGGAAAAAGTTAGAGATATAGCGTTTTTTCTTTCAAAAAACTATAACGTTATAAAAAAACAAGCGGGTAAAACGCAGGTAACGTACTATTATTACGACGACGAAAATTTTGAAAAAACGCTTGATACAGCTTGTAAATCGCTGGAGTTTTTCAAAGGGCTTTACGGGGAATATCCGTATAAGGATTATTCTGTTTGTCAAGGCGATTTTATATACGGTGGTATGGAATATTCCGGGCTTTCATTAATTTCAGATAGCGCGTTTGAGTTTACTAATTACACCGTTGCGCACGAAACGGCTCATCAATGGTTTCACGGAATAGTCGGTTTTAACGAAAGTGAGATAGGGTTTTTAGACGAAGGACTTACCGAATTTTCAACGGCAAAGTTTATGGGGGAATATAACCTTGAAAATAAATCGTACGCCGACTATATTAAAGAGAGTAAAAATTCGTATTTTGCAATAAAAAACTCTCTTGAAAATTTACATAAAAACACCCTTCCCGTTATGAATAGAAATCTAAAAGATTTTTCTTCAAACGCAGAATACGTTATGATTGCATATAACCGTTCGGAAATTATGATAGATACGCTTTATAAGTTCGTAGGAGATAAAAAGTTTTTCAAAACAATTAAAAAATTCGTGCAAGAAAACGCGTACAAAAACGCAAACCTTGACGATTTTATTTCAATTTTTGAAAGAAAAAAGAAAGGAGCGAAAGAGATTTTAACCAGTTTTATATCTGGAAATAAGGAAATTGAACTATAATTATATAATTATACTAAAATATAAATTATAAAAACATTGACAAAACCTAATATTTAGTGTTAAAATTATAAAGTATATAACCAAGGAGTTAATTATATGTCAAAGTTTTTGAAAACGTTAACAACGTTAATACTCGCGCTTACGATTTCCGTATTCTTCGTGGCTTGTGATGATGGCGAAACGGGTGGTAGTGAAGAAGTTACTACCGGCGAACTCGTTTACGAAATCGCAACTGGCACTCGCGAAGTGGATGACGGCGAAGAAGAGTATGACTATTATAAGATTACGGGCTACACCGTAAATAGTGAAGACGCGCTCAAAATGGCGCGCGGTGATTTCTCGTCAGTTACAAGTGAAATGAGAAATATCGTTATCCCTAATGAATATCAAGGTTTACCCGTTGAAGAAATTGAAGCAACTGCATTTGCAGATATGCCTATCGTTCAAAGCGTAACTTTTATGGAAGATAGCAATATTAAAACTATCGGTTTAGGTGCTTTCTCAGGTTGTTACTGTTTAGAAGAAATTATCAACCTTCCCTTTATCGGTAAGAGCGCAGATAGCGCTGGTAGCGAAAGAATTCTCGCTCATATTTTTGGTTCTTCTACGACTATTACCGACGGTATCGTTGACGTTACGAGTAAGGTTAACGATGAAGAAGAAAGCGCTGGAACAAATTTCAAAGTTCCCGCTTCTCTTTCAAAGGTAACCGTTGTTGCTGATAAAGTTCCCGAATGTGCGTTCTACGGCTTAACTATGCTTAAAACCGTTGAAGTTAAAAATGCAACTCAAATCGGCAAGAGCGCGTTTAACGGTTGCACAAAGTTAATCTCAATCGATCTTCCTAATGTTGAAAGTATTTACGACAATGCTTTTGCCGGTTGCATCGCTCTTCAAAAAGTTGATTTCTCTGAAAACAACGTTTTAACTCTTGTTGGTGACGGAGCGTTCTCTGGTTGTACTTACCTCGGTTACAATTACGTTTCAGATAGAGAAGAAGACTTAATCGTTAAACTTCCTTCAACCGTAAATTATATCGGCGTAAATGCGTTCAAAGAATGTTCTTTACTTAAGTATATTGAACTTGGCGCAGGCGTTAGCGTTTTAAGAACGGGCACTTTTGCAGGTTGTACTGAACTTAAAAAGGTTTACACAAAGAGTTCTATGGAATTTATGACTGCTTCTTTCGATGGATTAAAGAGAGAAAATATTACTTTCTATCTTAACGGTGATGAAATTCATTATGAACTTAGCCAATTAGTATTCGGTGAGTTTAAGCCGGAATAAGAAACAAATTAAAAGACTTTGCGTTTGCAAAGTCTTTTTTTTTATTCTTGCGGTTTTGATTTTATTACTTTTACAATAAATATGATTAGCATTATTATTGCAATTATTAATAGCGCGCCGATTATAATATCAACGTAGTCTTTGAATAAAAACGTTATAAAAGTTATTATTGTGCCGGCAATTAAGTTACCTAAAATTATTGGTAAAAAACTATCTTTGAATTTCATATTCAAAAATATCGCTATCGCAGTACCCGTCCACACTCCCGTTACGGGGAAGGGTATCGCTACGAATATGAACAAGCCTAATATTAATATCTTGCGCACCTTTTCTTCGGGAGCGCCGTTGCTCTTTTTAGCAAGGTCTTGCGCTTTCTTTTCAAAAACCGCTTCAATTTTTTCAACGAGTTTTTTAATAAACTTTATTTTTTTAAGTAAATTAAATATCGGTATCAAAAGGAAGAAAATAGGAATTACTATAATTGAAGAACCACAGTAGGCAAGTAGCGCAGATTGTAGTAAAGGTATATTTAGCCCAGTTCCTATCGGGATAGCCCCTTTTAATTCAATTAGCGGAAACATAGACACTAAAAAAGTTATTAAATTGGAGTTATCGGTTATTTCCGATAAAAATTCGAGTAAAAATTCTCCCATAAATTACCTAAAACTATTGCTTTTAATTCTACTTTATTTTATCATATTTATATAAATATTGCAAGGATAAAAAAATGGTAACTTTACAACAACTTATGTCGCCTGTAAGACGGGCGGTTGATGATTTTCAAATGATAAAAGCAGGCGATAAACTTGCGGTAGGTCTTTCTGGCGGTAAGGATAGTATTGCTATGCTTTCTGCTTTAGCAGGGCTTAAAAGATTTTATCCCAATCCTTTTGAAATCGTTGCTATAAGAATTGATACGGGTATTGGTTACGATGAGAGTGAAGAACGCAAACTGAAAGAATACGTTGAAAGTTTAGGGGTAACCTATCACGTTGAAAAAACTGAAATTTACCAAGTGGTTTTTGAGGAGAGAAAGGAAAAAAATCCTTGCTCGCTTTGCGCTAATATGCGCCGTGGCGCGCTTAATCAAACGGCAAAAAATTTAGGATGCAATAAAGTTTGTTTGGGTCACCACGCCGATGATTTGATTGAAACTTTCTTTTTGTCAATGATATACGAAGGTAGGCTATCAACTTTTCATCCCGTAACGTATCTTTCAAAAGCGGACGTATCCGTTATTCGCCCTATGATTTACGTTAAAGAACACGTGATAAAGTCGTTTACTAAAGATAAACCTATTTTGAAAAATCCTTGCCCCGTTGATAAATTTACTCAGCGTGAAGAAGTTAAAAAGACGATTGAAGAATTATCTTCGAAATATCCTTTACTTAAAGACAACGTGTTTAACGCGCTCGTTAACGATGATAGGCATAATCTTATAAAAAAGCCCTAAGGGTATTGAAATAAAATAAAAAAAATGTTAAAATAGTATTAATATTATTATATATAGAAAAGGAGAAAACGATGCATTATTTAGCAGTTGATATTGGCGCGTCAAGCGGAAGGCATATTCTTGGCGAATATAAAGACGGCAAACTTACCTTAAAAGAAATTTATAGATTCTCAAACGGTTTTGAAAAGAAAGACGGTAAACTCGTTTGGAATACTGAAGAACTTTTCAAAAATATTGTAGCAGGTATTAAAGAGTGTAAAAATCTTGGAATTATCCCGTACTCTGTTGGTATTGATACTTGGGGTGTTGACTATGCGCTTTTAGATAAAGACGGCAATTTGATTGATGAAGTTTATTCTTATCGTGACGATAGAACTAGCGTTTCAATGCTTGAAGTTGATAAAGTGGTTTCTTTTGATGAAACTTATAAAATTACTGGTATTCAACGCGCTCAATACAACACTATTTATCAACTTTATGCTGATAAGATGAGTGGCAAACTTGATAAAGCGGAAACGATGCTTTCAATTCCCGATTATCTTCACTATTTACTTTCAGGTGTTAAAAAGAACGAATATACTCACGCATCAACGTCTGGTCTTTTAGATGCTAAAACGGGGGACTGGTCTTATGAACTTATTGATAAACTCGGCTATCCGAGAAAGATTTTCGGTAAGTTATATCAACCTGGTGAAGTGGTTGGCGAGTTAAAGGAAGAAATCGCTAAAGAAGTTGGCTTTAATACTAAAGTTGTGTTCCCCCCATCACACGATACGGCGAGCGCAGTAGTTGCAGTTCCTGCAATCGAAGGTCAACCATTATACATTTCAAGCGGTACTTGGTCCCTTTTGGGTACTGAACTTAACGAGCCTATTACCAACAAGCAAGCCTTTGAATTTAACGCAACTAACGAAGGCGGTTACGCTGGTACGATTAGATTTTTAAGAAATATTACGGGCATGTGGACTATTCAAAGCGTTAAGAGAGAACTTAACGGTAAGTATAGTTACGATGACCTTATGAATTTAGCAATTGAGTGCAAGTCAACGGGTTCTATAATCGACCTTAACGACGATAGGTTCTTAGCGCCTGACAGTATGATTGAAGCAATCAAGGGTTACTGCGCTGAAAAGGGTTTAGTAGTTCCTGAAACTATCGGCGAGATTATGGACGTTATTTATAGAAGTTTAGCAACTATCTATAGAGATACGATCGTAATGACTGAAAAGGTAACTGGCAAGAAGTTTGACGTTCTCAACATTGTTGGTGGTGGTAGTAAAGACGGTTATCTTAACAAACTCACAAAAGAATATATTGGCAAAAAGGTAATGGCAGGCCCTACCGAAGGAACTGCGGTTGGTAACCTTTTAGTTCAAGCAATTTCTTCTGGCGAAATTAAAGACCTTCAATCGGCAAGAATAGTAGTTAAAAACTCTTTTGCAGTAGAAGAAGTATAAAACATAAAAATGCTAACGGAAATTCCGTTAGCATTTTAATTTATCTATTTGAAGAGTGTAATTTTACAGCGTTCTTCTTTTTTATAATTTCTTTTATCTTTTCGGCGTTTTCAAGACCTGCTTTATAGCCTTCGTCAAAGGCAAACTGCATATTTTCAACCTTAAACTGACTCATATCTTTAAGTTTAGGACAAATTAAAAGGTCGTGTTTATACGCTTTAAGTTGGCGTGTTCTAAGAAAGTAACTATTAGCGTCAACCGTTCTTAAAACGTGGGTCAAAAGACCTTTTTTCTTATCGAAGGGCGGAAGTGGGCCTAAAACGTCAACTACGATAACGACGTCAGCATCAAAATCTTTAATGCAAATTAAAGGCAACGGCATTAAAACTCCACCATCGACAAGAATTTTATCTCCGATTTCAACCGGACGGAAGATTGCGGGGATTGCCGAACTTGCTCTTATCGCTTCCGCTACGCTACCAGTTCTTAAAATCTCAACCTTGCCCGAAATTATATCTGCGCCGATACACTCAAACGGGATTGAAAGTTCATCGAAAGTAGTTTCGCCAACGACTTGTTCAAGTTTTTTGCGGAGTTTGGTAGAACTCATAATACTCTTTTTGTTAAAAGGGAATAAAGATGCGTCTGCCAAGTCGGACATTTTCATAGAATTAACTATTTTCATCATATCGTCTGGAGCCATGCCTTTAGAATAGCAAGCGCCTACGATTGAGCCCATAGAACAACCAGCGATAAAGTTAGGTTTAATACCGTGTTCATCCATCGCTTTCAAAAAACCTATATGCGCGATACCGCGTGCGCCACCAGCGCCTAAAACAAAACAAACTTTTACCATAATTAGCCTTTTTACCGGAAAATAATAAAACTATGCATAAAGCCGTCGCATATTGCGACGGCTTTTTCCTTAGTTTAAGATATATTATTTAGAAAGTCTTTCTTCTAATGCTTCAAGTTCTTTAGCAAGTTCAGCGGGAAGCTTATCGCCAAATTGAGCATAGAATTCTTTAATACCCTTAACTTCTTCAAGCCAAGTTGCTTTATCAACGGTTAAGAGTTCCTTAACTGTATCTAAATCAATGTCAAGACCTTCAATGTTAATGTCTTCAGCGTTGGGAACGTAACCGATAGCAACTTCGTTAGCGTTAACTTCGCCTTTACATCTCTTGATAATCCATTCAAGAACGCGGAGGTTGTCGCCGAAGCCTGGCCAAATGAAGTTACCTTCATCGTCAGTTCTGAACCAGTTAACGTTGAAGATTTTGGGTTGGTTACCAATCTTTTTACCCATTGAAATCCAATGAGCGAAATAGTCAGCCATGTTGTAACCTACGAAAGGTCTCATAGCCATAGGATCACGTCTTACAACGCCTACCGCACCCGTCGCAGCAGCAGTAGTCTCAGAAGCCATGATTGAACCTACGAATACACCGCTGTTCCAATCTCTTGATTGATATACGAGCGGAGCAGTTTTAGCACGTCTACCACCGAATACGATAGCAGTTACAGGAACGCCTTCAGGTGCTTCGAATTCAGAAGAGATGCACGGGCAGTTAACTGCAGGAGCGGTGAAACGGCTGTTAGGATGAGCAGCTTTAACTTCTTTACCATCTTTGTCAACGGTTTCAGGAGTCCAAGGATTACCCTTCCAGTCAATAAGATTAGCAGGTTTCTTCTTGTCTGCAGTATCTTTTTCCATTGCTTCCCACCAAACGGTGTTAGTTTCAGGATCTAACGCTACGTTTGTGAAGATAGTGTTCTTCATAGTAGAGTATAATGCGTTCGGGTTAGATTTTTTGTTTGTACCAGGAGCAACGCCGAAGAAACCATTTTCGGGGTTGATAGCCCAAAGTCTACCGTCTTTACCAACACGGAGCCAAGCAATATCGTCACCTACGCACCATACTTTATAGCCCTTGTTAGCGTAAACTTCGGGGGGAATAAGCATTGCAAGGTTGGTTTTACCACAAGCAGATGGGAACGCAGCGGTAATGTAATTGATTTCGCCTTGAGGATTTTGAATACCTACGATAAGCATGTGTTCTGCCATCCAGCCTTCGTTCTTACCTTGGTAAGATGCGATACGAAGAGCGAAACATTTTTTACCGAGTAATACGTTTCCGCCGTAGCCAGAGTTAACTGACCAAATAGTATTGTCTTGAGGGAAGTGGAGAATATATCTCTTTTCAGGATCAAGATCAGCTTTAGCGTGAAGACCGCGAACGAAATCGTTGCTGTCGCCTAAAACTTTTAATACGTCTAAGCCAATTCTAGTCATAATCTTCATAGAAACTACAACGTAGATAGAATCTGTAACTTCGATACCTACTTTACTGAAAGTTGAACCAACGGCACCCATTGAGTAAGGGATAACGTACATCGTTCTACCTTTCATAGCGCCATCGAAAATCTTACCAACTTTGTCGTAAGCTTCTTTTGGGTCCATCCAGTTGTTAATAGGGCCAGCGTCTTCTTGCTTGTCACAGCAAATAAAGGTTCTGCCTTCTACACGCGCAACGTCGTTAGGGTCTGAACGGTGAAGGTAACAACCAGGGAGTTTTTCTTCGTTGAGCTTAATGAGTTCGCCAGTTGCTAATGCCTCTTGTCTTAAGCCTTCAAGTTGAGCTTCATCGCCGGTAATCCAAACAATTTTGTCAGGCTTACAGAGATTTGCGCTATCTTCAACGAATTTTAATACTTGTTTGTTATTTGTGAATTCGTTAGTGATTTGGTAATTCATATTGTAAAATGCCTCCATTAAAATATCTTATTCAGTTGGATTTTTACGTTTACATTTATGTAAACGCAAAATATCACCATATTTATTTTATCATACGAGTTGTAAATTGTAAACACTTTTTTTGAAATTTTACCTAATTTACAAAATATGAGCCGTTTTTTCAAAAAGCGTTATTTTTATAACTCTAAAATAATATATTTTATAAGGGAAGAATTATCTATGACGGAATTTTTAATTCTAAAAAAAACGGGTGTCAATTCGCCGAAAGGCGTTAATTGCGCGGTAAAAATCAAATTTGCAAACAGTCAAATAGAGATATGTGGAGAGATTTATTGTGGGGCGCGTTTTACAAGCGAGTATAAAGTTTATTTGACGAACGGAATAAAAAGCCAAATTTTAGCAGACGGAGTTTTAACGTTTGAAAAAGTTGCGGAGTTAGAATTTTCAAGCGGTTATATAGTTTTGCTTGATGGTAATGATAACGCCGTGCTTTATAGCCCGTACGGGAAAGTGGAGTTTTCTTTAGAACGAGCGATTGAGATAATAAACTTAAAACGGGAAGAATATAACGACTACGAGATTGCAAGCGAAAATTATTATGAAGGGGAATTGTATGAAGCCGAGCGTGTTTATAAGCAAGTTGACAACGGGAATAGTAGAGATAAAAAAGAAGAACTTAAAAAGGAAGAAAACGGTGGGGCTATATTATATGAAAACGTCGTTAATAAGAGTCAAGAGCGAAACTTCTACGTTGGAGTTAAAGAAAAGCTTGAAGAAGTGATTAATTCCCATAAAAAAGATGAAGAACTTTGTAAAATTATTCCAAACGGAGAATTTTGCAAAATATTATACGATAACGATAGGTATTATTCAGTTGGGAGAATATTTGAAGGTTACGCCGTAAAATACGTGTGTTATGCAGTTAAGGGTAATTACGGAGAATTTCAACCCGAACTTAATAAGTTTTTAAGGTTTATTCCTCTTTCGCCTTTTGCTCCGCAGTCGAGCGGGTATTATATAATTTTTCAAGACGCTATAACGGGGAAAATAATTGAAAACGCAACAAGATAGCAATAAAATGCTATCTTTTTTTGCGTAAAAATTAAGTGTTTTTAGCAAATGAGATGCTTGGTGGTAAACTCGCTTGCGATACGTTATTTAATATAAAAGAAAACTAATAGTTTTTTTATCTCTTTTGTGTTATACTAATATAGTAAAAGATTTTATGAGATCGTTACTTAAATAATTTAGCTTTTTATAAATTGTTTGCGATAAGGAGAGTTTTGTATGAAAAATAGAAAAATTTTTATTTTTACACTTATGATTATATTAATTGCTCTGTTATTTTCTTTTTGTGGTTGTAATTCCAACGGTTCTCAAAACGGGTTAACAATCGTTTCAATTGAAAAAACGAAAACCAGCGGGTTGGTAGATACTTACACCATTACCTATTCCGACGGTAGTGAGTATTTATTTGAAATTACAAACGGAAAAGACGGAACTGACGGCGAAAGTTTAAGCGTTGAGCAAATTTTTGCTAAATATCTTGAAAATAATCCAAGCGCCACCTACGAAGATTTCTTAAAAGACGTTTTAGAAATTAATCTTACTTCTAATACCGTTTCTATAAATAAAGCGTTGCAATCTTCGGCTAAAGTGTATACGGAATTTACACAGGCGTATAGAGTTAACCCTATGTATACCACTAAAGAAACGTCCGTTTATTTAGGTTCTGCCGTAGTGTATAAAGTTGAAAGTGATTACACTTATTTTATAACAAATTATCACGTGGTTTATAACAGTTCTGCAATCGAGCAAAATAAAATTGCAAAAAAAGTGGTTTGTTATTTATACGGTAGCGAAGGCGAGCCGATTTCTACAAACACTAAAGACGCAAACGGTTGCACCGTTTATAATTACGGCGAATATGGAATTGATTGTGAATACGTTGGTGGTTCAATAACGGCGGACGTTGCTATTGTGAAAGCAAAAACTTCGGACGTAAAGGCGATAAATGAAAACGTTCAACCTATTTCTTTTGCAGGCGATTATTCCGTTGGCGACACCGCGATTGCAATAGGCAACCCCGAAGGCGAAGGAATAAGCGTAACGCAAGGTATCGTAAGTGTTGATAACGAATATATTTATCTTGCGCTTGACGGAACTACGAGAGCGTATCGTTCGATAAGAATAGATACTTCGATTTATAGTGGTAGTTCGGGCGGCGGATTGTTTGACGTTAACGGTAAACTTATAGGAATAACCAACGCTGGCGACGGCAAGGACCAAAACGTAAACTATGCTATTCCGCTTGAAATAGTTAAATACGCCGTTGAAAATATAATGAATTACGGCGGTAACGCTAAAACTATAACGTTAGGCATAGAAGTTATTAGCAGTAATTCTAAATACGTATACAATGAAGAAAAAGGCGTTGGCGAAATCGTAGAAAAAGTTACCGTTACCAAGATAAAAGAAAACTCTATAAGTGAAAAGTTGGGTTTAGAGATTGGCGACGTTTTATTGGCGTTTGTAGTTAACGGTGTGGATTATACGATAAATAGAAGTTTTAATATTGGCGACGTTTTATTGACTATAAGAAGTGGCGACCAAATTAGTTTTAGAGTTCTGCGTGAAAATGAAACGCAAACTTTGACTACCTACACCGTTTTAGAAAGTGAATTAAATCAAGTAGCGTAACTATAAGATTTACGCAAATAAAAACTCGGCTTACAAAAGCCGAGTTTTAATATGTAAAATTAAATTCTTATAAGCGTTTCGTTTTCATTTTTCTTGCAAGCAAGGTAAGAACTAACATAATAACGTAAAGCGCGCCTATAATAATGAATATTGCAGGCCAACCGAATGCGTCTTTAACAAAACCAAAAAGCGATGCTTGAATTGCGGCACCCATATAAACCGCCCAGTCGAACACGCCTATTACGGTTGAAGTAAATGCCTTTCCGCCAATATCTCCAGCAATAGTCCAAATAACGCCCGTAACCATTGCAAACACACCTAAAACGAACAACGTAATAGACGCTAAAGATTGATTCCTAATAAACGGGAATATTATCATGCCCGCAAAAGTTACGAGAGATGCAATTATGAGCATAGGCTCGCGTTTGCCTTTCAAAATTTTATCGGTAATAACGGGGAAAATAAACATCGCGCACGCTTGACCGAAGGGGAGAAGAATAGAACTAAATATGCCGTCCTTTATAGTAAGGCCGAGTTCTTCAACAAAGTAGGTGGGAACCCAAGTGAGCAAACCGTATCTACCGATTCCCGCTATTGCTGAAAGTACGCAGAATACGATAACTTTGGGTTCAGAGAATAGAAGTTTATAAGGATATAAAAATCCTTTTTTCTTAATCTCTTGCATAAGAGCATCGTCGCGCCCGTCATCGTCTTGAATAGAAGGGAAGCCTGCTTTTTCAGGATCATCTTTGAAAAAGAAGATAAGCGCAATTATCATTACGATCATCGGAATCATAGGATATCTAAACGCAGCGCGCCAGCCCCAATCGGGGTTGAGTTCAAGCGCAAATAAAATGGTAAGATAGGTTATCACTTGCGCCATACCTGAAAAGAAAGTGGTAAGCCCAGTAGTCAATCCGCGTTTGTTTTTGGGAAACCATTTGTTTATAACGCCTAGCCCGTTCGACCAAAGCATTGATTGGAAAAAGCCGTTAAGCCCCCAAAGTATTGCAATAACCGTAATATTGTGTTGGAAAGATATTATTACGTTAAGTGTGGCGCTTGCAATTATTCCAAATATAATAAAGCGTTTGTAGCCGATTTAGTAAATTTTTGAATTGAAGTACCTTTACTCATTGATTAACTCCATTAGTATAATATGGTTTATTATATATTGATAACCAAAAAAAGTCAAAGCTTTAGTAAAAAGCAATAAAAAACACACTCGGATGAGTGTGTTTTTAGATTTTATGCTTCGTAAACTGAAACTTGCTTACGGTCTTTACCAAGTCTTTCGTATCTTACTACGCCGTTAGCGGTTGCAAATAAAGTATAGTCTTTACCAAGACCAACGTTTTTGCCAGGGTAGAATTTAGTACCCCTTTGTCTAACAAGGATTGAACCTGCTAATACCTTTTGGCCGTCAGAACGCTTAATACCTAAACGCTTTGCTTCACTATCACGACCGTTTCTTGAACTACCTACACCTTTTTTATGAGCAAATAATTTAATTAAAAACATAATTATTCTCCTTTAACAATATCGGTAATTTTAACAGCCGTAAAAGGTTGTCTATGACCTTGCTTCTTTCTGATGTTCTTCTTTGACTTATACTTGAAAACGATAATCTTTTTCATTTTGTCTTGAGCAAGAACTTCACCAGTTACTTTGAATGCTTTAGCATCCTTGCCTACTTTAACACTTTTTCCGTCGGCAACGAAGATTGCGTCGAATTCAACGTTTGCGCCAACTTCAGCATCTAACTTTTCAAACTTAACGGTATCGCCAACCGCAACTTTGTATTGCTTAGAGCCGTTTTCGATAATTGCGTACATTTTAGTACTCCTCCTGTTTAATCTCGCCGACACAAAGGCGGTAACTACGTTACTCTTCCGGAGCCTTTCACGAGCGGTTCTTGACTATTTTACATTTTTTTACCGTCTTTGTCAACTAATTTTGCATATATTTATATTTTCTTCACACGCTAATTGTAAAGGAGAACTATTATGAAAAATTGCAATAGTGAATTTATTGATGAAGTTTATAGAAATGCAAGCGTTGCCCTTCTTTCCATTAAGAACGTAATCGATAGCGTTGATAATAACGGCTTAAGAACGGAAATGCGCCAAGAATACGAGGGGTACGATAACTTTATAAGAGAACTTTCTTCTTATATGCGAGATAAAGGTTACGCTATAAAAGACGTATCTAAACCTAAAAAAATGATGATGTGGTCGGCTATTAAAATGAACACGGCGTTCGACGATAGCAAGTCTCATATATCCGAAATTATGATAAAAGGAACCGTTATGGGCATTACTGAACTCACTAAAATACTCAACGATTCTTCTTGTGTTACCGACCAAAAGGCTCTTGAATTTGCCAAGCGGTTGTTAGCGCTAGAAGAGGAGTATGAGCAAAGTCTTAAAAAATTCCTTTAATTTTAATCCGTTAATGGATAAATTTATTATATAAAAAATAAATTCCACAACTTTTTGACACAGTCAAAAAATATAACTTGCCGTAGGCAAATATATCTTACCAAAGGTAAATATATCTTTTCGCAACGCGAAAAATACAACTTAATAAAAAACCCCGATTTTATCGGGGTTTTTAAGTGTTAATTTTTAGGTAATTTTTCTTCGTATACGGGGGACGACGTTAACACTATGCCAAGTTTTCTAAGCATCTTAACGTCAATATGCGGAAGGAGAACTGACGAGTGCATTTGCGCTCCGCGAAGAAGTGGCAATTTGCTAATTGCAAGGTCTGCATATTCGTTGGTGTACGACGATGAAGATAATGCAATAAGCATTTCGTCAATATGAAGCCTTGGCGTTTGCGAAGATAGATATTTTACCTTGAGTTCGGTTATAGGAACTATTCTTTCAGGAAGTAATATCTTCTTACTGTCTGGAATATTTGCCAAATATTTAAGGGCGTTTATAAGCATTGCGCTTTGGCTTTCTAAAAGGTCGCTCGTTTTGCCGGTAATCAAAGCACCGTCTGCAAGTTCGATTGCAGAGCAGGGAGCTTTTTCTTTGGCGTGCTTTTTAATGCAAGCGGTGTAAACGTTTCTATCTTCAACGTGGATGTTAAGCCCTTGCATTAAGCGGAAAATCTTTTCAGACTCGTCATCGTCAAGATTGTTTCTTCTTTCGTTTTCTAAAGCCTTGAAATATCTTCTAATAATTTCTTGCTTGGAAGCTTCTCTACAAACCTCGTCGTCACATATAGCAAAACCTGCCATATTAACGCCCATATCCGTTGGAGATTTATAGGGCGAAGTTCCCATAAGTTTTTCAAAAAGAGCGTTAAGTACGGGGAAAATCTCTACGTCACGATTATAGTTAACGGTAGTTTCTCCGTAAGCTGATAAATGCCAAGGGTCAATCATATTAACGTCATTAAGATCGGCGGTTGCAGATTCGTAAGCAACGTTAACGGGGTGTTTTAACGGTAAATTCCAAATGGGGAAGGTTTCGTATTTAGCATATCCCGATTTGATACCGCGCTTTAAGTCGTGATAAATGTTTGATAAGCAGGTTGCCATTTTACCGCTACCTGGACCGGGAGCAGTAACTACTACTAAATTTCTCGTAGTTTCAATATAGTCGTTTTTACCGTAGCCTTCGTCACTTATTATGTGCGGAACGTTTGAGGGGTAACCGTTTATAAGGTAGTGGCGGTATACCTTAAGCCCCATTTTTTCAAGGCGTTTCTTAAATAAAACCGCAGGCTCGTTGGTTTTATCGAACTTTGATAAAACTACGCTTTGGATAAACAAACCGTAACTTCTAAAAATGCCAATAAGCCTAATAACGTCTTGATCGTAAGTGATGCCAAGGTCGGAACGAACTTTGTTTTTTTGAATATCTAAAGAGTTGATAACTATTACGATTTCAGCATTGTCTTTAAGTGTTGAAAGCATTTTAATCTTACTGTCAGGCTCAAAACCTGGAAGAACGCGTGCGGCGTGATTATCATCAAAAAGTTTACCGCCGAATTCAAGGTAGAGTTTACCACCGAACTCGTTAATTCTTTCGGTAATTT
This sequence comes from Christensenellaceae bacterium, assembly GCA_045651665.1. Lineage (GTDB taxonomy): Bacteria > Bacillota > Clostridia > Christensenellales > Borkfalkiaceae > HGM11412. Next base: position 30,895 of record JAZRSR010000024.1, read on the forward strand.
TTTCAGATTGCATTGTTAAATACTTTTCACTGTCAAACCCGATTTTCATCTTTCGCAACTCCTTTTCAAAATACCATTATATTGTAACACATCAACTTTATAAAAGCAAGAAGTAATCAAATTTAGTTTACATTATTTTCAAAAAAGTATATACTTTAATTACAAGCAAACGAAAATAAGGAGTTGTTATGGGTAATTGTTCGCACGATTGTTCTTCTTGTTCTCAAAAAGACTGTAAGGACAGAAATCAATTTGAAATAAAAGCAAAAGAAGGTACTTCTTTCAAAAAAATAATCGCCGTTATGAGCGGAAAAGGCGGGGTTGGAAAATCTCTCGTTACGAGTATGCTCGCAGTCGCTTCTAAAAAACGCGGGCTTGACACCGCCGTGTTAGACGCGGATATTACGGGCCCGTCTATCCCCAAAACCTTCGGCGTTGATAACTTAAGGGCGCAAGGTTCAGAGCAAGGGTTGTATCCCGTTTACAGTAATACGGGGGTAAAGGTAATGTCAATAAACCTTTTACTTGAAGAACCGTCGCAACCGGTTGTTTGGCGCGGTCCTGTTATCTCTGGCGTGGTTAAGCAGTTTTATACCGACGTTTTGTGGGGAGAAACAGATATTATGTTTATTGATATGCCACCGGGAACGGGCGACGTTCCGCTCACCGTATTTCAAAGTTTCAAAGTTGACGGGATAGTGGTCGTTACCACTCCGCAAGACCTTGTTTCAATGATAGTTGAAAAATCGGTTAAAATGGCTAATATGATGAACGTTCCCATTTTAGGCGTGGTTGAAAATATGAGTTACGCGGTATGCCCCGAGTGCAACGAAAAACTTTACGTTTTTGGCAGGGGAAAAACCGAGAGCGTGTGTAAGGAGTACGGCTTGCCACTCCTTGCAAAACTTCCGATAGATCCTAACGTTGCAAGCCTAATCGACCAAGGTAGAGTTGAAGACGTTGACGTTTCTACGCTCGACGTTGCAATAAATAAAATTATGGAGAAATAATTATGACTCTTGAACAATTTAAGAAAGAAAAAATTGAAGCAATGAAGCAAAAAGACAAAGAAAAAGTTTCCGCCCTTAACGTAATCATAACTAAAGTTATGGCTTTAACTATTGAAAAGAGAGCGGAAGGTTTAGAAGTTAGCGAAGCGGATATTGATACCCTTCTTCAAAAGGCTGAAAAGGAACTCACCGAAGAAAGGGAAGGCTTTATCAAAGCGGGCAGAGAAGAAAACGTAAAATCACTTACCGCTCAAATAGAAATCATTAAAAAGTATCTTCCCGCCCTTCTTAGCGAAGATGAAATTAAGGCTATTATCGACTCGCTTGAAGATAAAACTATGCCGTCTATCATGAAACACTTTAAGCAAAATTATCAAGGTAAAGTAGATATGCGCCTAGTAAACGCTATTGCAAATAAGCGTTAATACTTGAAATTTAGGTCAAAATACCTTATACTTAAAGGGTAAGGAGAAAATGCTATGGATATTCAAGAAGAAAAGTTGTTTTCATCAAACGCTATCGGCGGTGATTTAGAGCCGTTGCCCGTAGAAGCAAACGCGAGCGACGTATCTAACGAAGAATATTTTATTCAAGAAGAGAGCATTACGTTCAAAGAGCCCGTTCGCCCGGAATTCGTTTCTGAAGAAGTTTTGTTTACTCAAGAGGAAGAAGTGAGCGTTACGGCAGACCTTTCTCAAGCGCCGAGCATTTTAAGCGACGAACTTTTTGCGTTTGGCGAAATGAAAGTCCAAGACGTTGTGTTAAGTAGTAAAATTTCAAGCGAAGATAAATACGTTGAGAAAAATTTTGCTCAAAAACTACTCGAAGCGGATTATGAAATAATTAAGCGTTATGAAGAACTCAAGAATTATATTCTTGAATTTAAGGACGTAAAGTCGAGAGTGTCTAACGATTTTGATAGTTTTAACGTGGGGAGAGTTCAGCTTTTCAAACTTGGATATTCAACCAAATCGTTAAAACTTTATCTTAATTTAGACTTTAACGAAGTTGAACCAAGGCTTAAGTGTAAAGACGTTTCTCATAAGAAAGCATACGCGCAAGTTCCCGTGTTTTTGAGAATAAAATCTCCACGCGCTTTTAAGAACGCAAAATATCTTATAGACCAAGTTGCAAAAAAATTTGAACTTGTTAAAAGTTCTAAAAAGGCTTACGTTGACGCGGTTAAAATTTTAAGAGAAAAGGCAAAATCATATTAAAAAAACGCACCGCAACGGTGCGTTTTTTAACGGTTATTTTTATCAATTCTCTTGCTTATTTCTTCGTGTCGTTTAATGAGGGCTACGGTTGATTTATAGGCGTTAGATTTTTTTGCGGGCTTATTAATTGTGGCGGGCTTTGGCGTTGCCGTTTGGTTAGGGCTTTCTTTTTTTGGCGCGTCAAATTGCGTTGATAATTTATTTATTAAGTCAAAGATACCGAATTTTTCCATAAAACATCCTAAAAAATAAAAAAACTTGCTCTATTTTCACTAAAAAATTATTGATTATTGAAAAGTTTTAGTATATAATGGTAAATGTATACTCGCGTGCTATTTTATGCGTACGCGTGGTTTGGTAAAATTATTCCACTTTCAAAAGGGAGAAGATATGAAAAAACTTTTAATTTTATTGATTGCTATACTCACTATGACTTTTTGTTTAACGGGCTGTAACGACCAAAAGGTTAACCCGTTAGCAAACGTTGGTGGTGCGGTTATTTCAGGTAACGGCTCTTTCGCTGTTGAAAAGGGTGATTATTTATACTTTGTCAATGGTATTGGCAACGCAAAGCAATCAAACAATATGGGTGACGTAACTAAGGGTGCGCTTTGCCGTGTTAAGACTGATGCTATTGGTAAAAGCGATTCAAAGGTAGAAATCGTTATTCCTAAACTTATGCTTACCGCTTCTGCAAGTAACGGCGTGTTCGTTTACGGCGATACGGTATATTATGCAACTCCATATTCTGAAAAGGATAAAACGGGTACTGTTAGAAACGATTATACTGAATTTAGATATTTCGACTTAAAGACTGCAAGTTCTAAGAGCATTTGCTATGAAACTAATTCGGTTAGCGCTTACTACTTTGCTCAAAACGGAAATAACGTTTATCTTGCTTACGAATATAGCGTTACCGTTGACGAAACTGAGAAAAAGATATTTAGAGTAGTTAACGCTAAAGGCGAAGAAGTTTATAGAGTTGAAGATTATCTTGGTTTAGCAGTAGCAAGTGATAATTCTGGTAAAGTATTCTTTGTAAAGAGAGCGTACTCTAAAGATTTAGATCAAGAAGAAGCGTTCTCTGAAGTTTATTCTTACGTTCTCGGCGGTACTGAAGAATTAGTATTTAGCGGTTGCGGTTCTAACGGTCTTACAAGAGATAATAGAAACAACGATGAATACAAGGCTAAAATCTTAAAGTATAGCGATTTCTCAGGCGCAAACGTAAGTATCGTAAAAAATACTGGTAGCCTTCTTATTATGAAAGTTACCGGCGTTGATACGGTTTACTCTGGTTCTTACTATTTCGGCTTAAATATTAACGATGGCGTAACGGTTGCAAACCTCAAAGAAATGGGTAGAAGCACTTCTTATATCGACAACGCGTTAACCGCTACTGCATACTACAAATCATTAAACGAAATTTACTACGTTGAAAATACAGATTACCTTAAAGGGCTTGTTAAGTTTGATTACACTAAGCTTTTAGACGCTAATCACGGTAGAGAACTTATCAGCAAAGACGCTCAAGAAAAGAACGTTGCTTTCGTTGAAGGCGATTATATTTACTTAAGCGGTGCAAACGGAGATTATTACAGATACAACTTAAGCGTTGCTGGTTCTGAACTTAAAAAGATTAACGGCGTATCTGCAAAATCGGCAACTGATTGGTTACTTCCAAGAGTAGTTGGCAATAAGTTTATTTGTATCCTTTCAGATTCTATTTTCGGCAGTTATGCGTATGCTATTGATATGACTAATATCGATACTGACGAATACGAAGAAAATCTTGAAGAACTTGCTGAACTCGATAGAGAAAAGGTATTAAAAATCAGCGAAACGTTAGTAGGTTGCAAGACTGAAGAGGATAAGACTGCGTTTACTGAAAAACTCGATTCAGTTTACCCTGAAAAAGACGAAGAATAAAATAATTTAATATAAAGCCCGCCGAACGTTCGGCGGACTTTTTATGAGTTTTAATAGATTATGAAAATATTATCTTACGATATCGAAAGCACTACTGGTAGCCATCAAGACGGGAGTATGTGCACTTTCGGTTACTGCATAGCGGACGAAAAACTTAATATTATCGAGCAGAGAGATATTGTAATGCGCCCGCATACCAAGCGTTACGAGTCTAAAATAAAACTGCATTACGACAAAGCGTTTATAAAGGCGCAACCACCCTTTCCCGATTGGTATGAAGAAATAAAAAAACTCTTTGAAAGTTGCGATCTTATAATAGGGTTTTCAGTTTCTAACGACGTTGACTTTTTGAATAATGCTTGCCAAGTTTATAGTTTAGAGCGAATAGAGTATGAATTTTTAGACGTTCAGCTTTTACATAAAACCGTTTACAATAAGCCTAATCCTTGTGGGCTTGAGAGCGTTGCAACGGAATTGGAGATTGAATATCTCCCTCACAGGAGCGATGAAGACGCTCGAGTTACTTTACTTCTTCTTAAAAAGATGCTTGAAGAACTAAACTTATCAATTCCCGAACTTTTAAGAAGGTATCATATAACTCAAGGCGTAAACACTAAACTTGAAACTACTCCTTGCACTAACGGTGTTTTAACCAAGAAAGAAATCAATTACTTGATAAATGATTTTATTGATAAAAATTATAAGCATAACCGTAGATATAAAGGCGGTCTTTCTTATAAATCGTTTTCTTTTTCGGAGAGCATAAAATACGGTAACGTTGATTTATATAGAACTTTGATGAAGAAAATTTACTCGTTAAACGGTAGAGTAGGTCAGATAGAAAATTCAAATCACTTCGTATCTGAAAGCGGGGTTTTAACGGAAAAAGAACAAAGGGCAATTAATCTTCGCAATGAAGGAAGAAAGAGAATAACCGTTATAACGCTGGAAGAATTTTTATCTACGGTGGGCGAACTTCCAAGCCTTGATTTTTCAGGCGACGTTGAACTTGTAAAACAGCACCGCCGTGAAGTAAGGCAAAAAAGGCTTGAAAGAAAACAAGAGTATCTAAAACAAAAAGCCCTACAGAGAAAAGAGCAAAAATTAAACAATGAAAATAAACAATAAAAGCACGTTAGCCCACGTGCTTTTTTGTTTTAGAAAAACTGCGATAAATAGGTTTGCAGTTTATAATATCGAGCGCAAACAAAGTAAAGAAACAAGTTTTATTACAAAATTAATATTAAAAAACACGGCGAATTCGCCGTGTTTTTTAATGATTAGTTACTCAATACCAAACAAAATGTTTGGCTCAATATCAAATTTCTCGTAAAGGAGCAGAATACTGTCGTATCCAGGTTTTTTCTTTCCCATAAGCCATTGGCTAACGGTTGTTTGATTAACGCCTAATATATCAGCAAAAGCTTGTTGAGATAAGTCTTTTTCTTGCATAATTTGTTTTATAACATCTACGTACCACATAAAAAAATTATATAAAATTTTAGGTCTAAAGACTTGACTTAGGTCAAAAGACCTAGTATAATTTAGTTATTATTCTCAAAGGAGGCTATATTTATGCAAGATAACAATAATGTAGCAAGATTTTTATTAACTTTTTTCCTTGGTTTTATTGGTAGTTATATTATTAATCATACTAATCTTAAACCTAACGGCTGGAAATCAAGAACTTGCGCGTACTTTTTCCTTCCCTTCGTTACACTCGGAATTTACCCACTCGTTGCATCTATTTGTAACTTGACTTTTAAGGGAGATTCAGGTAGCAACATAGGTTATTTCAAAGACTAATATTAAGTAAAAGAATTAAAAAACACGGCAATAATTTCGCCGTGTTTTTTGGTTAAATATAAAATTTTAATCTTTTACAAATTCGACTACGTCTTCAATTTTGCAGTCCAAATAGTTGCAAATTTTATCAAGCGTTTTGAGTTCGACGTTTTCATTTGCTTTAAGCCTACGGATAGTTTTACTATCTAAAATACACTCTTCACGAAGCCTGTACGTCGATACGCCTTTATTTTTCATAGTAATAAACAATTTATCAAACTTAAACATTTGCTCCCCCATATATTGACACTTATTATTATGGGGGTTATAATCTAAATTATTAAGGGGATATAATCCCCATATAAACAACGGGAGATTGAGTTGTGTTAAAATGTTGCATTATAGGGCATAGAAATATTGAGATAACAAATGATTTGAAAGTAAATATAAAAAATAATAAAAACATTATTAATCTTTACAAATAAAAACACGGCGAATTAGGCAGTTCTTATTAGGGAATTTTTATCCATAATAAAAGTATAGCACACTATACTTCACTAAAAGTGAAATGTAGTGTGCTTTTCATATCCACAAAATATTAAGCATATATGAGTTATATTTTTAGCCTTGTGGCTAAAAGTTATATTAAATAAATCCACAACTTGCCGTTAGGCAAATATAACTGCCGATAGGCAATATAACTCGTCGTTAGACGAATATCACAAATCCGTTTAGGATTTATTTAGTTGCCGAATCCCTTGTAGGGACTCGGCTTCGCCGTGTTTTTATTTTTATAATATATCAATTCCGTTTTCTTTAGCAAGTTCTTCCATACCGTCTGGCCATAAGGAAACTTGAACTTCGCCGATGTGCGCTTTTTGTAAAACGTATAAGCAAAGCCTTGATTGACCTATACCCCCGCCGATTGTAAGGGGAAGTTCGTTTGCAACGATTTGCTTGTGATAATCAAAGGCGAGCCTTTCTTCTTTGTTTGATGCTTTAAGTTGAGCAATAAGCGACTTCTCGTCAACTCTTATTCCCATACTTGAAATTTCAAGAGAAGAGTCAAGCACTTCGTTGTAGAAAAGTATATCGCCGTTTAAGAGCCAATCGTCGTAGTCGGGTGCTCTACTGTCGTGCGGTTTACCGTCTGAAAGAGGAACGCCTATTTGCATTAAGAATACCGTACCAAACTCTTTAGTTAAAAGATATTCTCTTTCTTTACCCGTTGCGTTAGGATACATTTCTTCCGCTTCTTTAGTGGTTATGAACTTAACGTCTTTATTAACGTTTAACGTAAGGAAAGGAAACTCCTTTTTAGCCATTTCGTTAACTTCGCTAATTGCTTCAACGATTGTTTTTACCGTTTGTTTAAGGTATTCAAAAGTTCTATCTTCATGAGTGATAACTCTTTCCCAATCCCATTGATCAACGTAGATTGAGTGAATATTATCAACGCTATCGTCTCTACGGATTGCGTTCATATCCGTATATAAACCGTAACCCGCGGTAAAGCCGTATTTTTTAAGCGCCGTTCTTTTCCACTTAGCAAGGCTGTGAACTATTTCAGCATCACGGCCAAGTTCTTTTATATCGAATCTAACCGCTCTTTCAACGCCAGACAAATCGTCGTTAAGCCCGGTGTTTGAATACACGAGTATTGGAGCAGAAACCCTTGTAAGTTCAAGTTTTTCTGCGAAAATGCGTTCAAAATTATCTTTTACGAACTTGATTGCCTTTTGGTTGGTAATCATATCGCAGTTTGATTTGTAGTTTTTAGGAATTTGTAAACTTTTCATCTTACACCTTTTATAATTCACACTTAAAAGTGGTTTTTGAATAATACGTTTCCCCTTTTTTTAACACGATTGGTGGGAAGGACGGTTGATTGATAGAGTCTATATAGCCTTGAGTTTCTAAACAGAACGAATCGAGTGATTTGTAAACTTTTTCTCCTTTACCAACTCTTTCACGCATAGCGCCACCGTATAATTGAACGGCGGGTTGGTCGGTTAAAACAGCCATTTTAACACCGCTTGAATTTGAGTAAGCGCAAGCAACTTGCTCGTAATTACCGTTATTTTTCAATGCGTAGCAAACGTCAAAGCATTTAACTTTTTCATTGCCGAGTTTAACGCTACTAAGGTTAGTAAAGTCGTACGGGGTGTTTTTTACGTTGAGTAATTTACCGGTTGGAATAAGAGTAGAGTCAACTTCTAAAATATAATCGCCGTCAATTTTCAACAAACAGTCGTTAAAAGTTTCGCTACCAGCCCCGTCAAGATTAAAATAACTATGATTGGTGAAGTTGCAAACGGTATCTTTATCAGAACTTGCAAAATATTCAATATCTAAACTGCTTTCAGTTAAAGTGTATTTTACGCTCGCAGTTAAATTCCCTGGGAAACCTTCTTCCCCGTCTTTAGAAAAAATTGATAAAGTTACAGAATTGTTTTCGCTATCAATTTCCTTTTCTTCCCAAACCCTATGAGAAAAACCAACGTTTCCGCCGTGGAGATTATTAACGCCGTTATTCTTGTTAAGAATAAATTTTTCGCCGTTAAGAATAAACTCGCCGTTTTTTATGCGGTTGGCGTTTCTGCCTACCGTTGCGCCGATATAGTTGCCTTTAGTTTCATAAGACAAAACGTCGTCATACCCCAAAACTATATCTACGTTTCCGTTTTTACTTGGGACTATAAACGCTTGCAAAGTTGCGCCGAAAGTTATTACGCTTGCCGACGCTATATTCGTTGAAATCGTATATTTATAAACGGTTTCGCCTTTTTGAGTTGTTCCGAAAAGAGTTTTTTTAACCATAATTCATTAAAGTATAACTAAAACAATATATATAAATATATCAATTTTATTTAGTTAAGTCAAGCGTATATGGGTTTTAGAGAGAGTATAAACGGATTTTTTAATCTTTGCAACGTTGGGGAAAGCCCCTACAGGATAACTATTCTTGGCAGTAGTTGTGTTTTTTTAGAAGGGGTTGAGAAAATTTTAGACTTAAAGCCTTGCGTAATTAAACTTAAAGTAAAAGGTAAAACGCTATGTTTTTTCGGCGAAAATCTATCTATTCTTTCTTTCGTTGAAAAAGATATAACTATAAGTGGAAAGGTGGAAAAATTAGAGTGGCAAGGATAAAAAAAGGCTTTCTTCGTATAACCTACGAGATATGCGGGAAAAATATAAATTATCTCCCTGAGTTTTTGCATAGAAAAAAAGTAAACGTAATAAAATTTTGCTTAATTAACGAAAGTTTGGCAAAAGTTACCGTAGACGCGCAAGATATTAATAAATTTTTTGCTATTTGCAAAAATATGTGCTATAATAAAAAAGTAATTGGGTACGGGGGCATTTTATCTCCGTTAACTTTATTTATTAATAAAGTCGGTTTATGCGTCGGCGCAATAGTTTTTACGCTGGCGGTAATACTTTTTAACAACGTTTGTTTAGGCGTTAAAATTCAGGGGTCTGGAAAGGCTTTTGAAAATGAAACGATTGGCGTTTTGAAAAGTATGGGAATTCAAAAGTACGTTCTTTTTAGCGGTATGGACTATAAAATGATAGAAAATAAAATTTTAAGTTCTAATCCAAACGTAACTTTCGTTTCCGTTTATAAGGACGGCAACTATTTGGTTGTAGATTCTCAAATAACGTCGAGCAAGGTTGAAGTTTTAGGCGAAAACTCACTTGATATTATAAGTACGGTTGACGGCGTTGTTGAAGAAATAGTCGTTTTAAGGGGAACGCCGATAGTAAAGGTTGGCGATTTTGTTAAAAGGGGAGATTTGCTCGTTGGGGCGTATACGCTTTCAAAAGATGAAGATGAAACCTATCCTACTTTTACCGTTGCAAGAGTTAAACTTATTGAAACCGTTGAGTTTGAGTATAAGGGAAGTTTACTTAACGATAGAGAAATTGAATTAGCTTACGCCTTGGCGGAATTTAGCGCAGGCGGAGAGATTGCTCGTAAAGAACATAAAATTAAAGATGGAGTTATAGTAGTTACGTTATCAATAAGGCATACTATAACGGGGAGATAATATTTGAAAAATTACACGGTTGAAATTAAATCGGGCGAGCGTTTAGCGGAATTTTTAGGTGTCTTTGACGAAAACTTAAACGTTATTAGCAAAGAACTTGGCGTTACTGCTTACGTTGACGACGGGTTTATAAAAATTATGGGCGAAAAACCGCTCGTAGATTTTGCAAGCGAAGTGGTTAAAAAACTTTTAGAAGTTGTTGAAACTAACGAACCGCTTGACAAGGCAAGAATATTATACTGTATTGAAATGGCAAGGCAAGGGAAACTTGACGGTATTGAAAAAACTTTTAGCGGAGTGGTTGCAATAACTTCAAGGGGCAAACAGATAAAGCCAAAAACGATAGGTCAAAAAAAATACGTTGACGCTATCAATAAAAACACCATAGTTTTCGGCGTAGGTCCGGCGGGCACGGGCAAAACGTATCTTGCCGTGTGTATGGCGGCGGTTGCTTACAAGCAAAAACTTACCGAAAAAATAATTCTTACTAGACCTGCCGTTGAAGCGGGTGAAAAACTCGGCTTTTTACCTGGCGACCTTCAAAATAAAGTAGATCCGTATTTAAGGCCTTTATACGATGCGCTTGCTGAAATGTTCGGGTTAGAAACTTATCAAAAGTTAATTGAAAAAGGGGTAATAGAAATTGCGCCCCTTGCTTATATGCGCGGTAGAACGCTTTCAAATAGTTACGTTATTTTAGACGAAGCGCAAAACACTACCAAAGAACAAATGAAGATGTTTTTAACAAGGCTTGGCGAAGGTAGTAAAATGCTCATCACGGGTGACGTTACTCAAATAGACCTTCCGCAAGGCAAGGAAAGTGGGTTAATCCACGCAACTAAGATACTTAAAAATATTGATGGTATTGAAATAGTTAATCTCACTCATAAAGACGTGGTTAGGAATCCTCTCGTTACCGAAATAGTAAAGGCGTATACTAAGCACGAAGAAACTACTCAAAGGAAAGAAAAAGATGGAAAGAACGAATAAAAATTCAAAGTGGACGAAAAGGGAGATTGCTAAAACGGCGGTAGTGTTTTCAGTAAACACCTTTATGGTGCTTGCCGTTATGTTAATCTTTTTAACCGTTAAGTGCGGTGGATTTAACGGTGTTTTAGAATTCGCAACGAATAATCTCAAACTCGTTTTATTCGTGGTGTTCTCCGTAATTCTTTTAACTATAACCTCCGTTTTATATTTTTATAGCCAAAATCGTAATCTTATAAAGAAGTCTAAAAATATTACGATGTTATACGTTGCGGTTATCTTATCAATGATAAGTTCTTATTTGTTTGGAGCAATAAGCATCTACTTAAGGCCGGTTGCGCTTTGCGCTCTTTTAGTTTTAGTTCTTGCGGACAAGCGTACGGCGGTATTTATGAACTGCATTTTTGCAATTTATATGTTGCTTCTCGATATACTTTGTTCGTCTTTTTTAGGTAACGGCAATTACGTTATAACTTCGCTCGTTTTATGTTTTGCGGTAGGTATTACTTCCATTTTTGCCGTTGACGGCGAAGGTTCAAGGGGCAAGGTTTTAGCGATGGGCTTTACTCTTTCGCTCCCAACTATAGCAACCGCTATTATAGTTGAACCGTTAACTCAGTTTAACTTGGTAATATTCCCCGTTTTATACGCTTTAGGTAGCGGAATTTTATCAACTTGTTTACTCACGATATTACTTCCGTTCTTTGAAGTTATGTTCGGCGCGTTAACTAACTTTAGGCTTGCTGAACTTACCGACCATAAGTCAAAACTCATTAAAGAACTTTCAGTTATTGCTCCGGGAACTTTCAGCCATACCATTATCGTTGCGATGCTTGCAGAAGCGTGTGGTAACGCAATTGGGGAAAATCCGTTGCTCGTTCGCGCTTGCGCGTATTATCACGATATTGGTAAAATCAAAAACCCCGAAATGTTTACTGAAAACCAATCGGGCAAGAACCCGCACGATGCGTTATCCCCCGAACTTTCAACCGATATTATTCGTTCGCACGCGAGAGACGGGGCGGACTTTATTAGAAGGAGAAGGCTTCCCGAGGCTTTTGCGGAAGCGGCTGAACAACATCACGGCACTTTACCTATAAGATTTTTCTATATGAAAGCGTCTAAGTTTACCGACGGTAAACTTAATCTTGAAAATTTTAGTTATTACGGCCCTAAACCGCAAAACAAAATAAACGCAATCATTATGATTTGCGATGCTTGTGAAGCAAAGGTTAGAACGGTTGCAAACCGCACGCACGAAAACGTTGACAAGGCGGTTAAAGAGATTATCGAAGAAAGGATGGATATGGACCAGTTTAACGAGTGTGACATTACCTTCCAAGAACTCGGCGTAATAAGAAATACTATTGCAAACACTTTATCGGGTGTGCACCACGATAGAGTTAAATATCCAAAACTTAAATCTGGGGGAAGAAGATAGTGGCAAAAATCACTATTTCAAAAAACAAAAAACTCCCGTTTGATGCGGTGGCGGTATGTTCCGCCGTGCTTGAAGTTTTAAGCCAACCGAGCAACTATTTAGTTGAAGTTAATATGGTTGATGAAGAAACTATAAAGTCAGTCAACAAAGAGTTTAGAGATAAAGATGCGGTTACCGACGTTTTGTCCTTTCCATCTCTTGACGGAATAAGATATAAAAAAGTAACCGTAAAAGATTTTCCGCTTGATCTTGACGATAGCGGTAAAAGGGTGTTTTTAGGTAGTATTATCATTTGTTTAGCAAGGGCTAAAGAACAGGCTGAAGAGTTTAACCACAGTTTAGAAAGAGAACTTTGCTATCTTTTAACTCACGGGCTTCTTCATTTGTTTGGTTACGACCATATTGAAGAAAGCGACGATAAAGAAATGCGTTCACTTGCGAACGCCGTTATGGAGAAAATAGGGATAAAGAGATGAAATGCGGTACGGTAGCGGTCGTAGGAAAAGCGAACGCGGGAAAATCAACGTTAGTAAACGTAATAGTAGGGGAAAAGGTTGCAATAGTTTCGCCAAAGCCCCAAACTACGAGAGATAGAATTTTAGGTGTGTTAACGACTAATGATTATCAAATAATCTTTGAAGATACGCCGGGTTTTTATAGATCTAAAACCGAACTTAATAGAAAGATGCAAAAGACTGCGAGAAAAACGGTTAAAGACGTTGATCTCGTGCTATTCGTTCTCGACGTGCACGACGGGTTAAAGGAAGAAGACTTAACTCTTCTAAAGTCAATGGTTTCGGATATTCCTTTAATCGTTGCTATGAGCAAAACCGATATTATGCCTAAGGAAAATATCCCCGAAAACTTAGTTAAGATTGCTGAAATCGACGGGATATCCGAGATAATACCCGTTTCGGCAAGAAAGAACAGAAACGTTAAAGAACTCATCGATATTATACTTAAATACCTTCCAACGCAAGATAGAATTTTTAGTGAAGACGTGGTTTCGGACAAGTCCTCTAAATTTATGGTTTCTGAAATTATGCGTGAGAAAATTCTACTTAAACTTGATAAAGAAATTCCGCACGGTGTTGCCGTTATAGTAAACGAGTTTAAGAAGAATAAAAACGGAGTGTACGAGATAAGTTTAGATATTGTTTGTGAAAAGCAAAACCACAAGGCAATTTTGATAGGCAAGCAAGGCGCGAAAATTAAAGAAATTAGCGCTTACGCCCGCCAAGATATGGAAAAGTTTTTAGATAGTAAGGTCTTTTTAACTACATACGTTAAAGTTAAGGAAAACTGGCGTGATAAAGAATCACTTATCAGCGAGTTTGGGTATACCGAACAATGAGAGCAAGGCGTAAAAAATACTTAGATGAAAGGGCGGATAAAGTTCGTGATATTATCTTAATTTCAAAAACGAGCGACTTGCTTGGGCTTGAAGAAGAAAAGCGTTATTCCGTTTTAACCCCCGTTGAAATTTTTGATAACGATAACCCAATTGAACTTGAGATAGGTTGCGGTAAGGGGAGATTTCTCTGCGAAAAGGCGTTAAAAAATCCCGAAATAAACTATCTTGGAGTAGAAATTCAGTTAAACGTTATAATAACCGGAGCGGAAAGGGTTAAAAACGAGCAGGTTAAAAACGTTAAGTTTTTTAACTGTGGAGCGGAAATTTTAAGGTATCAACTGCCTGAAAAATCTATTTCAAAACTTTATCTCAATTTTTCTTGCCCCTATCCTAAAAAACAGTATGAAAATCATAGGCTCACGTATTTTTCTTTTTTAGATATTTATAAATATCTACTTAAAGACGGTTCGGAAATTCATTTCAAAACGGATAACGACGGATTTTTTGAATATTCCTTAAACTCTTTTAAGGAAAACGGGTTTGAAATAATTTTTGAAACGCGCGATCTTCACGCTGGCGACGTTTCAGATAACGTTATGACCGAGTATGAGCAAAAGTTCGTTGCGCTTGGTAAAAATATAAACAAATTGATTGCAAAGGTGAAAAATGATAGTAAAAACGATTGATTTATACGAATATTTTGGACTTTCTAAACCGGAAAACGCGGTTGGAAAACTCACGGCGTATATCCCCGATATTTTTGAAGCGTTAAGTTTTACGCGTAAGCGCCCTGCTATGCTCGTTTTACCGGGTGGTGGTTACGAGTATACCAGCCCAAGAGAAGGCGAGCCTATCGCTTTTAAGTATTTAGCCGAAGGTTATTGCGCGTTCGTTCTCAATTACAGCACCAAGCCTTGCAAATACCCAACCGCTCTTAAAGAAGCGGGTATGGCTATGGTATATATTCGTGAAAACGCAGAGGAATTCCATATTAATAGCGTATGCGCTCTCGGTGGTTCGGCTGGCGGGCATTTATGCGCGTGCTTGGCAACTATTTACGCAAGCCCCGAACTTGACTTTTTAGGCGATAAAAAACCGCTCGTTAAACCCGACGCTTGCGTTTTATTATATCCCGTTATTATTTACGGCGGTAAATATCACGGCGGTTCGTTTAATAATCTTTGTGGGGACGACGTAGAACTTAAAGAATATCTTTCACTTGAAAAGAGGGTTGACAAAGATAGTGTTCCAGCGTTTATCTTTGCAACGCTGTGGGATACTTGCGTTCCTTGTAAAAGTAGCTTGCTTTTAGCGTGCGCGTACGAAGAAGCAGGCGTTCCGTTTTCTTTACATATTCTTGAAAAGGGCTATCACGGCTTATCCGTTAACGACGTAACGTCGGATAGCAACGCAAGATTAAATGAAAGAGCCCCGTCAACTCCTGAAAATTATAACGATTGGGTAAAACAATCTCTTATTTGGCTTAAAGAAAGGGGTATTAAAGTAGAAGATTAATATTCAAGCCGTATTCATTACGGCTTATTTATGCAGACGTGGCGGAACTGGCAGACGCTCAGGTCTCAGAAGCCTGTGGTTACCCGTGTGAGTTCAAATCTCATCGTCTGCACCAAACAAAAAAAGGAACTTTTGTTTACCAAAAGTTCCTTTTGTTATCTAAGCCGTTTATTTTTTAAGTTTCGTTTCGAGTTTAATTATTAAAAATCTAACAAGCCTATAAAAATGGTACGCGCCTTGAGTAAAGGCCAAATTTAATATTATTACTATTAAAACGTAAATTATTTGCGTTATCGTAAAACCGAGAACGGGAAGTATTGCGTCTTTTACCGCTTGGAGTGGAGCGATGTTACATTGATAAAAGTTGTTAAAGTTTGTTTCAAGCACTTGAGCCATAATAGATGCAATTACGCAATAAACGGCAATAAACACTAAAACGGATAAAGCGTCCCTTTTAATTTTTGGCGTGTGAAGATTAAGGCTAACTATTAAAACGAACGTAAACGTTGCAACCGTGTGGAAAACTACGGTATGGAAATCGAAAAAGTTAATAAAAGTTCCTTTAATCGCGTCCGCGCTATATATAAGGTCGGGATAAATTGCCATAAATAAAAAGAGAGATGCTGCAACGGTTGTGGTTACCGCGCGCACGTTATCTTTATATTTGCCGTGGTAAAACGCCATAACGGGAAGAGTATAGATAAATAAAGAACAAAAGTGCAAAGGAATATGATAAAGGTCATAGCCCTGCTCAAAACTCTTTACTTGTTTGATAATTTCAAGCACGAATAAAAACACCGCGCAAATTTGAAAGGGGATAAATCTAATCTTTTCAGACTTGTTGCCGAGAAAGATTTTAAGAATTATGCCGAGTATTATCATAACGATAAAAGACGGAAGTAGAGTTTTAACGTGTTCAGTCGTCCATAGAACCATAAAATTTCTCCTATATATAAGATAAATATATTGTACAACGATAAAGAAATAGTGTCAATAATAAAATTTTGAGTAAAACTTAAAAAATATTTTGACAATACTAAATAATTGTGCTATTATATTTGAGCAACTTAAAATTTCAGTCAAGGAAAAGTACCCAAGTGGCTGAAGGGGACTCCGGTTCCAAACAGAGTTTGTTCACCGCTTTGGCTACAAACAGTACACTGTACTGTTTGCTTAACGCGTCGCGCCCCTGCTTCGGGAACCCTTAGCAGTAGAGCCGATAAACTTTTTAACAATTTAATACTTTGATAATAATTCAGTCAAGGAAAAGTACCCAAGTGGCTGAAGGGGCTCCCCTGCTAAGGGAGTAGTACGTGAATAACGTAGCGCGGGTTCAAATCCCGCCTTTTCCGCCAAAACCCCACGATAGAAAACCTATCGTGGGGTTTTGCCTTTCAAGGCGGAATTTGCTCTTACGAGCCACCCTTAGCAGGGCGCAACCCTTTTGTCCTTGCGGACATTTCCCCTAACAGGGGAATCTTCTCTCCGCCAGTAAACGAAAACCCTACACATCAGTGTAGGGTTTTTGCGTTAACAAAGATTCGACTTTTAATAGTCCTTTTGCTAATATATTATAAACTATAAGAAGTAAATCTTTTGCTTATCGCAAAATCTTTGCAAAATTAAAAATTTTGCCATAAAAACTTGCGTTTTTATACTTTAACTTTGAAATACGGCGAAGTTATTGCTCCTTGCAAGCAAAGCAATAACTTCTTTAATTATAATTTCAATATGCTTTGTATTTTTTTACGTAAGTTTTCCGCATAAAAACTAAATCCTAAATCGTTTGGGTGCAATCTTGAATCAGCAAAACACCTTTCTTCATGCGGTACCAAATCAAACCCACTTAAAATAATAGCGTTATCTAACTTCGACACTACGTTAGAAATAGTTTTTTCTATAAGGTCAAAATTAAAATCTTTTTTTTCTGTGAGAATTTCTTTTCTCCAAATAGGTGAAAGCGCAATAATTTTTGAATTAGGATAGTTGTTACGCAAAGTAAGATAAAATTCTTTACAATTTTTAGAAAACTCTTCTAACGCCAAACCAGTTCCCCAGTCATTAGAGCCGTAAGCAACCCATATATAGTCGGGTTCAAAATTATCTTTAAGACTGGCAAGTGTTGGATTAAATACTTCTCCCCCGATTGCTTTGTTAATAAAATCGACGTCTAATAATTGTGAAACGGCAACGGAATAATGATTTGAAACGTGCGCATTATCATACCCTTGCGTTATTGAATCACCAAAAAGCAATCCCTTATATTTCCTTTTTATAGGTTCGATAAACGCTCCGTCATCTAGAGAAATTTCTTCAAAATCAACAATGACTGAAAACGGCAAATATACTTCTACTTTTTTTACGCCGTCACCAAGGTTAAACCTTTTTTCAAACTCACCTAGTTTTAAGTCTTGTTCAAGATAATCTTCAGGAAATTTTTGCAAAAAATTGTCAATACAATCAATTAATTTATCGTTTATAAACACGTCAAAAGTGTAATACGTGCGTGAAGTTCCGTGCGACGTAATTCCCTTGATAAACAAACTTGTACTATTAGTGTTAAACGCAAGCCTAACCCCAGAAGAACATAGCGCTCTACCAAAAAAATAACCACTTTTATATTCTTTATACAAATTCATTTGTTCATCGGTAAATCTATAGTGCAAAAAAGATTATACTTTGCAAAAACTATGCTAGATAAAGGTTGTCTTCCAACGAAAGTTTACCTTTCTTGCGGTTATACTAATTATTCTTCTTTTTACAAAGCGTATATAAAAATGTTCGGCAAAACTCCCAAAGAAATTTAATTGCATTATTTAAGTAGTTTAATCTGTGGGATTGATTAAATAAGGCAGAACTATAAAATTATATCTCTTATTTTATAAGTTGAATTAATTTTTTTGTCAAAAACACTTTAATTATTTTGTTTTTTGTAGTATTATTAATATAACCTTTATATTTTGAGGAGGAGTTTTTATGCAAAAAGTAAAAAAACAATACGGCATTTGGACTGGTATTGCTATGGTTATCGGTATAGTTATCGGTTCCGGCGTGTTCATTAAAGCGGGTGGTGTTCTTGCTAAATCGGGCGGAGATCTTAAAATTGCTCTTCTTGCTTGGCTTATCGGTGGTATAATAATGGTTACCTCTGGTTTCTGCTTTGCGGTATTTGCAAGTAAGGTTAGAAAATTCAACGGCGTTGTTGACTACGTTGAAGCGGCTACCAATAAAAAGGTTGGTTATTTTATCGCGTGGACTATGACTACGCTTTATTATCCCATCATTACTTCAATAGTAGCAATCTTTGCAGGGCACTATTTCTTTAGCATGTTTGGGTTGAACTACTGGTACGGCGATTGGCAATTAATTTTGTTTGCCTTTGCTTTTATTACGCTTTCAGTAGTGATAAATTACTATTCTCCTAAACTTTCGGCAAAATTCCAAGTTTCGTCAACGGTTATTAAACTTGTTCCCATTGCTCTTATAGTTGTTGTTGGGTTGTTTGCAAGCCTTATTATAGGCCCTGAATTCGGTATCGTTAACGCTTTCAAAAACAGCGCGGAATTAGGAACTGCAAACTTTGGCGCTGCGATTACCACTACGGCGTTTGCTTACGAAGGTTGGGTTTGCGCTACTTCAATAAACGCCGAACTTAAAGATTCTAAAAAGAATCTTCCAAGGGCGCTCGTGTTCGGTACGATAGCAATACTCGTGTTCTATATTTTATACTACGCGTCACTTTCAGCAGTTTTAGGTAACGCAGGCGTTATAGAAGCGGATGCTAACGCTCCCGTTGTCGTATTCGAAAAGATTTTTGGTAACTTTGGCGGAATTTTATTTACCTTATTTATAACTATTTCTTGTATGGGTACGGTAAACGGCTTGGTTATCAGTTCTTGCCGTGGTATGTATACTCTTTCTTGCCGTGGTCAAGGCATTTGCCCCAAAAAGTTCTCTAAACTTAGCGTAAACGGCTCAACTTCGTTTTGGTCATGCGTTTACGGTTACGCTTGCACGGTAATAATTTTAGCGTTATGGGCTCTTATATTCAATAACGATTGGTTCCTTGCAAGGTTTGGCGCGCTTGACGAACTCGTTTGCGCAATTATCTATGCTATGTATATCACGATGTACGTTTGCATTATCCGTAAGTTTAAGGACGTTGGCGTGTTCAAGCGTTTCGTAATGCCGATAATTGCAATTATTGGCTCTACGTTCTTTACACTTTGCGGAACGGGTTTATTTAGCCTTATTACAACGGGTTCGTGGTCGGGCGTTATTAACTTTGTTTACTTTATTATATTGTTCGTAATATTCGTTGGTCCGTCTATATTCTTCTATAGAAAAGACGCAGAACCTTTAACTGCCGATGCGGACGTTGATAGTGAAGATGATGAATAATTAAATTAAAGGCTCGGCAATTTTGCCGAGCCTTAAGTTTACTTTTTCAATTCAATATTGGTGTATTTTTATTCAATCTTATTGCATTTTTATTTATAAAGTGGTAAAATATGCTTATGTTGTTTTACGGAGGATAAAATATGTCGATATTAGTTGATATAATTTTAGTTATAATATTTATATTGTTCGTAGTATTCTTTACGAAATACGGGCTTGACCGTGCTTTATATAAAATAGGTAAGGCTTGGCTTGCTTTGGCGTGTGCCTTCTTCTTCGGCCCTTTAATTACGGGTTTTTTAGAAGATGCGTTTATTACTAATATGGTAACCAACGCCGTTCACGTTTCACTTCAAGATCTTGTCGCCCACAATGCAAACGGTTATAACCTTGCCGAACTCTTTGCATCAATGCCTGAAAACTTCGTTAATTTCCTTGATAATCTCGGCGCAAGTTTAAGCGCGCTTGAAGCGGAATTCGGTTCATATACGGAAGCGTCTGACACTATTATTAAAACTATGGCGGAACGCATTGCAACCCCTTGTATTTCGGGTATTTCAACCTTGCTCGGTCATATAGTCGGCTTTGTTATCCCCTGGCTTTTTATGAAATGGATTGCTTACGAACTTAAAAAAGATGCAAAACACACCTTCTTTAGAGTGTTCGACCATATCGGTGGTTTTTTAGTTGGCGTTGCGGTTGGTTACGCTGCGGTTATGGGTCTTTCAATCGTAACGAGCACCATTTTCCAAGTGGTAGTTGCGTTTGATAGTTCAGTTCAAATTATGGCTATTTATGAAAACTCTTACGTATTCAAATTCTTGTCTGAATTTGATACGATAGGTACTATTAACAACTTATTCCAATCTTTCAAAACTACGGCTTTATCGTTAATTAAATAATGAGTAACCGCTCCAAAAATTTTTGGAGCGGTTTTTTAATATAAAATTAAAAAATATCTTGAAATAGGTATGGACATATTTCTAAAAAAGAATTATCATAAAAGCATATAGTTGCTATAAAGGAGAAGTTTATGATACTTGCAATAGGTGAGATTTTAGTTGATAGAATCGTTGAAAACGGCGAGCAAAAAGATTTTTTAGGCGGAGCGTCCGTCAATATGATAATAAACGCCAAGCAAAGCGGAGCAAAGTGCGCGTACGTTGGGCGCGTTGGCAACGATGATTTAGCTAATTTTTTGAATAAACAAATGCAAAAGGCTAATCTTGATAGGTTAGATTTACAGTTTGATAGCGATAGAAAAACCACCGTTGCGCTCGTTACTTTAACCGACGGAGAAAGAGATTTTAGGTTTGTTAGAGAAAATACTGCCGACTATCATTTAGATTTTAACGCTATTGATTTTAACTCTTATAAAGACTTAAATCACGTACACTTAAGTTCGCTTATTATTTCCGAAAAAGAAGGCGCTCAGTTTTTAGAAAAAGTGGTAGAAAAAGTAAAGTCGTTAGGTATAAGATTGTCTTTCGACGTAAATTTTAGGTCTGACGTTTTTCCTAACGTGGAAACGGCTATAAAAACGTATTTGCCGTTTATAAATTCTTCTAACGTGGTTAAATTTTCAGAAGAAGAACTTGAACTTTTTACCGGAGAAAAAGACGTTGTTAAAGGCGCTCGTAAACTTGCTAAAAAAGGTCAGTTGTTCGTAATTACTTTAGGTAGCAAAGGTAGCGTTTATTATTTAGACGGGGAAACGGGTTTTGTTCCAACCGTTCCCGTAAAACCCGTAGACACTACTGGCGCGGGCGATGCGTACTTTGGTACGTTTATAGCAAATATTGAAGGAAAGGAATTAACTTCTAAAAATATTACGTACGCTATGGAAAAAGCAAGTGAAAAGGGGGCAAAAACCACGCAGTTTTACGGTGCGGTTAAACTTTAGACAACTAAATTGTTCAAATGGTTGACAATACTTTTAAGTTATAGTATATTTATTGCATAAATATTTATTTTGTGGCGATGGCCACTAAACTAAAGGAGAAATTATGGTAGGTACTTTTTGGGCTTTCGTCCCGGCGATAGTAGCAATCGTTCTTGCTCTTATAACTAAGCAAGTTTACGTTTCGCTCTTTTTAGGTATTTTCGTCGGCGCGATGTTTTTTGCCGGCGGTAACCCGCTTGAAGCACTCGGAACTTTATTCACGGTTATGAGTGAACAACTCGGCGGTAACGCTCCTATTATCGTATTCCTCGTTGTACTCGGTATTTTCGTAGTTTTACTTCAAAAATCAGGTGGTGCTAAGGCGTACGGTGAATGGGCAGGTCAAAAGATTAAATCAAAGAGCGGTGCGCTTGGCGCAACGGCGGCTCTTGGTTGCTTAATTTTCGTTGACGACTATTTTAACTGTTTAACGGTTGGTTCAGTAATGCGTCCGATAACTGATAAGTTTAAGGTTTCACACTCAAAACTTGCTTGGATTATCGACTCTACTGCTGCGCCGATTTGTATTATTGCTCCCATATCTTCTTGGGCTGCTGCAGTTTCAGGATATCTTGACGGTGACGGTTTAGTTGTATTTATGTCTACGATTCCGTTCAACGTTTACGCAATCTTAACCATTATTATGGTGTTCGTGTTCTGCTATATGAAACTCGATTTCGGTAAGATGAAGAAAAACGAACTTATTGCTGAAACCACCGGTGACTTAAACGCTGGTGAAACTGATCTTCCTACTGATGAAGATAAGTCTATCGTAGCAAACGTAAAAGGTAAAGTTCGCCACTTAATCGTTCCGGTTATAATCTTAATCGCTTGTTGTATCGGCGGTATGATTTATTCTGGTTACTTCTACGATTGGG
>JAZRSR010000025.1:0-38923 GCA_045651665.1 Christensenellaceae bacterium
TTGGCTGGGGTGGAGGGATTTGAACCCCCGAATGACGGAGTCAGAGTCCGTAGCCTTACCGCTTGGCGACACCCCAATAACTATTTTATTTACCATTAAATAATAGCAAAACTTTTTTGAAAATTCAACTGTTTTTTATTCTTTTTTGACTTTTAAGTAAAAACAATTACCTTATATTATTGCAATTAATAATGGTTAGTTGTATAATAAATTTATATTTGATTTTAAGGAGTTATACTATGTATAAATTAAAACTTGGAATGTCGCTTAACTGTTACGGTATTAAGTGGCTTGATGAAAAACGTTATAAAATTACTTTTAGAGAAGAAGAACTTTTAGAAAAGACTAAACAAATGAGCGAACTTGGATTCGACGGGGCTGAACTCGTTACTTTAGGGCCTTGGAATAGGGAAGAAGAAATTGAAAACTATCCTTTAGTTCGCCGTGCGGTTGAAATTCTTAACGATAGGGGGTTAAAACTCAATACCGTTCATCTTCCCTTCGCTTGTTTGTTTTGGGAATTTACTTCGCTTGACGAAGAGTACCGCAAAGCGTCTGTTGAGAGTGTGAAGTGGGCTATTTCTCATTACGAAGGCAATATGCCTAACTGTTTTGTTATTCACCCCGATAAAAAGCCTGCGTGCGTTGAAGAACGCCCCGCAAGGCTTGAACAACTTAAAAAATCTATGTATGAAATATGTGAGTTCGTTCCCGCTAACGTCTGCGTTGAAAATATGACTAACGACGGTATGCTTAACGTGTCGAGCGAAGCGTTGGAACTTTTAGATGCCGTTCCTAAACTCAATATGGTAATAGACGTTAACCATCCGCTTTTCGAGTCGCCCGTTCACTATATTGAAGCGATAGGTAGCAGAATTAAAAACGTGCATATTTCCGATCGTGACGAAGTTAAGGAACGCCATTATATGCCTGGCGAAGGTATTCTTCCATGGCAAGAAATTATCGGCGCGCTTGATAAAGTTGGTTACAACGGAGTGTTCAACTTTGAAGTTAATAGTAATTACACGCCGTTAGAAGTTAAAAACTGTTACGAAAAACTCTTTAAGGAATACAATAATGAACGTTAACGACTTTTTGAAAAAAATAGAGTGCAAGTGCGGTAAAGTTCACGAGTGCGATATTAAAAAAGTATATATTGAAGACGGTGCTATTTCTAAACTTGGCGAGCTAACAAAAGATTTTAATAGCGTTTTACTCGTTGCGGACGAAAACACCTATAAAGCATCTGGCGAGCGTGTAGAACAAGTAATAGCGCACAAGATTGAAAAAAGGGTTATTTTTTCAGGCAAAACTATTTTAATTCCGAACGAGCAGGCTATTGAATCCGTTCAAAGCAAGTTAGAAGGCGTTGACCTTATGGTTGCGATAGGCTCTGGCGTAATGCAAGACTTATGCAAATGCGTTTCTCATTACAGTAAAATTCCGTATATAGTAGTTGCAACCGCTCCGTCGATGGACGGTTACGCGTCAACGGGAGCCGCTATGATATTAAACGGTATGAAAGATACCGTAAAAGCAGGGCTTCCGCTTGCAATACTTGCAGAACCCGAAGTTTTAATAGGCGCGCCTTTTGAAATGATTCAAGCAGGTTACGGCGATATTATCGGAAAGTATTCAGCGCTTAACGATTGGAAACTTTCAAGTATCGTAAACGGCGAGTATTTTTGCGATTATATCTACGATATAACTTTTGAAACGATTAAGAAAGTTGAACGCTTGGCAGACGGGCTTAAAAATCGTGATAAAGATAGCGTTAAAACCTTAATGGAAGCGCTCGTTATAGTTGGAATTATGATGAGTTTTGCAGGTTCTTCTCGTCCGGCGTCGGGTAGTGAACATCATTTCTCGCACTTTTTTGAAATAGTTGGTATATTAAACGGCGAGCCGTATTTTTCTCACGGTATAGACGTTGGCTATTCAACGGTGCTTACTGCAAAACTTAGGAAAGACCTATTAAATATTAGATGGACAAACGTTCCGTTCAGCGATGAAAAGTTTAGGGCGGAAGAACTTTTAAGAGTTTATAAAACTTCGGCTAAACCCTGTGAAGAGCTTCAAGAAAGAATAGGTAATTACAAGAAAAATAGACTTCCTATTTACATTGAAAAGGAAAACGAAATTAGAGCGGTTTTATCTGAAATGCCGTCGATGGAAGAAATATCCGATACTCTTAAAAAGGTTGGGCTTGATTATTCCGAGTTTTTATCCTATTACGGCGAAGATAAAATAAAAGACGCCGTTAAGTATGCAAAAGACCTTAAAGATAGGTATACTTTCTTGTGGATGCTTTATGATTTCGGCTATTTTAAGGAAGATTATATTGATAGTTCTAAAATTAAAATTATGGCGTTTGATCTTGACGGAACGCTTTCAAATCATAAAAGCCCGCTCCCTAAACAAAATTTAGAAACGCTTAAAGCACTCGCTAAAAAATATAAAATTTTAATGGTGGGAGCAGGTATGTGTAACCGCATTTTCAATCAAATGGACGGTTTTCCTGCTGATAGCGTTGGCAATTACGGCTTGCAATGGGCTAAATACAACGAAGAAACTAAAAACATAGAAATCATCAAAGATTGTAAGTTTGATTGTGATAGGGATTCCGTTGAAAAACGCGCTAAATATATTCGTGAAAAGTATGGGTTTACAGAGTTTAAGGGGGATAGCGTTGAATATCACTCGTCGGGCTGTGTAACCATAGCGCTACTTGGAACTAAAGCGGAAAATAAAGATAAATTCGTTTTCGATCCTGACCGCAGAAAAAGAAGGGCGTGTTACAAAGAAGTTTGCGAGATTTTTAACGATTACGAAGTATTCGTAGGTGGTTCTTCTTCCTTCGATATGGCGCCCAAGGGATTTAACAAAGCGCTTGCGCTTAGTGAATATTTGAAAGAAAACGGAATTTCTCACGACCAAGTTGTTTACGTTGGCGACGATTACGGTATTGGTGGGAACGACGAGTCGGTATATTTATCCGATATTCCGTTTATAAAAATAGACGATTTCTTGGATTTTCCAAAGGCAGTTAAAAAACTTTTATAAAAATAAAAAGGCGTTATCAAACGCCTTTTTTTGTTTAGTCATTTTTCAAAGACTTAAATATTCCGTTAAACAATTGCTTTTCACGCGCGGATAAACTGCGATAAGTTTCTATAATTTGTTTTTCTTCTAAAGTGAAACTTCCTTGTGTTTTTGAGTGAATTATACCGTAATCGTCCTCTCTACCGAGTAGATAATCAACGCTTACGTCGAAAACGTCAGCAATTTTAATGAGTTGAGTTGCCGACGGAAGAGAGCCACGGGTAAAATAGCAAGAAATCGTGCTTTGAGAAATCCCTGTCTTTTCTGCAAATACCGTTTGCTTTCCGTCACATTTAACATCAATCAATTCACTTAATCTTTCTAAAAACATACTCCACTTCCTTAATTGCAATTACAATACTATATTGCAATTGTAATAAGTTTGCGCAAAAATCTCTTGACATATTGCAACTGCAATATTAAAATAATTATAATTATTGCAATTGCGATGTAAGGAAGTGTTTTATGACGTGCGAAAGAATAGCAAAACTTTTTAATTATTTATACCCAACTGAACAAATAAGGAGTTTTTGTTGCAACGATTTATATCAAGAGTTGCTTAATATATTATTTCCCAAAATAGGTTACGTTTTTTACTTATATTGCTCTTATTCTAAATATTCACGAGCAGATATATTTAGAGATAAAAAAAGTATTTTGTACTGTCCAATTTCTATTTTAGATATTTTATAAAAATAAAAAGGCGTTATCAAACGCCTTTTTTTGTTTAGTCTTGTGGATAAGAAAATACTATATTTCCCCAATAGTTATCAAAAATTTCGTCAACGTTTTTAACGTATTCGGTAGTTACTTGTTCGGTTTCAGGGAGTTCAATTTTAATTTTACTAGCGAGTTTTATATCCCTTGAAGAAGATCCTACAAGAATTTCAAACCAACCGTTTTCAACGTAGTCTTTTTTAAGCGGAACGCTATAATAACTAAACGCCGTTTTATCAAGCGGAATAGTTACTTCAACCGTTTCGCCAGCTTTTATAAAGGTTTTTTCAAAACCTTTGAGTTCTTTTTCTGGGCGAAGCACTCTTGACGCTACGTCTTTTACGTAAAGTTGTGAAATTTCCTTCGCATCAATATTAGAAACGTTAGTAATTTTGAATTTTACTAAATAGTCGGTTTCCGTCTTCTTTTCAATTTTAATATCGGAGTATTCAAACTTTGCGTAAGATAAACCGTAACCAAACGGGAAGAGAACGTTCTTTTTATAATAATCGTAATGGCGGTAACCAACCATTAAACCTTCTCTATATACGTCGTAATTGCAATTTCCAACGTCTAAACCGGTAGGAGTATCTTCTACTGAAAGGGGGTAGGTTTCCGCAAGTTTACCGCAAGGCGAAACTTTACCTAACAAGATAGACGCTAACGCCTCGTATAAGCCTTCGCCTGCAAATCCGCACCAAATAACCGCGCTAACGTTATCAATCCAAGCGCTCATATCAACGGCGCTACCGCTGAATAAGCAAACGGTAACTTTTTTATTGTACTTTGCAATTTGATTGATATAATCTTCAGTTATAGGCGGAAGTTTCATAGACGCGCTATCTTCGCCTTCCGTCATAGCGGAATTTACAAATAAGATAACGTTGTCACTTTCATACGCTTCTTCGTAAATAACGTAACTTTGCTTGATTAAAGTATTGGTTAAGGTTGCGTTGATAGTTGAAAATTTTATAGGAGTGCCTAATTTTTCAAGTTCTTCTTGTAAGCTGGCAAGCGGTTTTCTCGGTTTAACTTTTGATGAACCGCCACCGCCTATTATCGGGCCGTATATCTTATTGCCTACTATCAAGGTGTTACCGCTGGTTAATGGTAAAACCCCGTCGTTTTTAAGTAAAACCATACTTTCGCTTGCAATTTTAACGGCGTTTTCGTGTCTTTGCTCTATTGAGTATTTTACTACGCGTTTTTCTTTTAATTTATCAAGTTTTTCAATCAAATTAATTAAATGCGTAGCGCAAACGTCAATTTCTTCTTCGGTAATTAAACCCCTTTCATACGCTTGTTTCAATATTGGGTAAGACATAGATCTTGCAGGCATTTCAAGGTCGAGAGTTGCTTTAGCAGATTTGTATGGGTTTTTAACCGCGCACCAGTCTGACATTATAAGACCTGAAAATCCAAATTCTTCACGCAAAACGTCGTTTAAGAGCCATTTGTTTTCCGCCATAGGAACGCCGTTTACGCTGTTATATGAACACATTATCGTAAGCGGTTGAGATTTTTTAACTATCTTTTCAAAAGCTTTAAGATAAATTTCTCTTAAAGTTCTTTCGTCAACGTCAGAAGATTGATAAAGCCTTTCAAACTCTTTATTGTTCAAACAAAAATGCTTAATGCAAGCGCCAACGCCACTATCTTGAAGCCCGTCAACGTAACTTGAAGCAAGTTCGCCCGCTAGGTACGGGTCTTCTGAAAAATACTCGAAGTTCCTTCCGCAAAGGGGAGATCTTTTAATATTAACGCCAGGGGCAAGAAGTACGTCAACGTTATTTTCAATGCAGTCGTCAGCGATGGTTTGAGTGTTAAGATAGCAAAGTTCTCTATCCCAACTGCTTGAAAGAACGGAGAGTGAAGGCATTGCCGTTGCGGGAACGGTTTCATTTTGCGCGTCGTTAGTCTTTCTAAGCCCGTGCGGGCCGTCTGCTACGAAAACCGACGGAAGTTTACCGTCAAGGTCGTTAGTTTGCCAGTTGTTTTTACCCGACAAAAGTTTTATTTTTTCATCAATAGTAAGTTTAGTTATATCGTATTTCATAACGTTCTCCTATTCTCATTTTTTTAAGTATAACATTATAATTTTCTCAAAAATACTCAAAAACCATTGTAATTATTCTCATTTTTTGGTATAGTATATTTATGAAGGCAATTTTTGAAAAAGATAGAGAAGAAAATTACGATATAGAGATTCAAAGGAATCGCTACGGCGAATTTTATTTGCACTTTCACTCTAACGTTGAAGTGGTTTTTGTTTTAAGTGGGGAGATGACGGTTCTTCATAACGGCAAAACTTATCTTTTAGATAGTGGGAGCATTTTCTTTGCCGATAGTTACGATATTCACGGGGTTGTAAAGTGTGATAGCGGTGGTAGCGATAACTGTACGATAATTATTCCGTTAGAATTTTTATCTCGCTTTAACGCCGAGCGCAAAAATTTGAGAGCCAAAAACCCCGTTATTAAAAACCAAAAACTTTGCAAAACTTGCGTTGAAATCGTTGATAAATTTGCATCAAAATCAAATAGTTCTTACTCAAAATCATGCGGAATAGAACTTGTTTTATCCATATTGCTTAAAGAGTTTGATTTTAGCAATCAGGGGTTTAGCCTTGAAACGGAACTTATTAGAAAAGTTTTGTCGTTTATTCATGATAATTATACAAAGAAAATTAGTTTAAGTGATATTGCAAAGAGTTTAGGGTATACCGAAACGCATATATCAAAAACCTTTCACAAGTACTTAAATCTTTCAATTCCGTCGTATATAAATAGTTTAAGGCTAAAACGAGTGGAAAGTATTTTGAAAGAAAACTCAACCGCAACCATAACTAAAGTTATCTTTGACGCAGGCTTTTCAAGCATACAATCATATTATAGAAATAAAACTCAAAAAACAGTTTAGAACTAAAATAAAAAAGGCGTTATAAACGCCTTTTTTCGTGTGTTAGTTTTCTATGGTAAATGATTTTTTAGCATTATTAAGCTTAATTTGGCTTAAGTTAACTTGTTTAACAAACGGTCCCAGCTCGTTAACTAAAGTTACGGTTACTTTTTTAGTTAAAGGGGTTTCAGTTGATAAAAGTTGCTTGAAATAATAATATTGAATAGTTTCAATAGTCCTTGCGTGATAATATAAATAATTGCCGTCTGGGATATAGTAAGGAACGTTGTACTCCTTAACCCAAGAAATCTCTTTACTTCCGTATTCTTTAACGGGGTTTTTATAAATTTCGTACTGAACTAAGCCTCTATGAGTAGAGTAAATATAACAATGGAAATTAGGTTTATCATAGTCGCAAATGAATTTAGATATAACGTTTGCGTAGATTTTACCTTCTTTTTTATAAATAACCACGGTGCCGTCTTTTTTAGACTCGATTGTGTCTTTTGCTTTTTTATAATATTTTTTATCGTATATGCAGTTAACGTATAAGTCAATCGTGGAAATTCCCGAATCTAAAAAGATATATCTGCCATCATTAAGCGGTGCGGTTTTATCCTTGCAAAGTTTGTTCATTTCATCATCGTAAATGCTTTGAACTTTTCCTAAATGTAACCTTCTAAACGGCAATATAATAATATTGTAAACAATATTAATAATAGCGTCGAAATAGTTAACTATGCCGTAAAATAGGAAGGTGAAAATGGAAAATAGTAAACTTAAAAAGTTGCCTATGCCCGTTTCTAAATTTTTTTCAAAATTCGCATCGTAAGTGTGCGATTCAGATCCTGCTACGTGGTAGCCATAACCACTCGAGGTATAATAAGTGGTTGTAACCGTATGGTATTCAGGGGGTAAAAAGTCGTTGAAAGTTGGAATTACGGTGTCGGGTAAATCTGTAAAAGTAAAAACGTATTGAATAACTAAAAACGCAACGTAGCAAACAATTACGCCAATAAAACTAATTGAAAATAGCGTTTCTTTTGCAACTGGTAACGTTTCAACGAAAATAACGTCAGTTGAAATCAAAAAACCAACTAAAAACACAGTCATCAAGATAGTTGGGATAAGATAAATTCTGAAATAACGAGAAGCGTTAGTTCGAATAGTTATATATTCGTGAGCGTGCCTTCTATATTTTTCTTTTTTGTCCAAAGTTAAAAGCCCAAACTTACGTTTAATAAACCTAAATAACTTGGGAATATAATTAGTTATAACAATAATGCCAATAGCAATGGCAAAAACTATTACGATAAATCTAAAGAGCCCGTTATTATCGTAGTTAATATTACCGCTAAATAAGTCGTTAACAAAAAAGTTTCTAATTTTTTCCATAAATAAATCCTTTGTATAATAATAAATTAATTATAGCATAAAGCATATAGCATAGCAATAGGGTAATAAAATATGTATTCCAATACTTCTTCCCAAAATTCTTTTGCAAGCAAAATAATTTCGGGAACCCTAAATGAAAAATTTCAAGTCCGTTAGGACATACAAAAAAGCAGACACCCAAACGGTTATGCTTTTTGGTGCCGCTGGCCTCGTCGCAACACGCAAAAAAAGTCAAGCGTTAATCTGAAGATAAACGCTAAGACAAAATAGCGGTTGCTCCTCTTCCCAAAATTCTTTTGCAAGCAAAATAATTTCGGGAACCCTAAATGAAAAATTTCAAGTCCGTTAGGACATACAAAAAAGCAGACACCCAAATGGTTGTCTACATTTTGGTGCCGCTGGCCTCGTCGCAACACGCAAAAAAAGTCAAGCGTTAATCTAAAGATAAACGCTAAGACAAAATAGCGGTTGCTCCTCTTCCCAAAATTCTTTTGCAGGCAAAACAATTTCGGGAGCCCTAAATGAAAAATTTCAAGTCCGTTAGGGCATACAAAAAAGCAGACACCCAAACGGTTGTCTGCTTTTTTGGTGCCGCTGGCCGGACTTGAACCGGCACGGTATTGCTACCGAGGGATTTTAAGTCCCTTGCGTCTGCCTATTCCGCCACGGCGGCTCGCGTTATATAATATACTACTTAAATAACGTTTTGTCAATAAAATTTTGGCTTTCTCTCAAAAAAAGTTGATATTAAACCCGTTAAACCGTTCAAATTACAATCTTACGGCTATAGGTTTTCTCTTTTCGTAGTAAAAATATTCAGTAAAACCAACTTTTTTAAGAAGATTAATTCCTTCTAAAAAACCTTGCGTAACGTTTTTTGCAACGTGAGAATCCGTTCCCACCGTTATGAGTTTTCCGCCCATTTCTCTATACATTTTAAGATAGTATTCATCGGGTAAGAACGTACCGCTACTTGCTCCTGAAGTGTTGAGTTCAAGCGCCAAGTTTTTCTCTATCATTAAAGAATATATTTCTTTGATAATATAATCGAATTTAGTATTGTCAAACTCAACGCCACGGCGTTTAAGATAGCGGAGCGGTAGGGTTAAATGACAAACTACGTCAATATCCGTTTCTTTAATTAAAGTTAAAACGGTGGTGTAGTAAAACGATACGAACTCGTCAATTTCTTTTGCTTGCCAAGTTTCAAATTCTTGAGATGCCGTTCTTAAAAAAACGTCACCCTTTTTATACTCGTGGCAAGAACCCAAAATAACGTCGTAATTTCTTGCGCTTCTTATCTTTTCGCCGTCGGAACGCCTAAAAATTTCTTCAGCGATTTCAACTCCTACTAAAAGTTTAATTTTATCGCTATAACGCTCTTTGAGAGCGTTAATTTCATCAACGCAAGCGCAGATAGTTGCAAAATCATTTCTTTCAGGAGTAAATTTGCAGTTGCAATGGTCGGTTATAGTTAAAACCTTTACACCCCTTGAAATTGCAATATCTATAATCTCTGTAAGTTCGCTTTTAGCGTCTGGCGAGTATTTTGAGTGGCAATGTGAAATATACATAAAAAAAGTATAGCAAATAACCATTAAAAAAGTCAAACAATAATTACGGTATACGCTTGCAAAAAAAGTAAAAAAATTGTATAATTTTTTATATACACCGAATAGACGGAAGGGAATCGTTATGATAGATATTGATAGAATTAACTTTTTAGCGAAAAAAGCTCGTGAAGTAGGGCTTACTGAAGAAGAAAAAGTTGAACAAGCAAAACTTAGAAGAGAGTATATTGATAGTGTTAAGGCTAACATTAGAGCGTCGCTTGGAAATCCTGAAGATTACAAAAAAGGCGGAGATAAAAACTGATGGCAATAGGCAACTTTGAAAAAATTGATGAAAAAATCAAAGAGTATAAAAATCTCAATTTTTTGCTTAACGAGTTACAAGGAAGGCTTGAGGAAGTTTCACTTTCGCTTAAAAAGGAACGTAAAAACAACGTTTCGGCACGCGGGGTAAACAAGCAGATTGCTACCCTTAACGAAGAAAGGGAAAGCATCAAAGAAAAAATTTCGCTTACAAAAAAGCAAATTAAGCAAGTTTTTTCCGCTACCGAGCAAATTATATTTTCTGGCATAAACGGCAAGTATAGCGAAGTTTACGAGCGTCAACTCTCTCGCCTTTACGGGTATAAGATTGACGTTTTGGTTAAAAACCCAGGTGATATTTACGACGAGCAGACTTGTATTGCAACTTCATTTATCGTTACTAGAGATAAAGCGCAACATAAAAAAATAGTTAAGATGCTCGATTTTGGTATTCGCGATTCGCATACTTTTTACACCGAAAGAAAAATTAGGGTTGAAGTTTGCGTTTATTCTAAAAAGCATAAAGCGGGAGAGATTATTCCTTTTGATAGGGAACTTTTACAATGAAAAAATATAAAATTTTAGTTTCCGATTACGACGGAACGTTATGCAATAGTCAAAACTTTATAAGCGAGAAAAATTTATCCGCCATAAATGCGTTCGTTAAGCGTGGTGGTATATTCGTTCTTTGTTCGGGCAGGGCAAACGACGGAATTTCAAAAATTTTAATTTCTCAAAACTTTCACGGCTTGCTCGCAAGTTTTAACGGCGCTATGCTTTACGACTTGAACGAGAAGAAAGTTATTTTCACAAACGGAATTAAAAAAGATTTACTTTTAAGAGTTGCTAAATACTGTTTAGATAATTGCTTAAACTTCCACATTTATCCCGAAACGGGCTTTATTTGCACTATGGAAACTAAGTACAAAGACCTTTACGAGAGTTTGACGGGGGTTAAGGGTAGGATTGATACTAACGTTTTGAAAACGATTGAAGAAACTGACTTTGTATCGCCTAAAGTTCTTCTTTTTGACGATAAGGAAAAACTCGACGTTCATTTTGAAAATATTAAAAACTTAATGCCCGAGTGCCACGTTGCAAGAAGTACCGATAATATGATTGATATTAATCTTAAAGGCGTTGATAAAGGTAGCGCCTGCAAGATGATCGCTAAAAGTTTCGGTTACGATATAGTAGACGTTATCGGCGTTGGCGACGCTGGCAACGATTACGCTATGATAGAGCAAGCGGGGCTTTCGATGGCGGTTTCTAACGCTACGGAAGAAATTAAAGAACTAGCAGATATAGTTCTTCCCGTATCTAACGATCAAGACGCTATTGCATACGTTATTGAAAATTATTGTATCTAAAACACGGTTTGCCGTGTTTTACCTTTTTTTATGAAAACCGTTGATTTGCACTTTAAGAAAATGACCGAAACACCAGTTTCTAAACTGGTTATAAGTTTGGGTATTCCAACAACTTTATCAATGCTCGTAACGAGTATTTATAACTTGGCGGACACCTACTTTGTTGGAAGGCTTGGAGATAGCGCTCAAGGCGCTATCAGTATTTTGTTTACCCTTCAATGCGTTATTCAAGCAATATCGTTTATGTTTGGGCACGGAGCAGGCGTTTACATATCTAAATTCCTTGCCGATAAGGACGTTAAGAGCGCAACTAAATACGTTTCTTCCGCTTTTTACGTTTCTACCGCTATAGGCGTGGTGCTGATGATAGGCGGTTTAATATTTATCAAGCCCTTAATGCTATTGTTAGGCAGTACTGAAACTATTTTACCTTACGCCGTAACTTACGGGGCGTGCGTACTCGTTGCAACTCCGTTTATGATGGGCTCGTTCGTTCTTAATAACTGTTTAAGATACGAAGGAAAAGCCTTTTACGCTATGATAGGCTTGGTTTCAGGTGGTTTACTCAATATTTTGGGTGACTTTTTGCTCGTTTACGTTTTTGATATGGGCGTATTTGGAGCGGGTTTAGCAACCGCAGTTTCGCAAGTGGTAAGTTTTATCTTGCTTATTGTTTTATACTTTAAGTTTGCTCAAAGTAAAATTTTAATTAAAAGCGTTACTTCAAAGCTTGCTGTTTATTTGGGAATTATGAAGATAGGCTTCCCGTCGTTTATAAGGCAAGGTTTAACTTCGATTTCGGGCGGAATACTCAATAATCTTTCAAAGCCTTACGGTGACGCGTTAATTGCCGCTATGGGCGTAGTTAATAAGTATATAAGCGTTATTGCTTTCGTTGGTTTAGGAATAGGGCAAGGTTTTCAACCCGTTAGTTCGTTTAACTACCAAGCAAAGCGTTACGATAGAGTTAAAAGAGCAACGCTCTTTACCGCGTTATTTGGAACGGCGCTCGTTACCGTTTTATCAATTCCGGGAATAATAGTTCCAGAGTTTATAATGAGCGTATTCCAAAAGAAACAAGCGGTAATAGACGCTGGCGCGCTAGCGCTCCGCGTGGCATCGATAGGCGTTATTATAATGCCGTGCTCAATAGTTACCAATATGCTTTTTCAAAGCACGTTTCAAGCAGGCAAAGCAAGTTTTTTATCAATGTTAAGGTCGGGCTTGGCGTTTATTCCAACGCTTATAATTCTTGAAAGTTTGATAGGCATAACGGGTATTCAGATAGCGCAACCGATAGCGGACGTTATTTCTTCGCTCGTATCGTTCCCGTTCTTAATTTATTTTTTAACAAAAACCCTTAAGGAGAAGGAAAATGAAAAAACTGATAGTAGCGTCGGGGAATAAAGGAAAACTCAAAGAAATAGAGCAAATTCTCGGTGACATTTATGAGGTTGTTCCTATGGCGCAGGTGGGCTATAGCGAAGATATTGAAGAAACGGGCGTAACTTTTTACGAAAATGCTCTTATAAAGGCAAAAACCGTTTCACTCGCTTTGGGGGAAGACGTTCTTGCCGATGATAGTGGGCTTATGGTCGACTGTTTAGGCGGTGCGCCCGGAGTTTACAGCGCAAGATACGCTGGCGATCACGGTAACGATAAGTTGAACCGTGATTTTCTTCTTAAAAACCTTGAAAACCAAACTAATAGAAAGGCAAGGTTTGCTTCAAGCGTAGTTTTATATAAAAAGGACGGAACTATCGTTTCAGGTTACGGCGAAACGCTTGGCGAAATTTTATACGCTGAAGACGGGGAAAACGGTTTTGGTTACGACTGTATTTTCAAAAGTGACGATTTAGGTAAATCTTTCGGCGTAGCAACCAACGAAGAAAAAAACAAGGTTAGCCACCGTTACCGCGCCATATGTGATTTAAGGAGCAAACTTTAATGCAGGTTGTTATAGCGATAGATTCTTTCAAGGGTAGTTTATCTTCTAAAAAAGCAGGCGAAGCGGTTATGCTTGCCGTAAAAGAATTTGACAAAAACTCTACCGCCGAAGTCGTTTGTTTGGCAGACGGGGGCGAGGGAACTACTCAAGCGCTCGTTGAAGGTATGGGCGGAAGTTATAAAAGCGTTGAAGTAACGGGGCCTTTGGGGGATAAAACTACCGCCGTTTACGGGATAGTTAATAACCGCACGGCGATAATAGAAATGGCAACTGCATCCGGCATTACTTTGGTGGAAAGGTCAAAGCTCAACCCTTTACTTGCAACCACTTACGGTGTTGGCGAAGTTATAATAGACGCGTTAAATCAAGGTTGCCGTGATTTTATAATAGGGCTTGGCGGTAGCGCCACTAACGACGTGGGCGTTGGTATGCTCAAAGCCTTGGGTTACGAGTTTTTAGATAAAAAAGGAAACCCAGTAGGGCTTGGCGCAAAAGCGTTAAAAGATATAACTGAAATTTTAGATAAAAACGCTGATAGTAGGCTTAAAGGTTGTTCTTTCACTATCGCGTGTGACGTTAAAAATCCACTTGTTGGCGCTCTTGGTTGCTCGGAAATTTTTTCTAGACAAAAGGGCGCAACCGAAGCTATGGTTATTGATATGGACAGGTGGATTGATAAATTTTCAGCCGTGGTTAAAAAATATAATCCAAGTAGCGATAAAAATGCTCAAGGTATGGGCGCGGCAGGTGGTTTAGGTTTTGCCTTTACTTACTTTTTAGGTGGAAAAATTACGCCCGGTATTGAACTTGTTATGAGTAAAATAGGGCTTGAAGAAAAAATTATGCAAGCCGATTTGGTTATCACGGGAGAAGGTAAACTCGATAGCCAAAGCGCAATGGGTAAAGCGCCCGTTGGAGTTAGTATGCTTGCTAAAAAGTACGATAAAAAGGTTATTGCTTTTGCAGGCGCTATCGGTAACGGAGCGGAAGTGTTAAACTCAAAGGGAATAGACGCGTACTTTTCAATAACTAACGCCCCGTGTTCTTTAGCATACGCTATGAACGAAGAAAACGCCTTTGACAATTTGAAAAAAACGGCGTTGCAGGTGTTGAGATGCCTAAGTATTTAAGCGTAATATCCGATAGCCACGGCGCAAGGAGCAATCTTGCAAGGCTGGTTGGAGATTTTACCGTAAGCGATAAAATAGTTTTTTTAGGCGACGGGCTCAATGATCTTAACGAACTTTTTGAGTTTGAAGATAAAATAATAATGGTTGTGGGAAACTGCGATTTTATGCCCTTTGTTTCAAAAAGAGAAACCTTCATCGTAGACGGCGTTAAGTTTTTAGCCGTTCACGGCGACGAGTTTGGTGTGAAAAATGGAACGGCAAGACTTAAAGAATACGCTAAAAAAACAGGGGCAAACGTCGTCTTATACGGGCATACGCACGTTCCTAATATAATAGAAGAAGACGGAATTACTCTTATAAACCCAGGCACGCTTTCACGTTACGGCTTAAAGGAAACTTTTGCCTTTATCTCAGTAGATAACGGCAAGATTAACGCTAAAATTATTCCAATTTCTCGAAGATAGAATAAAAATTCGTTAATTTGAGTAAATTTTTTACTTTTTCAAAAGCGAAAAAAATTATTAAAATAAAAAATTTGTAATTATACCGAATTTTGATTGACAAGGTTTATTCTTTTTGTTATAATCTTTTAGCATTGTGCGGTTAAGTGCGGGTGTAGTTCAATGGTAGAACACCAGCCTTCCAAGCTGGTTACGTGGGTCCGATTCCCATCACCCGCTCCATAAACGTTTAGGAAGGTGCGCTAAAGCAAAATGTCGTGCGCCAGTAGCTCAGCTGGATAGAGCACCGCCCTTCTAAGGCGGGTGTCAGGGGTTCGAATCCCTTCTGGCGTGCCAATATGGCGAGAGTAGTTCAGTTGGTTAGAGCGTCAGATTGTGGTTCTGAATGTCGTGGGTTCGAGTCCCATCTCTCGCCCCAATTATAAAGCGTTGGGGTGTCGCCAAGCGGTAAGGCACCGGATTTTGATTCCGGTATTCGTAGGTTCAAATCCTGCCACCCCAGCCAAATAATTGAATAATAATGGTCCACTAGCTCAGGTGGTAGAGCACTTGACTTTTAATCAAGTTGTCCGGAGTTCGAGTCTCCGGTGGATCACCAAAAAAGGTACACTTAAAACGAGTGTACCTTTTTTGATGTCCGCCGCCCCCTCTCACTCCGCGGAGTTCGGCCGTTAGCACGGCGCAACCCTTTTGTCCTTGCGGACATTTCCCCTATTAGGGGAATCCCTCCGGTGGATCACTAACAACGAATTAAATACGAGTGTTTTTTGATGCCCACCGCCCCCCCTTGTGTATCGCAAGCGAAGATTTTTTATAATTATTTTTTTGTAATGACAGGCGTATGGCATAATATATTGTTAAAATTAAAGCGTAAACTAAATAAAGGAGAAAAGTTTATGGATAATAAATTACTTAATAGATTGAAAAATATGATTTTTGCAGATGGCTTTGTCAAGGGTAAAGAGTGGAACGGCTACGTCGTTTACGAACCCGTTTATAAAACGGAAAATATAGGTGGCTTTCCTAAAATAATTTTAGAAAAAGACGGAGCGCTCAGGCTTTCAAACGGCAACGAAGTTTTCGAGTATATGAAATTCAAGGGAAATTGAATATAACGTTAATTAAATCTAAAACCCAAACAAATTGTTTGGGTTTGTTTTATTTTATTTGTAGTATTGTGAAAACTGTGTGAAAAAAACAGTTGACAAATAAAGTTTAGAGTGTTAAAATACTCCTTACCATACTTAAAAAGCAAACGTAAGGAGTTACTATGAGAGAGTTATTTTTCAAACTATTTGAGATGTCGCACTTTAATACGGGCATTAAAGTTACTCCGTTTTCAGGTGCGCATATTGTTTACTTAATAATTATATTCGGCGCTATAATAGGCGGATATTTTTTGTTTAGAAAGAAGGAGCAAAACGTTAAAAGTACGGTTTTAAGGGTGCTTGCTTATGCGCTCGTTATTTCGTATTTATCGGACTTTTTCGTTCACGATTTCGTTTATGCAAGTTATAATGCTGACGGAACGTTGGCAACTGCTGGTGGGCTTAACCTTGATAAACTTCCGTTCCATATTTGCACGGTGCTTTGCCCAATCGTTTTGTTCGTTCAATTCAACAAGAATTTAGCAAAGTTCAAAGAACCCGTTGTTATGCTTGCAATTATTGCTCCTATGATGTATATTTGCTATCCTGCAAGTATCGGCGAAGGCGAGCCTTGGTGCTATCAAGCCGTTCAAACGATGTTCTATCACGGCACTCTTATGGCTTGGGGAATATTGAACGTTTGCTTGAAAGAAGTTGAACCCAAGTTCAAAAACTGCTGGCACGCAGGCGTTTTACTCGTAGGCATTACGCTTTGGGCAAAATTCGGCAACCTTATATTAGAACATAACTGGTTCTTCCTTCAAGAAGACGCCTTCTATATAGGCTTAGTTTCAGGCGGAATTATCCCCGAGTGGTCGCTTATGATATTTAACCCGATAGTATTCTTCTTGGCGGTGCTTGGAGCATACGGTGTGATAATCGGCGTAAACAAATTAGTTAATAAAAACAAATAAAGTTAAATCAAAAAACGATAGCGGTTAGTCGCTATCGTTTTTGTATTTTCCGGGGGAAACCCCTACTAATGATTTGAAAGTTCTAATGAAATGCGCGTAATCGTTAAACCCGCAAGAGTAAGCAGTTTCAGTTACGCTTTTGCCTTGGTGCAAAAAGGTTTTTGCCTTGGTTATTCTAGTACTCGTTAAATACTTATTAACGGTAGTGTATAGGTGCGTTTTGAATAGCGAACAAAGTTTGTTGACGGACACGAATGAATTTTTAGCAACGTCTTCAAGTGTAATTTCACGCATGTAGTTTTTGCTTATAAAATCTATTGCAAGAAGGATAGTGTTATTGCTCACGAATTTGCCACTTTGCGTACGCTTGGTGTCGTAAATCTTAATAACTTCAAGTAGTATTTCAACCACTCTAATTTTTTTATAAAGTTCATCGCCGTATTCGTAATCTTTAGAGAGATTAAAAAACAAGTTTTTTAAGTTGTCTGATTCTTCTTGGGTTAAAGTAATTTTATCAAGTTTTCCGTCTTGGTAAAAGCACTTGTAAAGGTCAACGTCAACGGAAGAATTAGCGTGGATAAATTCTGGATGAACGTGCAAGCTAAATCTTGCGAATTTTCCACTTGTAAGCGCGGTAACTTTGTGCGCCTCGAATTGGTTGAGAATAAACAGTTCGTTAGCGTTTATATCGTATACCTTGTCGTTGATTAAAAAAGTGTTTCCAGTTGATAAACTTAAAAATATTTCACAACAGTCGTGAACGTGAATATCAAGGTTGGGTTTAGCCGTTTCCGAGTAGTAAAGCCCGAAAGATCTATTCTTAATTGCGCTATCAATCGCCTCGTGGCAAGAGTTAAAAAATACTTTCATATAAGTATTTTACTAAAGGTTTGTGAAAAATGCAATAAAATAATTATAAAATGCAAAAAAATTGCAAATCTTATAGGATAAAATATAATTAGCGTATTAACTAGAAGGAAAACTTGTGGTAAAATATAATTATGATTAAGTTAAGCATAATTGATAAAAGTGGAAAAATTAAAGCAGAATACAAAGGCTTAAATATAAAAGCCGAATATAACGGCGAACTTAACGCTGGGGATAAGATTAAAATTTACCTTGACGGGTGTTTTTACGTTTTTGCAAAGTTTGATAAAACTTTGAAAGAAAGTTTAATATATCTTCCCAACAAGCGTTTTGAATACGTTATTCCAACCAAGCGTGAGTTAAAAGACGGGTACGAAAGCGGAACTTTTGACGGGGAATGCCATATAATCTCTGTAAGGGAAGCCGAAGATAACGAGATTTACGGGGTTAGAAATCTTGCGCTTAACTCGCACGATTTTCCCAAGAGTAAAAACTGCTATCCGCACGCCAGCGCAAACTTCGTAACGCGTGAAGAACCTTGCTTTTACGCGAGAAACGCAATCGACGGTAATGCGAACAATCAAGGTCACGGTGGATACCCGTATAATTCTTGGGCGGGTGGCGCGAGAAACGACCTTGAGTTTACCTTGGATTTTGGCGAGCAAGTAGAGATAGATTCGTTAAAGTTTTATCTTAGAGCGGATTTCAAGAACGACGCTAAAGGTGTTCCGCACGACTCGTATTGGAAAAATATCGACGTAGAGTTTTCCGATGGAGAAGTGAGAACCTGTGAGTTTAGCCTTAGAAACGATAATTTATATCCCGAAAATTCAAACGGGATTGAAATAAAGTTTGACGGTAAGATTACAAGTACCGTTAAACTCAAAAACTTTGTTCAAGTAACTGAAAAGCTTGGGTTTGCGGCGCTTACGCAAATTGAAGCGTACGGAAAAATTATAAAGGAGAATAAAAAACAAATGGAAGTTAGACAACCTGCAAACGCAAAAGACGTAAAACATTACACAACCGAAAGATTGCGTGAAGAATTTCACATTAAAAATCTTTTCACTAAAGACAATATTAGGATGGTTTACAGCCACTTTGATAGAATTATTACCGCAGGCTTAATGCCGGTTAAACAAGTTTTAAGGCTTGAAGGTGGTAAGGAACTTGCAAGCGAATATTTCCTTGAACGTAGAGAAATGGGCTGTATTAACGTTGGTGGTAAAGGCGTTATCACTATCGACGGCGTTGAATACGAAATGAACCCCCGTGACGGTATTTATATCGGTATGGGCAACAAAGAAATTACTTTTAGAAGTATTGACGAGCAAAATCCTGCTAAATTCTACGTAAGTTCTTGTCCTGCGCACGCATCTTATCCTATCGTAAAAATAGATATTACCAAGGCAAGAAAAGTTCCTTGTGGTAGCGTTGAAGAGTGCAATAAGAGAGTTATTAATCAATATATTCACCCAGACGTTATTAAGAGTTGTCAACTTGCAATGGGTTTAACTCAACTTGAAGTTGGTTCTAACTGGAACACTATGCCTTGCCACACTCACGATAGACGTATGGAAGTTTATATGTATCTCGATATGGGTGAAAACGACGTTGTATTCCATATGATGGGAGAGCCTACCGAAACTCGCCATATTATTATGCACAACGAAGAAGCGGTTATTTCTCCAAGTTGGTCTATTCACTCGGGCGTTGGTACTAAAAACTATTCGTTCATTTGGGCAATGTGCGGTGAAAACCAAGAATTTACCGATATGGACCATATCGCAACGGAAGATTTATTGTAAACTTTTCAACAACTATAATTAATTTATAGCGTTTGAAACACGGCGCAATACTGCGTTAAAACCACTCGAAAATACAAAAAGTATTATCTTCGGGCTTTGCCTTGTCTTGCTTGCGTTTGCAACGCTATTTACAACTTAAGTACCCAAAAATCAAATACAGTTTAGTTATGTTAAAAGAGAAGTTAGAAAAACTGAATATTCCCGATATATTTCTAAACGAGAAAGGCGTTGGCGTTGATAGGTGGGAAGAATATTTTAAGCCGTATTGGAAAGAACTTTTACTAAAAGAAGAGTACGGCTATATTCCCCCGCACATACAACCTACTATAACCGAAAGGGAAATATCTATTGATTTTGCAGGTAAAGCAAAATGGGTAGAAGTAACTTTCCGTTTTGAAAAGGATAATAAAAGCCACGAGTTTAGAACTCAACTTATCTATCCGAAAAAGGATGAAAAGTTACCGTTTTTCGTAAATATTAATTTTCGCCCCGAAATTCCAGATAGGGCTCTTCCCGTTGAAGAGATTATAGATAGCGGTTTCGGTGTTTTTACCGTTTGTTACAAGGATATAACGAGTGACGACGGGGACTTTACAAGCGGTATAGCAAAACTATTTGTTGGCGGAGAGAGAAGTTTAACCGATTGCGGTAAAATTATGATGTGGGCGTACGTTCTATCTAAAATGGTTGACTATCTTCAAGAAAAACCTTTCGTAGATATAAAGAAAATAGGCGTTGCAGGCCACTCAAGGCTTGGTAAAACCGCATTGCTTGCAGGTTGCTTAGATAGTAGATTTTCTTTCGTTTGCGCAAACAATTCAGGTTGTTCGGGAGCGTCGCTCTCTCGCGGAAGGTACGAGTATTCAGAGTCTATAAAAAACATAACGGAAACTTTTCCGCATTGGTTTTGCAAAAACTATCTAAAATACGCTAATAACGAAGATAAATTGCCGTTTGACCAGCACGCTTTAATTTCGCTTATCGCACCGCGAAAAGTTTTTATCGGCGGAGCGGTGGAAGATACTTGGGCGGATAACGATAATCAATATTTAGCGTTAATAGCCTCGTCTAAAGTTTGGCAAATCTACGGCGAACAAGGGTTTATTCACCCCGACCGTTTACCGATAGAAGGAGACGAGTTTTATAGTGGAAATTTAGGTTTTCACTTACGCAAAGGGACACATTATTTTAGTCGTGACGACTGGAATATATATATAAAATCATTAAAAAATGAAAAAGGAGAAAATTATGTTTAATTTGAAAGGGAAAATAGCGCTCGTTACAGGCGCGAGTTATGGTATTGGTTTTGCAATTGCAAAGGCTCTTGCAGGCGCAGGCGCAACTATCGTGTTTAACGATATTAAGCAAGAATTCGTTGATAAGGGCTTAGCATCTTACGAAGCTGAAGGCATTAAAGCTCACGGTTACGTTTTTGACGTTACTGATGAAGAAGCCGTTCAAGCATCAATCGCTAAAATCGAAAAGGAAGTTGGCGTTATTGATATTTTAGTAAACAACGCAGGCATTATTAAGCGTATTCCTATGTGCGAAATGAGCGCTCAAGAATTTAGACAAGTTATTGACGTTGACTTGAATGCTCCCTTTATTATGTCAAAAGCAGTAATTCCCGCAATGATTAAAAAGGGTGGCGGTAAGATTATTAACATTTGCTCTATGATGAGTGAATTAGGTAGAGAA
This sequence comes from Christensenellaceae bacterium, assembly GCA_045651665.1. Taxonomy (GTDB): domain Bacteria; phylum Bacillota; class Clostridia; order Christensenellales; family Borkfalkiaceae; genus HGM11412. Next base: position 21,331 of record JAZRSR010000025.1, read on the forward strand.
ACCGTATCTGCTTACGCTGCTGCAAAGGGTGGCCTTAAAATGCTTACTAAAAACATTGCAAGTGAATACGGCGAATTTAATATTCAATGTAACGGTATAGGGCCTGGTTATATTGCAACTCCGCAAACAGCACCTTTAAGAGAAATTCAACCTGATGGTTCACGCCATCCGTTTGATAGTTTCATAATTGCAAAAACCCCCGCTGCTCGTTGGGGAAATCCTGAAGATTTAGCAGGCCCTGCGGTATTCTTAGCGTCGAGCGCGTCTGACTTTGTTAACGGCCATATTTTATACGTTGACGGCGGTATTCTTGCATACATTGGTAAACAACCGTAAAACAAATAGAACTTTAGTTTAAGGAGTCATTATGTACTTATATACTTACGAGAATTTATCTCAAATTTCTAAAACTGAAAAGGCTAAAGATTACATAGAAAAAATTAAAGAAATATACGAAAAAAACTATGAAAACAAGCCCATTTTGGCGCTTCCGTTTTCAAAGTTTAAGCTCTTTCACTTAAACGGGGATAGAGGGCAATATCAAGCTGAGTATTTTGATAGAAGAAAGCGCTTAATGCTCCTTCAAATACTTGCTATTTGCGACGATAAATATATTGAACCGCTTGAAGATATCGTATCCGCTATTTGCGACGAGTTAGTTTGGTCCGTTCCCGCGCATTGCTTGGATAGAGAAACGTGCAACACCTATAAATACGACGAAATTGACCTTTTTGCAACGGAAACTTCCTTTTATCTCTCTGAAACGGCGTACGTGTTCAAGGACAAACTTTCTCCCGACATCTTAAAGAGAATTAAACACTCTGTAAAGAATAAAATAGTTGACGTTTGCGAAACTACTTTACTTCCTATGGATAGGATGAAGAACAACTGGGCGCCCGTTTGCGCTTGCGGTATAGGTATTTCTTATCTTTACTTATTCCCTGAAAGGTTTAATCTCGTTAAAGATAGATTATTTAGCGCAATGGCGCGTTATCTCAACAATATAGATAGCGACGGTTATTGTTCTGAAGGTTTCTCTTATTGGGTTTACGGTTTTGGTTTTATAGCGTTATTTTGCGATATTTACTATCAAATTACTGAAAAATGGCCTAAAATTTTAGATAGCGAAGTCGTTAAAAATACTCTTAATTATGCTAAAAACTGTATTTTAGGAAACGGAAAATTCCTTCCTATATCCGACGGGGGTATGACTAACGAACACGCCGAGCGTGATACTTTAACCGTTATAAACAGATTGTTTAACGTAAATATATCAAAAGGCGGAGAGGACGTTGTTACTGCCGATACGCAGGCTTTAGGGCTTCGTGGTTTATATGCTTGCGGAGTGGAACTACCTGCGGTTGATAAAAATTTAGGCGATGCTTTTTTTGAATCTAGCCAAGTGTTAATTAAGAGAGAAAAGGAATATATTTTCATTTCAAAAGGTGGGCATAACGCCGAAATGCACAACCATAACGATATAGGTTCGTTCTCTATATTTAGAAACGGCAAAATGTATATCGTAGATCCGGGCGCTGGCGAATACACCGCAAAATATTTCGGCGATAGAAAATTAAGGTATTCCAAAGAAGTTTTCACTTGCAGTTCTTACGCTCACTCAGTTCCTATCGTTGATGGAATAGTTCAAGATTACGGCAAAGAATATAACGCAACCGTTTTAGAAAGAGCCGATGATTTTATCACTTACGATTTAGCTAACGCTTATCCTAAAAAGATTGAAAAACTTAACGTAAAATATTCTTTTAGTGAAAAAGAAGTAAACGCTCTTTATGAGGCTAAGGGAATTGAAAAGGAAATTTCTTTTAGATTCATATCCTTTATCGAGCCGAAAATTAAGGGCAATGAAGTGTTAATTGATGATTTAACTATAACTTGTGATAATGCGGTAGTTCCAACGGTTAAAGTTTACAATTACTCTGGTTACGGCGCAATTCCTACTACCGCTTATGCAGTAGAATATACTTTCAACAGCGATATAATCGCTAAATTTGGCTTCAAATTTTAATTATGTATATTTATTCTTACGAAAACTTATTAAAAGCGTCTAAAACTCAAAGAGGTAGAGAGTATCTTGAAAAAATAAAGGCGTGTTATGAAAAGGATTATGAAAATAAGCCTATTTTAGCCCTTCCTTTTTCAAAGTTCAAACTCTTTCATTTAACGGGCAATAGAACGGAATTTCAAAACGAATATTTCGATAGAAGAAAGCGTTTAATGCTTCTTCAACTTTTAGCAATAATCGACGATAAATATATTGAACCGCTTGAAGACGTAATTTCGGCTATTTGCGACGAGTTAGTTTGGTCGCTTCCCGCGCATTGTTTTGATTACGATACCAATACTTATAAGTATTGGGAAATTGATTTGAACGCATCTGAAACGAGTTTCGCCCTTGCTGAAACGCTTTACGTTTTAGGCGATAAACTTTGTCCGGATATTAAAAAACGCATAAAGCATACGCTAAAAGAGAAGATTATCGACGTTTGCGAAACGACCTTACTTCCTATGGACAGGATGAAAAACAATTGGGCGCCCGTTTGCGCTTGCGGTATAGGTTTAACTTATCTTTATATCTTCCCCGAAAGGTTTGGTATCGTAAAGGATAGAATTTTTAGCGCAATGAATCGTTATATCAACGAGATAGATAAAGACGGGTATTGCTCTGAAGGTTTTGCCTATTGGGTGTATGGTTTCGGTTTTTTTGCCACGTTCTTTGACGTGTACTGCCAAATTACTGAAGATAGACCTAAAATACTTGATAACGAAGTGGTAAAAAATTCTGTAAAATACGCTGAAAACAGTATTTTAGGCGACGGTGTATTTATACCTATTTCCGACGGTTGCTTGGATAAAAACGCTTGCGAGTGTGATACTATTCCGGTAGTTAACAGTCTTTTTAACGCAAACGTTAGAATTAACGGTGGTAATCCGAACGTTCCTTACTATAAACCTTTAGGGTTTAGAAGGCTTTACTATATCAATCAAGGGGTTGATGCAAAAATTCAAGAATCGAGTAGCAATTTCTTTGAAAAAAGCCAAGTTTTAGTTGATAAGCGAAAGAATTATATTTTTATCTCAAAAGGTGGTAACAACGCCGAAATGCACAACCATAACGATATAGGCGCGTTTTCAATTTATAAAAACGGCGTTCAGTATATCGTTGATCCGGGTGCTGGTGAGTATACCGCAGGATATTTCGGCAGTATAAAATCAAGGTATTCTAAAGAGACTTTTACTTGCTCGGCGTACGCCCACAGCGTTCCCGTAGTTGATAACCAAATTCAAGTTTACGGCAAAGAGTACTTCGCAACCGTTTTAAGTAAGGGCGATGACTTTATTGAGTACGATTTAACTAACGCTTATCCTAATAAGATAGAAAAGTTAACCGTAAAGTACGTTTTAGAGCAAACGAGCGTTACGGCAAGTTATTTTGCAAGCGGATTGAAAGATTGCATAACGTTTAGGTTTATTTCTTTTATCGAACCTAAAATAAACGGAGAAAATCTTTATATTAATGAAATGGCGGTTGTATCAAACGTTAACGTTACCCCAGTTATTGAAAAAATAGAGTATAAAGACCACTCCGCAAAACTTAAAAACGCTTACGTTATTGATTACACCGTAAAAGGTAAAGAAATTTCGGCAAAATTTGAATTCAAGATTTAATCATGTTTATTTATTCGTATGAAAACCTTTCAAGAATTTTAGAAACCCCAAAGGGTAAAGAATATTTTGAAAAGGTAAAACGTTGCTATGAAACTGAATATGAAAATATACCGATTGCTACAATTCCTTACTCATATATCAAAGAGTTTTATAAAACGGGAGATAGTTCTAACTATGGGGCGGTGTATTTTGAAAGAAGAAAGCGTTTAATGCTCCTACAAGTTTTAGCACTTTCAAGCGATAAATACGTTCAAGAACTTGAAGACGTTTTGTCTGCTATTTGTGATGATGCCACTTGGTCGCTTTCCGCCCATATTTTAATTAGGGACGGAAACGACAATACTTTTGATTATAGTGAAATCGACCTGTTTGCATCTGAAACGGCGATGTATCTTTCGGAAACGATTTTCGTATTAAAAGAAAAACTTTCGCCAGAAATTATAAACAGGGTAACTTATTCTTTGAAAAAGAGAATAATTGACGTTTACGAAAAGAGAATTTTAGCCTTTGATAGTATGAAAAACAACTGGGCTTCGGTATGTTCTTGCGGTATAGGTATAACGTACCTTTATATTTTCCCCGAAAGGTTTGGTATCGTAAAGGATAGAATTTTTAGCGCAATGGAACGCTATATATCACGCGCTATCGGTAGTGACGGGTATTGTTCTGAAGGTTTATCTTACTGGATATACGGTTTTGGTTTTTTTGCTTTATTTTTTGACGTTTACTTTGAGTTGACTGGTGAAAGACCTAAAATTTTAGATAGTGAAAAAGTAAAAAACACTATTGACTTTGCTAAAAGTTCCATATTAAGCGGTGGAATTTTCTTGCCTATTTCAGACGGGGGAACAAAACGCCCGCACGACGATAATCTTGTGTTGTCCGTAATAAATAGGCTATTTAATTCTAATTTAGAATTAAACTATCCCAACGAAATTATCATAAATACTAGGGCTTTAGGGTATAGAAAACTTATTAGCCTTGACGATAAATTTGATATAACGGAAGAAAAAGAAGAATCTTTTTATTTTAGTAGCGGTCAAGTTTTCGTTAGAAAAAGAAAAGTTTACGACTTTTTTTCTAAAGGTGGAACTAACGCCGAAATGCACAACCATAACGATATAGGCGCTTTTGGTATCGTCAAAAACGGTAAGCAGTATATCGTAGACCCCGGCGCAGGTTATTACACTAACGACTATTCTAATAATATGGCGGTTAGGTATTCAAAAGAAACCTTCACTTGTAGTTCTTACGGGCACTCCGTACCGATAGTTAACGGCAAAACTCAAGTTTACGGCAAAGAATATTTTGCAACCGTTATTAATAACGACAAAAATGAAATAACTTACGATTTAACTAACGCATACCCCGTTAAGATTGATAAACTTCTTGCAACTTATAAAACTTTAGAAAGTAAAGTACAGGTTAGTTATGAAGTAAACGGCGTAGAAAGCGTTGATTTTAGGTTTATTTCGTTTATCCGCCCAGTAATCAACGGCGAAAAAGTAGTAGTAGATGATTTAACTTTAACTGCGGATAGTCAAATTATTCCAACTATTGAAACTGTAAATTATATAGCGTACGGCAATATTTTAACAACTGCTTACGCAATTAATTATAAATTAAAAAGTGACGGAAAAATCACTTTCAACTTTGAATTTTAAGGTGAGATATGACTTACGAACAAATTATTAAACAAAATAAAGAATTTATTGACGAAACTTTTGCAAAAATTGACAAGAAGTTAAGCAAGGTTACCATAAAAAATAGAGATAAAATACCATCAACTCAATTGGAAGACGGGTCTTTTGACGATTGTTCAGGCTGTTCTTTTTTATGGACTAACGGTTTTTGGGGCGGGCTTAATATGCTTATGTACGAGCACACCAAGAACGAAGATTATCTTAAAACCGCTTTAACTTCCGAAAAACTTTTAGATAAATGTTTTGCATACATTGAAAACTTTAATCACGACGTTGGCTTTATGTGGCACATTTTAAGTGGCGCAAACTATAAAATCAACGGTGATAAAGAGTCTAGGAATAGAAACTTACTCGTTGCGATGCTCCTTGCAAGTAGATACGAAGCCGACGCTAAATATATTAGATGTTGGAACGGCCCTTGGCTTGGGGAAGATACGAGCAAGTTTTCAATTATTGACTGTATGATGAATATCCCCCTTTTATTTTGGGCTAGCAAAGAACTTCAGGACGATAGGTTTTATAGAATGGCAGTTCACCATGCGGATATGGCTAAAAAATATCACGTTAGGGCAGACGGTTCTGTAAATCACATCGTTATTCATGACCTTGATAAACCTGACACCATATTGGGAACTCACGGCGGGCAAGGTTACGGCGAAGGTTCAAGTTGGTCAAGAGGCGTATCGTGGGCGGTTTACGGCTTTATTTTAAGTTATATTCACACGGGCGACGTTTCTTATTTAGAAACTGCTAAAAAAACTGCTCAGCACTTTATTTTAAGCGCCGAAGCAACTAATTGGTTGCCACTTCTTGATTTCTACGCTCCAAGCGAGCCGGTTTACTACGATTCAACTGCGGGCGCAATAACAGCCTGCGGTCTTATCGAGATTGCAAAAGTAGTTCCCGATAGCGAAAAGGAACTTTACTTAACCCCTGCCATCAATATATTAAAGGCAATGAGCGAAAATTGGTGCGATTACTCTGATAAAACGGACGGAATACTTCAAATGGGTAGCGTAAGTTATCACGGAAATAAGCATAAATATATTATCTACGGCGATTATTATTTTGTTGAAGCCATTTTGAAACTCAAAGGCTCTGAATTTCTAAATTGGTAAAATAAGGTTAAAATAAAAATTTATATCAAAAGGGCAGTTATATTCTTGACAATGAAAATTTGTTGTGCTATAATTTCCCTTGCGTAAGGGCGATTAGCTCAGTTGGTAGAGCAACTGACTCTTAATCAGTGGGTCCCGGGTTCGAGTCCCTGATCGCCCACCAAAAAAAAAGAACGACTATGAAGGTCGTTCTTTTTTTATGTAAAATTTGGAAAATTTTACTATAACGTTGCGAGGCAACTATAATTTTAGCGTAAGCGAGATGTAAACGCTATGCGACAGGAACTCGAACCTACGGTTCAGCCCCTAGCGTGGCGCAACCCCTTTGTCCTTGCGGACATTTCCCCTAACAGGGGAATTCCCCTGATCGCCCACCAAAAAAAAGAACGACTATGAAGGTCGTTCTTTTTTTATGTAAAATTTGGAAAATTTTACTATAACGTTGCGAGGCAACTATAATTTTAGCGTAAGCGAGATGTAAACGCTATGCGATAGGAACTCAAACCTGTTTTTTGCAACTTTTTGTTTAGCGATATAGTTTTTTTTAATAGCGGAATATAGGTTTTTAGTATTATACAAACGATAACTTTAGTGCTAAAATATTAGCAAGGAGTTTATCGTGGGTATTTTATTTAATGCAATAGTCATTACGCTAGGGGCGCTTTTGGGAAGCGTTATAAAAATTAATTCGCTCAAAAAAATCAATGCGCTACTTGGAATTTGCGTTATAATTATAAGTGCTGTTGGTTTTGTTGAAAATATATTTAAGATAAATCAAAACGTTATAGAACAAAGTGGATTGTTAATTGTTATAATATGTATAATAGTTGGGTATCTAATCGGTGAACTATTAAAATTCGACGATAAAATCTTAAAACTATCTAGTAAGAAAACCGACGGCTCAATTCTTAATGCAACTTTGTTTTTTGCTGTTGGAGGGCTTGAGATAACAGGTCCGATTTTACTTGCAGTAAACGGAGATAATTCACTTTTATATTATAAATGTTTAGTAGACTTCCCATTTGCAATATTGCTTGGTAGCACCTACGGAAAAAAGGTTGGAATATCTGCTATATTCGTAGCGCTTATTCAGGTTATTATATTTTTAATATCTAAATTATTTGGAGATATAATAAGCGTTACTTTAATAAATCAACTTTGCGCTACGGGTTACGTAATTTTGTTTTTAAGCGGTTTTAATTTACTCGTAAGCGAAGATAAAAAAATAAAAACGGTAAATACTTTACCTGCTGTTTTGCTTATAATTATTTATAATGCAATCGTGGGGTTGGCGGGGGTTTAATATGACTATTCAACAATGCAAATACGTTTTAGAAATAAATAAAACAGGTTCAATGAACGAAGCGTCTAAAAAATTGTTCATAGCACAGTCGAGTCTTTCTCAAAGCATAAAGCAACTTGAAGAAGAGCTTGGCATAAAAATATTCGCGCGCTCTAAAAACGGAGTTATATTAACTCCCGAAGGAGCGGAATTTTTAAGGTACGCCGAACAAATGGTTGAACAAAACGAGTTTATATTAAATAGATACTCCCAGCCCAAAAACAGAGAGCGTTTGAGTGTTGCCACGCAACATTACGATTTTATAGCAGACGTTTTTTGCAATATGATCAAAAACTTAAGTAATAAAAAATATGATTTTTCATTAAGGGAAATTAAGACTTTTGACATAATAAAGGAAGTTGAAAACGCCTCTTGCGACATAGGTATTATAGCCATAAAAGATTGTGATTACGAACTTATGAGTAGATATCTAACTAGCAAAGGTATTCAATTTATTGAATTTTTAACGACTTCTGCGCACGTTTACGTAAGAAAAGGTCATCCGCTTTCAGAAAAAATGGCTTTAAGTAGTGAAGATTTAGGCAGTTTCCCTTTCGTATGTTACGAACAAGGCTCGCATAACACATCGTTTTTTACCGAAGAGATAGACGTTGGTTTTGAAGTTGATAAAAAAATTGAAATAAGCGATAGGGCAACTTTAATGAACGTTTTATTAACTACCGATTGTTATACCGTTGGCACGGGCGTTATGCCGTCTGCATTAAACGATAGAAAGATAGTCTCAATTCCCTATAAATGTAATTCTTATTATAGAATAGGCTATATTTTAAATAAATCTAAAATTCTTTCAACTACTGCTAATTTATTTTTATTAACGCTCAAAGAATACTCTAAAAATTTACGTTAAAAAAGCAAGGCATTTCGCCTTGCTTTTTTATTTTACGCTAACTGTTAATTCATTATTTATAACGTCGACTTTTAATATGCTATCAGGAAGAAAATTACCGCGAATTATTTCTTTTGCAATAAGCGTTTCAACGTTTGATTGAATAAATCTCTTTAACGGTCTTGCGCCGTAAACCCCGTCAAAACCGTTTTCGATAATATAATCGATAGCGTCGGGCGTAATTTCAAGGTGCAATTTTTTATCTTCAAGCCTATTTTGTAAAGACTTAAGTAAAAGTTTAACGATGCTTGAAATTTCCTTTTTCCCAAGTGGTTTATAAAATACTATATCGTCAAGCCTATTCAAAAATTCAGGGCGGAAACTTTGCTTTAATAAGTTTTCAACTTGCTTTTTAGCGTCGTCTTTTATCTCGCCGTTACTATCAATTCCGTCTAAAATAATAGGCGAACCTAGGTTACTAGTAAGAATTATAACGGTATTCTTAAAGTCAACCGTTCTTCCTTGTGAATCGGTTACTCTGCCGTCGTCAAGCACTTGAAGTAAAACGTTAAAAACGTCGGGGTGGGCTTTTTCAACTTCATCAAAAAGTATTACTGAATAGGGTTTTCTTCTCACGGCTTCTGTAAGTTGACCGCCATCTTCAAACCCAACGTATCCCGGTGGCGCGCCAATAAGCCTTGACACGCTAAATTTTTCCATATACTCGCTCATATCGATGCGAATAAGGTTTTTCTCGTCGTCAAACAGCGTTTCGGCAAGCGTTTTAGCAAGTTCCGTTTTACCAACGCCCGTTGGCCCTAAGAATAAGAACGAGCCGATAGGGCGGTTGGGGTCTTGAATACCCGCCCTTGAACGCAGTATTGCTTCTGAAACTTTCTTAACCGCTTCGTCTTGTCCAATAACTCGTTTATGAAGAATATTTTCAAGATTTATAAGTTTTTCCTTTTCTCCTTCTAAAAGTTTGGTTACGGGAATACCCGTCCAGCGTGAAACGATTTTAGAAATTTCGTCTTCAGTAACTTTATCTCTTAAAAGTGAAGTTTCACTCTTTGGCGTTTTTTCAGCAGTATCAAGTTTCTTTTTGAGTTCGGGTAGTTTGCCGTATTTAAGTTCCGCAGCTTTATTAAGGTCGTAATCTCTTTCAGCTTTTTCAATTTCAACGTTAACTTCATCAATTTGTTTTCTCAAATCTTGAACGCTATTTATAGAAGATTTTTCTTCTTCCCATTTTTTCTTCATTGCATCGCAGTTGGTTCTTAAAAGAGAAAGTTCGTCTTGAATAACTTTTAACCTTTCTTTAGAAAGGTTATCAGTTTCTTTTTTAAGCGCCGCTTCTTCAATTTGAAGCCCCGTTATCTTTCTTGAAACGTCGTCGAGTTCAGCGGGCATAGAGTTCATCTCGGTTTTTATAAGCGCGCACGCTTCGTCAACTAAATCTATTGCTTTATCTGGTAAAAACCTATCGGTTATATATCTATCGGATAAAGTCGCCGCGGAAATTAACGCGTTATCTTGAATTTTAACGCCGTGATAAACTTCGTATCTATCTTTAAGCCCACGAAGAATAGAAATAGTGTCAAGCACAGTCGGCTCGTTTACCATAACGGGTTGGAAACGGCGTTCTAACGCCGGGTCTTTTTCAATATATTTTCTATATTCGTCTAAAGTCGTTGCGCCAATGCAATGAAGTTCGCCACGAGCAAGCATAGGCTTTAATAAGTTGCCTGCATCCATAGCCCCGTCAGTCTTACCAGCGCCAACGATAGTGTGAAGTTCGTCTATAAAAAGAATAATTTCCCCTTCCGATTTTTTAACTTCGGAAAGCACCGCCTTAAGCCTTTCTTCAAATTCACCGCGGTATTTTGCTCCAGCGATTAACGCGCCTATATCTAAAGAAAAGAGTTTTCTATTTTTAAGCCCCGTTGGAACGTCGCCTTTCATAATTCTTATTGCAAGCCCTTCTGAAATCGCCGTTTTACCAACGCCCGCTTCACCGATTAAAACGGGGTTGTTTTTAGTTTTACGAGAAAGTATTCTAATAACGTTTCTAATTTCCTCGTCACGCCCTATAACGGGGTCTATTTGCCCTTTTTTAGCCTTTTCAACTAAATCTACGCCGTATTTGTTTAACACGTCGTAAGTGCTTTCGGGGTTGTCGCTCGTAACTCTAACGTTACCGCGAATTTCTTGAAGTGCTTTTAGATATTTTTCAATCGAAACGCCATTGGAAGTTAAAACGTTTTTAACTTGTTTATTCCCAGCAACAATAACGCCGTAAAGAAGATGCTCAACGGAGATAAACTCGTCTTTGAGTTCTTTAGCGTGTTCTTCCGCTTTAGAAATAACTGAAGAAAAATCGCTCGAAGCGTAAACTTCGCCACCTGAAACTTTAGGAAGTTTAGTAATTTCCGTTTTAACTTCGCTTACTATTTCAGATAAGTTTGGTGTTATTTTAGATAAAATTTTAGTTGCTATACCTTCGCCGTCTGCTAAAAGAGAGTAGAGAAGGTGTAAACTCGTTATTTGTTGATTCCCGTATTCTTTTGCTAAACTATTTGAAGCGTTTAACGCTTCAATTGATTTTTGTGTAAAATTATTTGCGTTCATATTATAATTGCTCCATTTTTAAGTTCAATAAATTTCTTTTCAACGAGTGAAAAAGCGTTAGGACTATTTAAGTTTGAAAAATAAACCCCAAGTAAGGCGTCGAAATCTCTAACGTATTTAGTTAGGTGGCTTGCAAGTTCTTTAGTCGTGATAGTGGCGCTTGGAAAGGTAAAAAGCCTAGTAAATTTTACCCCGTCGAATAAATGCCTTGAATTTTTATTGTAATACTTCTTTTCAAGCACGGCAAAAAGTGAGTAAAAATCACAAATGTGTTCTATCAGTATTGGGTTTTGAGTTCTAAGAGTAACTTTTAATTGCCCCAAATAATTAGATTCAGGGAAAATTTCTACGCTGTATTTAATAGCAGGATTATATCTATAAGTTAGCGCGCTCATAATAGACGCCATATAATTGCTCGGTTGCTCTAAATATCTCATAGTCGGAGTGGAAGAAAGTATTCTCTCAATCTCTGAAAAAATTGTATTAGCCCTAATTTCAGGCGTTTCGTACGAAACTGCGTTTGCAAGAATTTTTTCTATCATATTAGAACGGCTCATGCCGTTTATTCTTGCCATTTTATCAACTAAATCAACCACTTCGTCGTTTAATAAAATACTATATACCGATTTACTCATTATAATAACTCCTTTTAACCCGTTATTTACTTCGTTATGCTTCGTTTACTGCCGTCAAGTTACGACTACAATGACCGCAAAAGGTCTATTGTACCCGATAACTTGCCGTCGAGCCTCGCCTAACTTGTAACTAACGGCTTAAATAACCCGTTATTTCGGGCGTTATACTTCGTTTCTGCTCAAGTGATAGACTTCGATGAACGAGCAAGGTCTATCTCAGCCTATCGCTTTCGCGAGCCTCGTCTAACACCCAAACTAACGTCTTAAATATCAATTTATTAACTTTGCGTTTTGACTTCTAATGTCATCTTACAGTTAAATTGTAATACTATTTTAATAATTTGTCAATAAAATTATGTAACTTTATTTACAAAATTATACTTGCAAAATTTTAATAGAAGTTGTATATTATATATATGGATAAACTTAAACTCGATTTTGAAGTATTGCCTACGGGTGCGTGGAACAACAATTTAAGAACGCTCTTTTCAAAAAAGGCGTGGGATTTTATTAGGAAGGACGCGTACGCTCGCGCGGACGGTAAATGTTCGATATGCGGTAGAAAAGTAAACCGCCTTGAAGCGCACGAAAGATGGGAGTTTGATAAGGAAAATGGCATTCAAAAACTTACGGACGTATTAGCTGTTTGCAATTCCTGCCACACGGTAATTCATATAGGTAGAGCGCAACTTTTGGGGCTTGAAGATAGGGCTATAAAGCATTTTGAAAAGGTTAACGGCTGTGACTATCAAGGATATATTTCCGCGCTTAAAAGGGCAAATGAAAGGTGCAACGACTTATCAACCGTTTCAGAGTGGGCTCTTGATATTAGTTGGATAGAGAGATTTATCAAGTAAAAGGGTAAAATCTCTTTTTTTACTTGCTTTTGTGAAAACTGTGTGATAAAATGTATCTAATACTAGTTACGTTTGGAGTTTATTATGAATTGGATAGAAAAATTTATCGTACTTTTACAAGGCGAGATGGAAAAGCCGCATAGTTACGGTTGGTTTCATCTTCTCTTTATATTTGCAATAATTGCTCTTACGGTTTTTCTTTGCGTGAAATATAAAGATTCAAATACTAAAGTAGTTAACACTATTTGTTTAATTGCATGGATAACCATGGTTGTGTTTGAACTTTATAAGCAGACGGTTTATTCTTTAGGCGTAGTTGACGGGGTGGCAGTTTGGAATTACCAATGGTATGCTTTCCCTTTCCAACTTTGCTCAACGCCGATGTACGTTTTGCCGTTCATAATCTTTTTAAGAGAAGGCAAGGTTAGAGATAGCGTTTTAGCGTATATGATGACGTTTTCAATGTTTGGTGGGCTTGTAACGTTCATTTATCCCGAACAAGTATTTATTTCTATGATAGGAATAAATATTCAAAGTATGCTTCATCACGGCTTGCAAATAGCGGTAGGAATATTCTTATTCGTTCACAATCGTAAAAGAGTTAATATCAAGTTCATTTTGAAAGGCTTTATAGTTTTTGCGATCTTGATGCTAATTGCGTTACTTTTGAACGTTGTGGTTTATAAGATATTCGTAGCAAGGGGAATAGACCAAACGTTTAATATGTTCTTTATCGGGCCATATTTTGAATGCACTTTACCGCTCCTTTCAATCTTCTATCCGCTTATGAATAAAATATTGTTCATAATACTTTATTTCATCTGTTTCTGTTTAATAGCGGTTGTATTGTATTATATCCAATTAGGTGTATATAAACTTATTTTAAGACTTAAAAAGGTGCACGGGTAACGTGCACCTTTTTAATCCGTTATTTACGGCGTTATGCTTTGTTTCTACTTAGCCGATAGACTTCGATGACCGGCAAGGTCTATCTCAGCCTATCTCTCTCGCGAGCCTTGATATGCTTGCAACTAACGTCTTAAAATACTTTTTCAATTCAACTTTGAATTAGTCTAACAAAAATAAACGGTGAACCGAAATCGGTTCACCGTTTTTATTTTGCTTTTTTTACGCTTTATTTTTAATGTATTCGTCCGTTGCTTTAGCCGCAATTTTACCTGCGCCCATTGCTGAAATTACGGTTGATGCGCCGGTAACCGCGTCACCACCTGCGTAAACGCCTTCAAGTGACGTAAGCCCGTCTTCATTAACTACGATTCCACCCCACTTGTTAACTTCAAGACCTTTGGTGGTTTGTTTAATAAGCGGGTTGGGAGAAGTGCCTATTGCCATAATTACTGTGTTTGCAGGAATTTCAAACTCGCTGTTAGGAATAGCAACCGGTCTTCTTCTGCCGTTTTCATCGGGGTCTGAAAGTTCCATTTTGATACACTTAACACCCGTAACGAAACCGTTTTTTGGATCTCTTTTATCTTCTGGGTTTTGATAGCCCGTTATTTCAACTGGGTTAGTTAAAAGGTTAAACTCAATGCCTTCTTCAATAGCGTTTTCAACTTCTTCCTTTCTTGCTGGAAGTTCGTTCATTGAACGGCGGTATACGATAGTAACTTTATCCGCGCCAAGTCTTAAAGCGGTACGAGCCGCGTCCATAGCAACGTTACCACCGCCAACTACTATAACGTTTCCGCCTTTCATAATCGGGGTAGTGGCGTCGTTTCGATACGCCTTCATAAGATTACTTCTCGTTAAGAATTCGTTTGCAGAGTAAACGCCTTTAAGAGATTCGCCGTTAATCTTCATAAAGTTTGGAAGACCTGCGCCAGAACCAACGAATACTGCTTCGTAACCTTCTTCAAAGAGTTCTTCAATAGTTAAAGTTCTGCCGATAACTACGTTACACTCGAATTTTACGCCGAGCGCTTTGAGTTTATCAACTTCATCTTTTACAATCTTTTTAGGAAGTCTAAATTCAGGTATGCCGTAAGTTAATACGCCACCTTCGGTGTGGAAGGCTTCAAAAACGGTAACGTCGTAACCCTTCTTAATAAGATCGCCAGCGTAGGTAAGGCCTGATGGACCGCTACCAACTACCGCAACTTTGTGGCCGTTCTTTTCTTCTTTAGTATTGTCTACCGTTTGAACGTTATCGGCAACGAATCTTTCAAGTCTGCCGATACCAACGGGTTCGCCTTTAATTGCTCTAACGCACTTTGCTTCACATTGAGTTTCTTGCGGGCAAACTCTACCGCAAACTGCAGGGAGAGATGAGGTTTTTGCAATAACCGCGTACGCGCCGTCAATATCTTGTTGCTTAATTTTTGAAATAAACCCGGGAATATCAACGTTAACGGGGCAACCCTTAACGCAAGTTGGGTTTTTACATTCTAAACATCTATTTGCTTCGTCAAGCGCCATTTCTAAAGTATAGCCGAGAGCAACTTCAGAAAAGTTTTTACCACGCTCGATAGGGTCTTGCATAGGCATTTCGTTCTTTTGTAAACTCATATTGAATTTTGCCATATTACTTTACCCCCTTGAATAAATTACAAGCTTCTTCATAAGCGTGGCGTTCAAAGTCTTTATACATAACGCCTCTTGCCATAGCCTCGTCAAAATCAACTTCGTAACCGTTAAAGTCAGGCCCGTCAACACAAGCGAATTTTGTAACTTTTTCCCCGTCTTTAATAAGAGTAAGTCTACAACCACCGCACATACCCGTTCCGTCAATCATAACGGGGTTCATAGAAACTTCGCACGGGATACCCGTAGGCTTAACTGCGGATACTACGAATTTCATCATAATAAGCGGTCCTATAGTGATAACTTTATCAAACTTTTTACCGTTTGTAAACATTTCGGTTATCGGGGCGCAAACGTTGCCTTGTTTGCCGTAAGAACCATCGTCCGTCATAACGGTAAGACTTTCTGAACAAGCCTTAAACTCATCTTCTAAAATTAAAAGGTCTTTGCTTCTAAAACCAATAACGCTAGTAACTTTAGCACCGCGTTTATTAAGTTCTTCAGCAATGGGGAGAGCGATTGCGCAACCAACGCCACCGCCTACGATTAAAACGTTTTCAAGCCCGTCAAGTTCGGTGGGTTTACCGAGCGGGCCAACGAAGTCTTGAATAAACTCGCCTTGGTTTTTAAGGGAAAGTTTATAAGTAGTAGCGCCAACCGTTTGGAAGATAATGCGTATAGTACCAGCGGTACGGTCGTAACCAGCGACGGTTAAGGGGATACGCTCGCCGTCCTCGTCAACTCTTAAAATGATAAATTGACCGGGTTCTGCCTTTCTTGCAACGAGCGGGGCTTTAATATCCATAAGAGTAACAGTAGGATTAAGAACTTTTTTGTTAACGATTTCAAACATAGTAAATATTCCTTTGTTAATTAAAATACTAATAAAGTATAACATACTTTGTTTTCAAAATACAAGACTTTTTTAGTTTTATTTTTTTAATTGACAAAATATGGGTTTTCTAGTAAAATATTAACGTTAAATTTATAATTGTGAGGTAAGAAGTAAATGAAAATAGCAATCACGGCAGATAGCGTTATTGACTTAACCCCCGAATTATTATCTAAATACGATATTAAAATTATTCCGCTCAACGTAATTTTGGGCGGTGAAGAATATTATGACGACGGATCTATTAAACCGGAAGATGTTTTTGATTACGTAGTAAAAAATAACGTTCTTCCAAAGACCGCCGCTGCAAGCGAAGGTTTTTATAACGAACGCTTTCAAGAAATTTTAGGCGAAGGTTACGACGCTCTTATTCACTTTAATATTTCAGCTCAAATGAGCGTTTCGCACACAAACGCCGTTAACGCTTCAAAGAATTTTGGCGGTAAGGTTAGAGTAATTGATAGCGCGTCTTTATCAACGGGCGTAGCGCTTCAAGCAATTTATGCAAGGCTGTTAACTGAAACTGAAACCGATATTGAAGAAGTTGCTAAAAAAGTTGAAGCAAGGCGTTCTGCCGTTCAAGCAAGCTTCATCGTTGAAAAACTCGATTATCTTCACAAAGGTGGAAGATGTTCTTCAACCGCGTACCTTTTCGGTAGCGCAATGGGTGTTCGCCCACAAATTTTGGTTAAAGACGGTAAGATGATTAGCGGTAAAAAATACATTGGCAGAAATATGCTCGCACTCATCAAAAAATACTGTAAAGATACTTTAACCGAATTTAACACTCCAAATAAATCAATGTGTTTTATCACTTATAGTTCTGCAACTCCTGAAATGGTTGAAGCCGCTCGTGAATCAATTAAAGAAATCGGCTTTGAAGAAATTTTAGAAACCAAAGCAGGATGTACTGTTTCATCTCATTGTGGTGAGCATACTTTAGGAATTTTGTATTACAACGACGAATTATAAGCCGTTATTTACTTCGTTGTGCTTCGTTTACTGCCGTCAAGTTACGATTACAATGACCGAGCAAGGTCTATTGTACCCGATAACTTGCCGTCGAGCCTTGCCCAACTTGTAACTAACGCCTTATAACGGCTTTAACAAACTTTTTGTTTGCCGTCGAGCCTTGTCTTGCTTGTTTCTAACGTCTTAAATTAAGAGCATTGAATAGACGTGGTCTTTTGACTTCGATGACCAACAAGGTCTATCGGTAATCTTGCCTTGCAAGATTAGTTATATTTTGCCTAAGGGCAAAGATATATTTTTGCTAAAGCAAAAGATAGATTATCCTAACGGATAGATATATTTTCGCTAACGCGAAAGTTATGGATAAATTT
>JAZRSR010000026.1:0-35311 GCA_045651665.1 Christensenellaceae bacterium
GAAAGAGTAAAATCTATTGGAAACATTTTAACGATAGGCGGTCAAAGTATAATTCCAACTTCGAGCGAAACGGGTTACGGAAAAGATAAACTCCTTGCTAAATTAGATACTATTTTAGAAATCTTTAACGATGATTTTTACACCGCTGAAGACGAAGAAGAAACGGAAGAAACTGAAGATTAAAAACAGAGTGTTTTTTATGAAAAATAAACTATTACCAATTTTTATTATTATTTTTATTACTTGCGCTTTAATGTTCACGTTAACTGCATGTGGACATGATCATGATTACACGACCTTGAAATCTAACGAGTTAACTCACTGGGTAGAGTGCGAGTGTGGAGATAAGCAAAACGTTGAATTACATGACCTTACTTATAAAGACTACACTAGTTACGATAAAGTTTGTACTGTTTGTAACTACCTTGTACCACATAGTCATGATTATACGATGTTTAGGTATGATACCCAAAATCATTGGTATCAATGTATTTGCGGTGATAAGAATAGCGTTGAGCCTCATAGTGGGGGGAATGCTACTTGTGAACAAAGTGCGGTTTGTTATGTGTGCGGTAAGTCTTATGGTACAGCAAAAGAACATAATTATGCTAATATAACTTCTCTTGGTAACGGCAAACATATTAAAACTTGTACACATGATAACTCACACATTAAAACTTTTAGTTGTTATTATCAGAACTTTGTTATAGATAATAATGGTATGGGTGTTGGTGTTTGTGATTGTGGAGATACTATAACAGAAAAAATACTTAATATTGAAAATAATGTTGTTACTAGTGTAACTACTTATGGTAAAAAATTAATAGAAATTAGAATACCAAATAATGTGACAAGTATAGGTGATTATGCTTTTTATTCTTGTGATTCACTTAGGGGTATTGATATATCGAATGCATTGAAAAGTTTAGGTGATTTAGCTTTTTATGGTTGTGGGTCACTTAAAAATATTGAAATACCTAATTCTCTAACAAATATAGGTAGTAGTGTTTTTACTCAATGTAATTCATTAAAGTTTAATGTTAAGGATGATATAAAATATTTAGGCAACAATACTAATCCTTATTTGTATTTGGTTGATACCGTAGGTACTAGTATAAAAACAGCAAATATAGACAAAAATTGCAAATTTATTGCAGACTATGCTTTTTCTAATTGCAGTTTACTTACAAGTATAGTGATACCAAATAGCGTAATAGGAATACCTGGTGGAGCATTTAACTTTTGTTCAAAACTTACAATTTATTGTGAGGCTCAAAGTAAGCCAAGCGGTTGGAGTATGTATTGGAATTCGTCACGTCAAGTAGTTTGGGGATATAAAGGCGAAAATAGTTAATTAGAAATGTAGAATTCCACGAATTTGAGGGGTTTATGAACACTAATCAAGCGATAATTAAAAGAATTGAAGAGATTGTTAATGAAAAAGGCGTAACGATATGCGATGCTTGTTTGAAGGGTGGTATGTCGCCTTCTGCGATATACGATATATTAAAAGGTAGAACGAAATCGTTAAAAGTAGTTACGGTTAAAAGGTTTTGCGAAGGTGCAGGAATTACGCTTAAAGAATTTTTTGATAGAGAATATTTTAACGACGTTGAAGATTAATATTTTAGCAATAAAAAAGTGCGATTATATCGCACTTTTTTTTGTTTTGAAATTATAGTTTTACGGTTGCGCCGTCATTAGAATATTCAATTCTATTCCCAGATGATTTGAAGGTTTCAAGATATTCAAAATATTCTTCTTTTGAACTAAATAAAGGCTTGTAATTTTCAATAATCTCTCTTGCTTTTTTACCGCCGTTTGATAAAAACTCAACTAGCATTTTCACTTGAACTTCAGCGGACGCTATAAGGGCAAGTTCGGGTTTATCGATATAATAATCGTTGCCGTGCGATAAACCTTTTGCTCCTGGAGCGTAGGGGTGAATTATCGGCATTATGCAAGAAAGGTCGCCCATATCGGTACTGCCTGATTCAGTAGTGTTTTTAAGTTCGCAATCATATCCCATTGAGATTGCGCTTTCCTTAAATACTTCAAGCATATTAACTTCGTTGGTAAATGGAGCGTAACCAGGGGTATCTTCAATTTCTACGTTGCAACCAATAGAGAGCGCTCCGCCAATAAGAGCGCGGTTAACTTTTTTGTTAGCGTCTTTAATAGCGTCGAACGAAGTTCCGCGGATATAACTTTCTATCGTTACCTTATCTGGAATTGCGTTAACGGCGTTACCGCCTTTGGTAATTATCGGGTGAACTCTTATAACGTCTTGCTCCTTAAAAGTTTCCCTTATTGAGTTGATTGCAGATAAACCTAAAGTAGCGGAGTATAAAGCGTTGTTTCCGTTCCAAGGCGAGCCACCAGCGTGAGCGGAAACGCCTTTATACGTTACTTTTTTAGCAACACAGCCAACGGCGGAAGCAACGGACAAAAATTTATCCCCCCTCGTCGTGTGGAGCATAAACGCCATATCAACACCGTCAAAAAGCCCTCTTTTTAAGAATTCAGGTTTACCGCCTAAATAAGTAATAACGCCTTGTTTAATTAAGCCTTGGCGATATTCAAT
Source organism: Christensenellaceae bacterium (assembly GCA_045651665.1). Taxonomy (GTDB): domain Bacteria; phylum Bacillota; class Clostridia; order Christensenellales; family Borkfalkiaceae; genus HGM11412. The sequence continues at coordinate 2,585 of JAZRSR010000026.1, forward strand.
TTCAATAAGTTCTTCGGCGGGAACTACGCACAATCTAATTTTGCCGGATAATTTTTCTAATATTTTAGGGGATTTGAGAGCGCCTGCAATTCCTATCATCGCTCCGCATTGAGCGGCGTGCCCGCAACTGTGAACAGCGCCCGTTTCCTTAACGCAGTCGGGGTGGTCAAAATTTATAAGCGAGTCAAGTTCTGAAAGAACTAAAATAGTTGGACCTTTACGCCCCGTATCGATTTCGGTTATAAAACCCGTTATACCGTCGGCATAAGTTAGGGTGTAGCCAAAATCTTCAAAGATTTTTGCCATATAAGACGAAGTTTTAACTTCTCTATAACCCGTTTCAGCGTTTTCCCAAATATATTTTAAGCCGTCACGCATTTGCTTTTCGTATTTTTTTACTTCAGTTTTTATCAAATCAACCATAATTATCTCCTTTCGGGAAGAACTGATTTTTCTCCGTAAAATTTAATTCTTGATTGGACTAAACTCATCGATGCGCTCTTTGGTGGGAGTGAACTTGAACGATAATCAAAAGCCATAGTAAAATCGGTTAAGTTTTTATGAATTTCTTCAGCGGTTTGCTTTTGTTTTTCATATAAAACGTCTAAAAATTCTTGCGCAAATTTACCTGCTTTAGGAGCGTTTTCAACAAGCCTTATATAGTCGGGATAGCAAAAACCCTTTACCGTCTTGAATTGATTTCTGAATTTCTCATCGTCGCCATACAATCTTGCAACCGTTTCAAAATAGCGTTTCATATTATATTCAAGGCGTTTGCAAATAATACAATCAGAAAATTCTTCCCTTAACTTTTTAGCCGTTTTTACCGCGTTTTTTGCGTTTATAGGTTTAATGTGCTTGTCAACGTATTTAAGCCTTGTATCTTGCTGAAGGGCAAGCCCTAATTTGTTTCTACCAGCGTATAAAAGGTCAAAGTGGTCTTTACAAAAACCGTGCTTGTTAACGAGAGCGCGCTCGTCGTCTTCCATAACGGCTTCAGAGAGATATAATTCGCCTATATCGCACTCGGTTTTTACCCTTAACTTGCACATAGGGCACTCGCAATCACCGTTAAAAAATCTCCAAATATGCATCGTTGCAATACTGTATCCCATATTAAACTCCTAAAAAAATTATTACAATTATTTTACCACAAACTTTAACTAAAATAAAGTCTTTTTATTAAAATAAAAAACTTGCATTGACTTATTTACTTATTTAGTATAAACTATTAGTATGAATAACTATGTAAAGAGCGAAATTAATAAAGCAATTCCGCTAAAAAACTTCAAATATTTCTTATACGTTTTCTTGGGCGCTATTCAAGCAGGCTTTTCCGTTTTATTCGCGCTTGCAGTTAAAACGCTTATCAATACCGTTGAAAATAGTAATTCAATGCCTACTATCTACGCGGTTATTTACCTTGCGGTAATAGTTTTAGTTTCCTACGTTTTAGGGGTTATCGTAAGGCTACTTGGCGATAACTTAATGGTAAGTTCGGAGCGATTGCTTAAAAAATACGTTTTATCGGGAATTGTTAAGAGCGATTACAAAACTTTTTCAAGCTTAACGTCGGGCGATTTAGTTTCAAGGCTTGACGGAGACGTTTTGAAGGTTTCAAGCATAAGGGTAAACCTTTTGCCAAACGTTTTGGCAACGGGGGTAAGGCTTGTTGGAACGCTCGTTGCGTTATTCGTTCTTCAGCCGTTATTTACCACCGTTATTTTAGGTTGCGCTCTTATAATCGTTGCTTGCTCGTTCTGGGTTAGAAAGGTGGTTTATAAACTCCACAAAAATTCAAGAATTGCAAGTTCAAAACAATCTTCCTTCGTTTCTGAAATTTCAGATAACGCGATAGCAGTTAAAACTTTTAACGCCGAAGATTTTGTTTTAGGCAAGGCGGATTATAACTTTTTAGGCTATAAAAAAGCAAGCCTTAAAGAAAAATATTTCAGCTCGTTTGTAAACTCCGTAATAAACCTTTGTTTTACCTTGTTTTACATGGCTACCGCAATTTACGGAACGTACGGTATATTGAACGGAGTTGTTGGTATCAACTTCGGTGTGATTACGGCTATGTTGCAATTGGTTCTTCAAATTCGCTCGCCAATATCTTCCGTTAGCGGATTCTTTACCGCGCACGCTGAAATGTTCGTTGCAGGCGGTAGGCTTTTTGAGATTAAAAATAAAGTTCAAAGAAAAAAGCAACTTTCAAATTTTGAAAGCGTTAAATTAAATTCAGTTAGTTTTTCTTATGGCGACGGCGAAGTTATATCTAACGCCAGCCTTGAAATAAACAAGGGCGATAAACTCTTAATAAAGGGTGGTTCTGGCGAAGGAAAAACCACGCTTGTTAAAGTTATAGCGGGGCTGTATCCTGCAACCAAGGGCGAAATCGTTATAAAAAACGGCGAAGAAAGTTTTGCGCCAACGGAAGTTTCAAATTTATATAGTTTCGTTCCACAAGGCAATATGATATTTAGCGGTAGCGTAAAAGAAAACGTCGTATTCAACGGGGAATACGACGAAGATAGATTAAATTATGCTTTTAACGTTGCAAGCCTTGATAAAGTTATTGATAGCCTTCCCGATAAAGAGAATACTTATTTAGGCGAAAACTTCCGCCTTTCAGAAGGGCAAGAACAACGCGTAGCAATAGCAAGAGCCGTTTACTCTAGCGCTCCGATTATTATTTTAGACGAGCCGACTAGCGCGCTTGACGAAAGTACCGAGAAAGAGGTTGCGTCTGCTCTTTGTTCGCTCGATAAAACTTTAATTATTATTTCGCATAAGAACGCGTTTGAAAATTTAGTTACTAAAACCGTAAACGTTAAGGACGGGAAAATCATTTAGTTTTTTTATTAATGGAAAATAGCGCGGTTACTAAAAGCGCTATGTTAGCGCCGACTATTATTCCTATTGATAATCCTATTACAAAACTCATAACTTAATTATTCCCCCTATACTTAATTTTATTCAACGATTAATTGTTTTGACAAAAAATAAGCGATTTGCATAAAATAGGGCGGAGTAACTACTTTGTCTTATCCCGTTATTAAAAAAGTTTCAACTAAAAATATTTTAGATAATTTACGCAAAATTAAAACCTTTATTAATCCTAACGTAAAAGTTTACGCCGTGGTTAAGGCGGATGCGTACGGCCACGGGCTTGTAGGCGTGGCAAACGCAATTTATTCAAAAGTTGACGGGTTTTGCGTTTCACTCGTTAAAGAGGCGTTAGACCTTAGAATTGCAGGCAACCAAAAGGATATTTTACTTTTAACCCCCGCTTGCGAAAATTATTTAGAAACGCTTATTAAAAAGGAAATAACTTTAACCGTTAATAGCAAGCGAGATATAACGCTTATAGACGGCGTTTGTTCGTATTTAGGCGTTAAAGCAAAAGTTCATATAAAACTAAATACGGGTATGAATAGGCTTGGCGCAAGCACCGTTTATGAAATAAACGAGATTTTATCTATCGCTCGGCGGGGCAACGTAATAATCACGGGTGTTTATTCGCATTTAGGCGACGCGTCAAACTTAAAATACGCCAAAACTCAAAGGGAAAAATTTTTAAGGTTATCAAGTTTTATTCTTGACGATTATCCTAAAGCCGTGCGCCATTTATCGGCAAGCGGTGGAGTGTTACTTGGAAAAATTTTTCATTTTGATATGGTTAGAGTGGGCTTAGCAATGTACGGTTATAATCCGTTGCAAAATAGCAAAATAACTTTTAGACCCGCTATGAAAGTTTATGCTAAAACTTTACTCGTTAGAGAAAATATTAAAAAAAGCCGTCTACTTTACGGCAGTAAAAGATATAATTTTGATAGCGTTACCTTGTTAAGGGTGGGATATGCCGACGGTTTTTTTAGGGGTAACGACCAAATACTTCCGCCAAGGTGTATGGATATAAGCGTTATTGGCGGCGCTCGATTTGAAAATTATTATTGCGTTATGGATAACGCTCAAAATTTAGCAAAAAAATATAAAACTATTCCGTACGAAATTTTAACTCAAGTGGGAGAACGAGCGGAAATAGAATACGAATAAAACTATGAGAATAATAAGCGGAAAAAATAAAGGAAAAAAATTAAAAGAGTTTAAGGGTGACTCTATTCGCCCAACTTCCGATAGGGCAAAAGAATCTCTTTTTAATATTTTAGGTTCAAAAGTTATAGAGTGCGACTTTTTAGATCTTTGCGCAGGCACGGGTTCAATTGGGCTTGAAGCATATTCACGCGGGGCAAAAACCGTAACCTTTGTAGATATATCTAAAGAAAGTTTAAGTTTAGTTAAAGAGAACGCTTTATCTATCGGTTGTAACGAAACCTTTATTTTAAGTTCTGCCACGAGTTTTTTAAGTTCAACTAATAAAAAGTTTGATATTATCTTTTTTGATCCACCTTACCAATTTTCAGAAATTTCAGTTATTTTATCCGCAATTATGGAAAGGAAGTTATTAAAGGAAAACGGAATTTTTATTTACGAACATAAAGCGGACAAGGTTTCTAAAGAGATTGGCGGTATTAAACTTTTAGATACTAGAAAATACGGGATTGCCGTTTTTGATTTTTACGGAGAAGAGTTATGAAAAAAGCAATATTTGCCGGGACTTTCGACCCCGTTACCAAAGGGCACGAGTGGGTTATAGAAAAGGCGACTAATTTATTTGACGAAGTTATCGTTGCCGTTTGCGTAAACGCTGAAAAGGTAACTAAATTTTCGCTTGATATTCGCCTTGAAATGCTTAGCGCCGTGTGCAAAAAATATAAAAACGCAAAAGTAGTTTATCACGGCGGTATGCTCGTTGATTATATGAAAGAAAACGGAATAATCTATACCATTAGAGGAATTAGAAACTCAACAGATTACGAATACGAGCGCAAGATGCACGATTTTAACTTGAGTTTGTATCCCGAACTCGTAACTTTGTATATTCCTTGTGATAACGAGTTAAAATCAATTAGTTCAACAGCCGTAAGATTGGATATTGACGGCGGAGAGAGTTTGACTGAAAAACTTTCAAACGAAGTTATTGCTATCATAGAAAAAAATAACAAGTAAAATAGCAAAGAACGAAGGCTATCGTTGCTTGGATAATCTTTCCAAGTATAAAAAAGGAACTTTTAACGTTTGCTTTGTTTAGAAATACTAACGATTGAAGTATTCCTGAAATTCCACCGAAAGTAATAATAAAACAAGAAAGTGAAATCGTTAAAGGGGTAGCCCCTATTGCGGAAAGCATTTTAGATCCGTTAGTAAATTCAATAAGCCCAACGGCGAGAGATAACCCCTCGTTGCCGGTTGATACGGGCGCTAAAATTGAACTGAATAATAACGATAACGGGTATAAAATCTTAAAATCTATAAGTATTTGAGAAATTACGAAAAACACGCTTACAAATCCGCCGACTATTAAGCAAGAAATTACGGCGGAATAAATAGATTCGTATAAAACGCCGTCGCTTTTACTACTTAATTCATAGCCTTGTAGCATTGGACTTGAAGTGCCTAACTTTCTAAATAAAAGGCAGGTAAAAACCGCTGACAAAACGTGCGTGATATAAATAATAATTCCCGCAAGTTTATTCTCAAACATAGCGCTACCTACAGCGCCTATAATAAACAACGGGCCTGAAGTAGACGCGAGAAGGGAAAGCCTTGAACTTTCGCTATCGTTTATAAGTTTATTAGAGTGTAGTTCTAAAACGATTTTACTACCTACTGGATAACCCGATAAAACGCTCATAATGAAAGCGTAGATAGAATATCCGTTAATGTTAAAAATCTTTTTAGTAAAGCCGTTGAATTTTGTTAAAAATAAGTTTAGAACGTTTAACCTTGAAAGTATAGCCGTTAAAAAAAAATACGGAAGGAGCGACGGTAAAACGCTAACTGCAAATAAAGTAATTCCGTTAAAAGTACTCTTTGAGTACTTCTCTGGGAAAACGGACAGGCATACTATTAAAAAAAGTAACGATAATGAAAGGATAATTTTGAAAAATTTATCTTTATTTTTTCTTAAAATCATACTAATTTATATTTTATAAAGTAGGTAATTATGTATACGCTTTTTGATGAATTAAATACCGAAAACGAAAAGAAGTCCACTCCGCTTGCCGAGAGAATGAGGCCGGAAACTTTGAAAGAGTTTTTAGGTCAATCAGACATTGCAAGTGAAGGAAGTTTGCTTAAAAGGGCAATAATTTCAGATAGGCTTGGCAGTTGTATTTTCTTCGGTCCACCGGGAACGGGTAAATCAACGCTTGCAAACATTATTGCAAACTCAACGAGTGGAAAGTTTGTTAAGTTAAACGCCGTAACGAGTGGTGTTGCCGACGTTAAAAAGGCTATAGAACAAGCCGAAATCGACCTTAAAACTTACGGAAAAAGAACTTATTTACTTCTTGACGAGTGTCATCGTTTTAATAAATCGCAACAAGATAGTTTGCTCCCGTCAATCGAAAAGGGAACGATAATTTTTATAGGTTCAACTACTGAAAACCCGTACGTTGCAATGACTCCCGCTATAATTTCAAGATGCAGAGTTTTTGAGTTTAAGACGCTTTCAACCGAAATTATCAAAAACGCTCTTAAAAAAGCGGTTGCCGATAAAAAGCGTGGCTTTGGCGAAATGGATTTACAAGTTGAAGAAAGTGCGTACGACCATATTGCAATAACGGCGTCCGGCGATTTAAGAACTGCGTACAACGCGATTGAACTTGCGGTGCTCACAACTCCCGTTGATGAAGACGGAGTTACTAGAATTACCTTAAAAGACGCCGAGCAATCAATTCAAAAAAAGGCTCTCTCTATTGATGAAAACGGCTATTACCACATGCTTTCAGCATTTTGTAAAAGCCTTCGCGGTAGCGATAGCGACGGCGCGCTATATTATAGCCAACGCTTGATAAAGGCGGGGCTTGATCCGATGATTATTGCAAGGAGATTGGTGGTTCACTCTGCTGAAGACGTGGGGCTTTCAGACCCTCAAGCATTAGTTATTGCAACGAGTGCTATGACGGCGCTTCAACACATAGGTCAACCCGAAGGGTTAATACCCCTTTCCGAAGCCATTATTTACGTTTGCGAAACGAATAAATCAAATTCGGTAATAAAGGCTATGCAAAAGGCGAGCAGGGCGGTTGAAGAAATTAAGGACGACGATATTCCGCCACATCTTATAAACCCGTCTTATTTAAGTAAAGAAGGCAAGGCTTTGAGCGCGGAATATAAGTATCCGCACGATTACGGCGAATACGTTGAACAAGAGTATCTTCCTAAAAAAGTTAGGGGGCAAAAGTTTTACGAACCGACTGATCACGGGTTTGAAAAACAAATAAAAAAAATACGCGTTGACAAAGGCGTAAAATAATAGTATTATATAATAAGTTAAGTATATAAGGAGCGTTTATATATGGACGAAAAAGAAAAGAAACTTTCAATCGGCGATATATTTGAAATATTCCGTGAAGGCTTGGTGTGGATAATCATTATCACCTTGCTTTTTGCGTGTTTAGGCGGTGCTTACGCATTTTTAGTTCAAAAAACGAGTTACACGGCTAAAATCGACGCATACATTTTTACAGATAAACTTTATACCGAGACTGACGAGGGCAAGAGAAACGAAGATATTTCGGAACACATTGCATATCAATACTGTTCAATGCTCGTTCCTCAATGCGAAGCGGTGTTTACGAGTAACGAAATTATGAACGAAGTTTCAAAGCAAGGTATAAACCTTAAAGGATCTTTGAGTTTTATAGTTCAAAAGGACTCTCCTTTCTTTTCGGTAACTTATACTTATAGCCAGCACGGTGGAGATAGTGAAACTATCAAGCGTGAGGTTGCTAAAACTTTGAACGATTACGTTCAAAAGAGTATTGAACTCATTGATGCCGATCAAGAAAAATACGTTTACTTAAGTGATAAGATAGTAGTTTATTCAGACGCTGCTCCAGGGGACGTTACTACTTCAACGGGTAGAGCTAAAGTAATAATTCTTGCAACTTTAATCGGTTTGGTATTTTCAATGGCAATAGTATTGATTAAGCGAATTTTAAGCGATACTATAACGAACAAAGATCAGGTTGAACAAATTACTAACGGTCAAATTATTGCAACCATTGATATTTCTCCCAATATGATTGAAAGCAGAAGTAAAGAAAAAGACAAGGGGGTAAAGTAATATGACATCGAAGAAAATGAAAAAGTTCGAGCGTTTAGATTCTGATATCCCCAAGATTATAGTCAACAAGTCTGGGCAAGGGGAAAATTACCACAGGCTCAAAGATAATATTATATATTCTTCGGATAGTGGTAAAAATAAAGTTTTCCAATTTGAATCTGCAATTTCTGGCGAAGGTAAATCAACGGTAGTTGCAAATACTGCAGTTGCATTAGCGCTTAGTGGTAAGAAAGTAGTTATAGTTGACCTTGACTTTAGAAGACCTAAAGTTCACAGAATTTTCTCTATTCAAAACGTTCAAGGTATAGCGGAATATATGCTTGGCGAGTGCGAAATAGCAGACGTTATTAAAAAGACTGAATATGGGGTTGACGTTGTTAATCGTGGTAAAGCAACGCACAACGCGTCAATAATATTTACTTCGGATAAGTTCAAAGAACTTATTGAAGACCTTAAAAAGGAATACGATTTAGTTTTATTTGACTGTCCGCCGGTACTTTTAGTGTCCGACTATATTCATTATTCAAAACTTAGCGACGTGGTAGTTTTCGTAGCGTGCATGGGTATAACACGCCGTTCGCAACTTAAGGAAGCGTACGAACTTATGAAAAAACATAACGATAATTGTTTAGGTACTGTTCTCACGTTTAGAAATACGGGTAAACTTTCTTCTCGTTACAGTTACTACAACAATCGTTATTACCGCAACCTTAAAAATCACTATTCAGAGGACGAAGAATGATAGATATTCACTCTCACGTATTGCCGTTTGTCGACGATGGGAGTAATAATAATGAAAAATCGCTTGAACTACTTAAAACTTTAGTAGAACAAGGGGTTTCAAAAGTTATTTGCACACCGCATTATAAACGGGATATTTACGAGTTATCTACAAGTTTAATAAAAAAGAGATTCGATGAATTTTGCGCGTTAGTAAAAGAACGAGAAATTCCGATAGAACTTTATCTCGGCTCGGAAATTCTTTGCGAGCAAGGCGTTTATGATCTTATTAGAGAAAATAAAGTTTTATCTCTTAACGGCTCTAAGTACGTTTTGCTTGAATTTGATTATTTTAATTACGCTGATATTGTAGATTATGCTTACAATATTAAAACTATGGGATATATTCCCGTTATTGCGCATATTGAAAGATATTCCTACTTAAGCGCTAAAAGGCTAATTGAACTTAGAGAAATGGGCGCTCTTATTCAAGTTAACTCGTCAAGTATAACGGGCGAAAGCGGAAAAGAGTTTATGAAAAAAGCCTTTGCTACGATAAAGGCGGGGTTTGTTGACTTTATAGCGTCTGACGCGCACGTTGGAAGAAACGTTAGTATTCAAAAAGCATACAAAATAATAAAGCGTAAATTTGGAACGAGCGTTGCTGAAGATCTGTTTATAAACAACGCTGAAATTTTTGATTTAACTTAATAAAATTAACCGATTGCTAATTGTAGTCGGTTTTTTTGTTGAATAAAATTAACGGTTTTTTAATACTTTATAAATATGAAAAAGTTTTTATGGGTTTTAACCGCTGTAATAACCGCGTTGATTTTGGTTGTATGCCCTTTTTTTATCAAGCGAGAAAGGGCTGAAAGCGGGGTTAAAAGCGTAGTTATAACTATTTGGAACGTAGATTCGTTTGAAGGGGGAAAGGGGAGCAGAACCACTTTTTTGCGACGGCGGGCAAGCGAGTTTTCTAAACGATATAAAAACGTTTCCTTCTTGGTTAGTAGTTATACGATAGAAGGAGTAAAATCCGCCGTAGAAAGCGGAAAAACGCCTGATATAATATCCTACGGTGGATGTTCGTTAAACCTTGAAAATCACGCCGAAAAAATTGATTTTACGGTAAGCGACGGCGGAGAACTTTCAAAGGGAAAAAGGTACGCCGTTAGTTATCTTAAAGGCTGTTATTTTAGAATTTGTAAAGGAGCTGGAGAAGATTTAGTAATACTATCTAAAAGCGAGTTTACTTCGCCTGAAATAGCGGGGCTTTTTTCGGGGGTAAAGGGTAGAGATTATCAAGTTTTATCGCCGATAAAAGCATATAACTTATTTACGACTAAAAAAGACGCCGTTATGATAGGAACTCAAAGGGACGTTATAAGGCTAATAAATAACGAGCAGGCGTTTACTTTAACGCCAATATTAGAGTATTCCGATTTATATCAATACCTTTCATTAACCGCCAAAGGCGATAGCGAAAAGGTTTACGCGCGGGAATTTATAAGTTATCTGTTATCGGATAAAGCGCAAGATAAATTAACTTCGCTCAATATGTTTTCGGTAAACAAAACGGGGCTTTATACTGGCGACGAGCATTTTTCAAAAAGTGAAGTTAAGCCAAAGTACACCTTTTCTCCGTACGCTCTAAAAAGCGAATACGATAGCGTTTGCCAACTTGCTTTTTCAAGCCTTACGCGTGGATGTGATTACGATGAAATCGTAAAATATCTAAAACAGTTGTAAAATTTAGCAAAATGTAGTAAAATAAAGGAGATAGCAATGAATTTTAATAAATGCTATGAAGATATAACCTTAAATCTTGAAAAAATCAAGTGGGAAAAAGATTTTAAGATAGGCGCTTTTACAAGATACGGAACGGGTGGAAATAGTGATTTAGCGATATTTCCTAAAAGCGAAGAAGAACTCAAAACGGCAATTTCTATAGTTAAAGGCGTTTGCCCGTATGAAATTATCGGTGGTGGCAATAATTTGCTAGTGAGCGATAAAGGATATAGTGGCGCGGTTATTATAACTAAAAACTTGCAAAAAACCAAGTTGAACGGCAGTTTATACGTTTGCGAGTGCGGTGTTAAACTTAGTGACGCTAACGAAGAACTTTACCTTAATTCGCTTGGCGGGCTTGAATTTTCTGTCGGGATACCTGCAACGGTTGGTGGAGCGGTGTGTATGAACGCTGGTTGTTTTGGTAAAACGGTTGGCGATTACGTTAAGTACGTGGTTACTGAAAACGGAATAATAAGCGCAAAAGACTGTGGGTTCGGTTATAGAACGAGTAGGTTTTTAGAAAATAAGGAAGCGATTGTTAAAGTATGTTTTTCTCTCAACCCGTCCGAAATAGAAATTATTGAAGAAAAACTTAAAAACTACAAGCGTTCAAGAAAAAACCCAAAAGGTAGAAACTGCGGTTCGGTTTTCAAAAACGAAGGCTACTTTGCGGGTAAGGTAATTGACGAGTGTGGACTTAAAGGTTATAAAATAGGCGGAGCTTTCGTATCTACTGAACACGCAAACTTTATTATTGCAGGTAGTGGAGCAACTTCGCAAAATATATACGACTTGATTGAAGTTATTAAAGATAGGGTTTTTGAAAAACGCCAGATAAAACTGACGGAAGAACTTATTTACCTTGGAGAATTTTAATGAAACTTAATTGTGATTTTCATACTCATACCGTATTTAGCCACGGCAAAGGAACTATTTTAGATAACGCTCTTATCGCAAAGGAAAGGGGGCTTAATAAAATTGCTATAACCGATCACGGCTACGGTCATACCGTTTACGGAATAAACCATAAAAAAGTTCCGTATATGAAGGAACTTTGTAAATCTGCAACTACTCAAACGGGAGTTGAAGTTTTGCTTGGCGTGGAGTCTAATATTTTAGGCGTTAGCGGTAAAACGGATATGAAAATTTCAGATATGGAGCATTTGGATATTTATCTTGCCGGTATTCATAAGATGATAACTTATGATAAACTCAAAGAGTGGTTCTTGCTTTTTGGCAATAATTTTTTAGCAAAGCATATTACAAAACCATCAAAAGAACTTAGAGATAGAAACACCAAAGTTTATATAAACGCAATAAAGTCCAACCCGATAGATATTTTAGCGCACCCTGGTTTTTGCGCTTTCATAAATGCTTACGACGTTGCTAAATGTTGCGAAGACTACGGCACTTATTTTGAAATTGACGCTCGTAAGAAACACCTTGAAATTAGCGAGTGGGAAGAAGTTTTGAAAACGAACGTAAAATTCGTTATTGATAGCGACGCGCACAAACCCGATAACGTTGGAAGTTTAGGCGAAGTTGAAGATTTAATAAAGAGAGTGGGTATTCCGCTTGATAGAATTTATAATATCGACGGTAAGTGCCCTAATGATTTTAGATTTACCGAGTACAAAAGGAAAAACTTATAATGACTTTTACCGAAAGAGTTAAGGAAGAAATTTTAATAAAGAAGATAAATCAGCCGTGCTGTCAAGTATCGGCTCTTTCGGCGTTTATTCGTGGCGCGGGCACTTTACTTATATCTAACGGGCAGATAGGTTTCGAAGTCGTTACTGAAAACAAAAAGGCTAACGATTACTTTTCTCAAGTTTTATCTTTGCTTTACGGGGCAGAGTTAACCTTAACTGAGTTTAAGGACAAGTTTACTGGTAAGCCCAAGTACAAAATAAAACTCGTTAGTAAAAAGAGCACGGAAATTTTAACCGAACTTGGAATTATTAGCGAAGGCGCTAACGGAGCGGGTATTAACCTTGATATAGATAAATATTTGGTTGAAAACGAGTGTTGTAAAAGAGCGTATATAATAGGCGCTTTTCAAGGTAGTGGTTCGCTAACTATTCCGTCTGAAAAATCAAGCACGAGTTACCATCTTGAGTTTGTGTTTTCAAACTACCAAACGGCGTCTTGCGTGAGTGAACTTTTATCTGAAGTGGGATTTATGCCAAAACTTACCGAACGCAAGGAAAGTTTTATCGTGTATTTCAAAAACGGTGATGAAATTAGCGAGTTATTATATTTTATGGGCGCTAAAAAGTGCGGTTTTGAAGTTCAAGAGATAATCGTTAAAAAAGTTATGAATAACGACACTAACAGAAAGCGTAACTGCGATATGGGTAATATTTCAAAACAAATAGAGGCGTCTATTAAACAAGTTCAAGAAATAAACCTTATTGAAACGACTATAGGGCTTGATAAACTGAGTAAACCTTTGAAAGAGGCTTGCTTATTAAGGCTTGAAAATAGAGATAGTTCACTTGAAGAAATGGCTCAAATATCCGGGCTTTCAAAGAGTTGCTTAAACCACAGATTTAGAAAAATTTCGGAGATTGCAAAAAATTTATAATGGAACTTACAAGCGGAGCAAAACTTATTATAAAAACGTTAAACCAAAGCGGGTACGAAGCGTACGCCGTTGGTGGTTTCGTGCGGGATAATTTGCTCGGAGTTAATAGTTACGACGTTGACGTTACAACGAGCGCAACCCCCGATAAGATGCTTGAAGTTTTCAAAGATTTTAAGGTTTACAAAACGGGGCTTAAGCACGGTACTTTAACGGTAAGTAGTGAAAACGAAAATATTGAAGTTACAACCTTTAGGGTTGACGGCGAGTATTTTGATAATCGCCACCCAGACAGCGTGCAGTTTGTTTCCGACCTTAAAACCGACCTTGAACGCAGAGATTTTACCGTGAACGCTATGGCGTACGACGGAGAGCGTTTAGTTGATTTATTCGGTGGGCAAGACGACTTAAAAAATAAGACTATAAGGGCGGTTGGAGATCCTAAAAAGCGTTTTACTGAAGACGCTTTAAGAATTCTTCGCGCGTTGAGATTTGCATCTCAACTTGATTTTACGATTGAAAAAAACACCGCCGAGGCTATGATTGAAAAGGCAAGCCTATTAAAGAGCGTTTCAGTTGAGAGAATTTTTGCAGAACTGAGCAAAATTTTAGTTGGTAAAGGTGCGGAAAGAGTTCTTCTTGAGCATAGGAAAGTTCTATTTGAAATTATTCCTGAACTCAAACTTTGCGATGGATTTTCACAAAACACGAAGTATCACGCTTACGACGTTTACGAGCATATTATTAAAGCATTAGATTATTCCCCTTTTGACAAAACGGTTAGATGGGCGCTACTTCTTCACGACGTTGAAAAGCCTTCTTGCTACGTTGTAGACGAGTTTCAGGTGGGGCATTTTTACGGGCATCAACAAAAGAGCGCTAAAACGGCGGTTAGTATTTTGAAAAGGTTAAAAGCCGATAATAAACTTATAAAAGACGTTAACGATTTAGTATTTTTGCACGATATAAGAACGGAAGTTGAGCGTGGAAAAATAAAAAAGATGATAAACGATTACGGTGTTGAACTTTTAGAGAAACTCGCGCTTGTAAAAATTGCAGATGGGCTTGCGCACGCTAAAGAATACACCGAGTTTAGAAAATCTCTTGCCGAAAAATTTATAACAACGGTAAGAGAAATTGTAAATAACGGCGAGTGTTATTCGCTTAAGCAGTTAAAAATAAACGGTAACGACCTAAAAAAATTAGGTTACAAAGGTGTTGAGATTAAAGAAAAACTTCAACAAATTTTAGAAGAAGTTACTTTCGATAGGCTTGAAAACGATAGAGAAATTATACTTAAAAGGCTAAATAAATGACGGATAGTTTAGAAAGCAAAATTAAATTACTGCCAACTTCTCCAGGCGTTTACGTTATGCTCGATAGCGAGGATAACGTCATTTACGTTGGCAAGGCAAAAAACCTTAAAAATAGGGTAACGCAGTATTTTAGAAACGGGCTTAAAACTGAAAAAGTATACGCGATGGTAAAAAACGTAAGCGATTTTTATTACGTTTTAACAAATACCGAGCGCGATGCTTTGTCAATGGAAAACAACTTAATAAAAAAGTACAAGCCCAAGTATAATATTTTGCTTAAAGATGATAAGAGTTATCCGTATATTCGAGTTGACTTAAAAGAAGATTTTCCAAGATTTAGCGTAGTTAGAAAAATAAAAAAAGACGGGGCAAGATATTTTGGCCCGTATATGCTTAACTTTTCAGTTAACGACGTTTTAGATATTATTAAAGAAGCCTACAAGATTCGCCCTTGCTCTAAAAATTTTACCCAAGGCAAAACGCAAAGGGAGTGCTTAAACTATCACTTGGGTTTATGTCTAGCGCCCTGCGCTAATAAGTGCAGTAAGCAAGAATATAAGTTAAACGTAAAAAACGCAATAGACTTTTTGTCGGGTAGCGACGACGGGGTTTATAAACTCTTAAAAGAAAAAATGCTCAAGCTCGCTGAGAACGAAGAATTTGAAAAGGCGCTTGCCGTAAAGGAAAAACTATCCGTTCTTGAAAAGATGAAGGAAAAAAAGATTACTGCTTTAGGGCGTTTTATTTCGGCTGATTTTATTTCGATAAAGAGCGACGGATTATTTGCGTCAATCGCAGTATTATTCGTTCGCGCGGGAAAGGCTATGGGTATAAAGTGTTACCAAGGCCAAACTTTATCTGGAACGGACGGGGAAAGGCTTGAAGAGTTTATTTCTGCCTTTTACGACGGGGGAAGAGAAATTCCTGAAGAAATTGTAATAGAGTACGCCGTGGACGAAGTTTTAGCGCAAAAAATTAACGAACAAGCAGGTAAAAAGGTAGAGTTTTTAGTTCCTAAAAAGGGAGTTAAAAAGAGCCTACTTGAAATGGCGAGTAAAAACGCTACCGAGTATCTTGAAAAATACATTGATAAAATCGTTAGAAAACACGAAGTAAAAGAATTATCTCTTTTAAGGCTTAAAACGCTATTAAACCTTAAAAAAACGCCCGTGCGTATGGAGTGTTACGATATATCGCACATTTCAGGCGTTGATAAAGTTGGGGCGATGGTGGTGTTTACAAACGGCGAGGCGGACAAGCAGAATTATCGCCGTTTCAAAATAAAAACAGTTGTCGGGAACGACGATTTTGCAAGTTTGCAAGAAGTTTTAAGACGTAGACTTTCTAAACTTAACACCGATGAAGAAGATAGATTTACTCGCCCTGATTTGATAGTGATTGACGGTGGCAAAGGTCAACTTTCTTCCGTTAAGGAAATTTTCGACGAGATGGGTATCGAGGGTATAGACCTTATTTCTCTTGCCGAGCGGGAAGAAGAAATTTTCACATTGTTAAGTAACGAGCCTATTAAACTTCCAAGGTCGGATAAGGCTTTGCAAATGCTTCAACGGATGCGTGATGAAACGCATAGGTTTGCAATAACTTTCAATCGTAATTTAAGAAATAAGCGCACGCTAAAATCTTTGCTTACCGAGATTAACGGGGTTGGAAAGGTTAAGCGTGATGCGTTGATAGATAAGTTTAAGGATATAAGCTCAATTATTTCAGCCCCCGTTGAAGAACTTGCAAAAACTTCGGGTATAGGCGAAAAGCTCGCAGTTAAAATTAAGGAGTTTTTACTTAAAAACGGCTCTAATTAAGCCCGAACCCAATTATTGTACTCGTAACTATTAGGTAAATAGTTAACGCTATAAAAATGGGGAGCAAAACCATCAAAGCAATGCTATCTCTTTTGTATTTTAGTATAAAGAGAGCAAGGTAAGCGCCCAGCCCACCGCCGAGAGCGCCAGTAAATAAAATTTTTCCGTCGCTTATAATATATTCTCTTTTTTCCATCGCTTGCTGTTTTTGTGTTTTAACGAGCAAAAAGGAAAATAGGTTTATTGACGTGATATAAACGGCGAGAAGTATTCTAAAAAGTATTACCATACTTTCAAGTATGTGAAAACGGATAGATAATATGTTTTTACCGATAAACAAAAGTGAAGTGAGTGGCAAACTTGATTTCGTGTTGATTTCGTCAGACGCGTACGTCGACCATCCAACTTACGGCCACGCAATAATTTCACGCCTTATAGAGAGCCAAGGTTTTTCTATAGGCATAATTCCGCAACCTATCAAGGATGAGGAATATTTTAACTTGCCAAAACCTGAAATTGCATACTTAATTTCGGGCGGTGTAGTTGATAGTATGGTTAATAACTATACCGTTGCCAAGAAAAAACGCGAGGGGGACGTTTATTCTCCACTATCAAAACAAGGCAAGCGCCCTGATAGACAAGTTAGCGTTTATTCAAATACGCTTAAAAGGCTGTTTCCAGATAGTTACGTTATAATAGGCGGGGTAGAAGCGTCGCTTAGAAGATTTGCTCACTACGATTACTGGAGCGATAGCGTTCGCCAGTCTGAACTTATAGAGTCTAACGCCGACCTTTTAATTTACGGCGCGGGAGAAAAGCCCTTTTTAGATATTTTAGCGCTAATTAAAAAAGGCGTTCCCATAGATAAAATAAAAGACGTTAGGGGAACGGTTTACAAGGTAGATAAGTCTAAAGAAAAAGAACTCTTGGAAAAAGGCTACATAAAACTTCCAAGTTATAAAAAGATTGTTGAAGATAAAATCGAATACGCCAAGGCGTTTAAGGAACAATCGAGAAATACCGACGCTATTAATGCCGACGTTTTGTTTCAAGAACAAGGTAGCGGTGAAATAGTCGTTCAAAACTTACCGCAATTTCCGCTTAGCGAAAGTGAAATGGATTTCGTTTACGCTTTGCCGTACGAAAGAACGTATCATCCAATCTACGAATCAGAAGGCGGCATAAAATCTATTGAAGAAGTTAAATTTTCGGTAGTTAGCCATAGGGGTTGCTTTGGTAGTTGTTCGTTCTGTTCTATAAACTACCACCAAGGTAGAGTAATTCAAAAGCGTAGCGATGAGAGTATTCTTAACGAGATTGAACTTATCGCAAAGGATAAAGATTTTAAGGGGTATATTCACGATTTATCCGGCCCGTCCGCCAACTTTAGAGAGCGCGCGTGCGATAGGCAAAAATGCAAGGGCGTTTGTAAAGATAATTATTGCATAGGTTATAAGCCTTGCCCAAACTTAAAAGTCGACCACTCTGGGTTTATTAATCTTTTAAGAAAAGCAAAGGCTATAAACGGCGTTAAAAAAGTGTTTATTCGTAGCGGAATAAGATACGATTATCTTTTATACGAAAAAGATAAATCGGTTATGGAAGAAATTGTAAAGCACCACGTTTCAGGGCAATTAAAAGTTGCGCCCGAGCACATGGCGGAGAACGTTTTAAGGGTTATGAACAAGCCGTCGTTCAAGGTGTATAAAGAGTTTTCGGATAGGTATAAAAAGATAAATGAAAAGTTAGGGAAAAAGCAATTTTTAGTACCTTATCTTATATCTTCGCACCCGGGCTGTACGTTGTCTGACGCTATTGAACTTACCGAATATCTAAAGAGCGTAAAATATATGCCCGAGCAGGTTCAAGATTTTTATCCAACTCCGTCTACAAGGTCTACTTGTATGTATTATACGGGTATTGACCCTGATACGTTAAAGCCTGTTTTCGTTCCTAAAACCAAAGAAGAAAAGCAAATTCAAAGGGCGTTACTTCAATACAGGTTGCCTAAGAATAAAGATTTAGTAAATAAAGCGTACACTCTTAATAATATTCACAAAAAAAGTAGTGATAAACCTAAAAAACAAAAAGTAGAAAATGCGGGTAAGGTAAAATACTCGCGTGGGCAAGAAGTGTTTAGAAAGAGCCTTTCTTCTAAAAATTCAACTAAAAATGGTAGAAGATAGTATAATTTTATTTGATAAACACTTGCAAAAAAATATAAAAATGTTAAAATAGTTAGGTAAGAGGTAATAGATATGAAATGTATGTATTGCGGTTGTATCGAAAGTAAGGTTATAGACTCTCGTTCAACTGATGAAAACACTATGATACGCCGTAGGCGTGAGTGTATCGGTTGCGGTAGGCGTTTTACCACCTACGAAACCGTTGAAACAACTCCCGTGCTCGTTATTAAAACGGGTGGCACTAGAGAAATGTTTGACGCTGGCAAGATTAAAAGCGGAATTATCAAGGCGTGTGAAAAACGCCCCGTTCCGATGTTTAAGATAGATAATTTAGTTGAAGATATTCAAAAGCAGGTTTATAATTCACTCGATCAGGAAATAACTTCTAAAGAAATAGGCGAAATGGTTATGAACGGGCTTAAGGATATTGACGAAGTTGCATACGTTAGATTTGCATCCGTTTATCGTTCGTTTAAGGATATATCTACGTTTATGCGCGAGCTTGAAAAATTGACAAAGGGTTAAGATTATGGCAAATAAAAGAAGACCCGCTCCTAAAAAAGCGGAAACAAAAAAAGTAGACGTAAAAAAGTACGTTTCTATTGCACTTACGGTATTTTTAGCATTATCAATAACTTTATCTACGCTATTCGTTATAGATAGTTTTGCTCCTGCAAATCCTAAAGTGTACGACAGATGGGTGTTATCAACGTTTAACGGTTCTTACGACGGTAAGGATACGCCTAACTCGTACTATCAAATAGAAATTCAAAAAGATAACGATACGGGCGAGGTTTTATATTCTTGCGTTGACTTAAAGATTAGCACTTGGAACGCCCGCCCAATAAAAGAAATTTGGATTAATATATCCGACCTTTACGAACAAAAAGTTAATATCTTTTTAGGTAAGGGTACTGCCGGCGCTACTAAATTATTAAAAGATATTACTCTTACCGCGAGTGATATTAATAAAGATAAAGACGGTTGGTTTAAGTTATATAGTAACAAAAACGGCCTTGATTATAACGTTTCAGGTTTTTATGGAGAACTTAAAATAGGTTTCTCGGCAAACGTTAAACTTAGAGAAGTAGTTGTTATTGATAGCCAAGAAGGTGAATTGTTCTCTACAATTACGGTAGAGGGTTGTTCTTTAGGTAAAAAGCCGAGCAAAGCAGCAAACGGAAATGACGTTGCGGTAACTCATAAAGATAAATTCGAGCCAATAACTATGGGCAACGTAATCGACGAGCAAGACAAGTTCCCTTTTGCAAATAAAGATACTGAAGACGAAGAAGACCATAGCGATCACAATCACTAAAATAACAAAAAAGAGTACTATTTTACAAAATGTACTCTTTTTTTATTGCTAAAAAGCGGTATTATCTATTTATGCAAGTGTATATAGAGTAT
Source organism: Christensenellaceae bacterium (assembly GCA_045651665.1). Lineage (GTDB taxonomy): Bacteria > Bacillota > Clostridia > Christensenellales > Borkfalkiaceae > HGM11412. Next base: position 22,609 of record JAZRSR010000026.1, read on the forward strand.
GCGTTTTTAGATAATATGATAATAAACTACGTTTTACTAAAAACGGCTACGCGTTGCTCTAAAGTTAGAACGCGTTTTATTTTTTTGTTTTTATCTTCGCTACTTGGAACGGTAGTCGCGCTAATTTTACCGCTCGTTTCCTTACCGCCCGTTATTTTAATTTCTATAAAATTATTGCTTGCGGTTACTATGGTATATATATCCGGAAAGTTTATAAACTTAAAAGCGTATTTTATTACGCTTGCTTTTTTTGTTCTATTTACTTTTTTGTGCGGTGGGTTTTTGATAGCGCTTTTTACTTTTGCAGGCGTTGATTACAATAAGTATTTTTTGCTAAATAACGATAGCGTTATCCCAATAGGAATTTCAGTTTTATTTATATATATAGCATCGTTATTCGTTACTAAGGTAACGAAGATTATTCTTAAAGAAAGAAATCTTAAACCGTTTTTAAGAAGTTGCGTTCTAATTGTAAACGGTAAAAAATTTTCAGTAAAAGGTTTTATTGATAGTGGAAACGGGTTATACGATAGCCGCTCTGGGCTACCCGTTATAGTTTGCTCTAACGATTTGTTTGAAAAACTCAAAACGGCGGGAGTTAAAAAGAGCGTATCTAAAATCAATTTCGACACGGTTAGCGGAACTTCCGTTATGCAGTTATACGTTGTTGATAAAATAATGATATATAACGGGAGCATAGTGAATATATTTAATAACGTATTACTTGGGGTAAGCGAGTTCGGATTTTCAAGTTTTGATTACGACCTTTTATTGCATCCAAATATAATTTAATTTGGGGGATATTATGAAATTTGTTAAACTGTTAAAAAACTTATTCAAAAACTTATTAAAAGAAGAAAATTCGTTATTTTATTTGAGTTACGGCGAAAGTTTACCGTACGCATTGTCTCAAGAAGAAGAAATTGAAAAACTTCAAAATTTAGTAAACGGAGACCAATCCGTTAAAAAAGATTTGGTAGAGCATAATTTAAGATTGGTAGTGTATATCGCAAGAAAATTCGATGGGTCTGGGGTGGATCTTGACGATTTAATATCGGTAGGAAGCGTTGGGCTTATAAAGGCGGTAAACACTTTTAATTTAGATAAAAATATTAAGCTTGCAACTTACGCGTCAAGGTGTATTGAAAACGAGATTTTAATGCATCTTAGAAAAATCTCTAAAACTAGAGGCGAAGTTTCTTTAGACGAGCCGTTGAACGTTGATTACGAAGGCAACGAACTACTTCTTTCAGACGTTTTAGGAACTGATCCGGAAGTGGTTTACAAAACTCAAGAAGAACTCGAAGAGAAAAAACTTCTAAAATCCGCGCTTAATAAATTAAGTTTTAGAGAACGCCAAATTATGCACTTAAGGTTTGGCTTGTCTGGGGAAGACGAACTCACGCAAAAGGAAGTTGCAGATTTACTTGGAATATCGCAGTCGTATATTTCTCGCTTGGAAAAAAAGATTGTAAATAGACTTAAAAAGGAATTCAAAAACTACATATAAAAAGACGGTATAACCGTCTTTTTTTATAAAATATTTTCTAATTTTAGCATATAGGTTTTTGGAATTTGTTCTGAAATTTCAATAACCACTTCAAGTTTAGATAGGGCGTCGTCCCACATTTTTCTTTCGATTAAGGTTACCGCTTCTGAAATCCATAAGTCAACTTCTTTTATATCGTTGTGCGGTATAAATACGTGAAGCGTTTTTTTCTTTTCAAGCCAAAGGTTTTGAACGGATAAAATATCACTTTTTACCGCCGTTTTTTCTTCCGTTTTTTTATAAACTTCTTCGGTAACTTTTCTAAACTCGCCAAATGAATTTTTAAGATAAGTCTGTTCAAAATACGAACTTACAATCACTATTAATAAGGCGACCACCGCCGTTAAAAACGCTTTTTTCATCTAAAGTACCCCGTAATATATTTTTTATTATATTGTTGAAGGTAATATCTACCGTTTTCATCAACCGTAAAAACCCCAACTGATTTTATATTTTTAATATCGTTAGTAGTTAAAATTTTACTTAAATCTTCTCGCTCTAATTGGGATAGTTCCAAATTTTTTTCATCGAGTTTACCGTTTTTTATAACGGCTATCGGCATTGACGGAGAAAAATCTAAATCGTCGTTTTCAAGCGCGGATAAAGTTCCGTTTGCTTCGTAAACGGCAAAGTATACGCTATCGAGTGAAAAGTAACCGAGTATTCGCATTGATTCAATAAGTTCTTGAACGTCTAAATTATTTTTTTTGAGTTCGTTAAAATCAACCCCGTTTCTATTTATTACGATAGACGGTTTACCGCTGAGTAAAAACTTAAACACTTTACCCGATTTATCAAGCAGAGCCATAAATTGATGGAGAATAAACATAGCAAGTATTGCAGATATTCCGTATAGTAACGGTATTGAAAAATCTGACATTGGAATACAAGCAAGTTCCGCAATGAGTAGCGTTACGGTAAACTCAAAGGGTTGCATTTCGCCTATTTGCCTTTTGCCCATAAGTCGCATTATTACAAGCAAAGCTATATAGATAAGTGAAGACCTTATAAAAATTACAGCCATAATTTTATTATGTAAATTAAATTTTGTATTATGTAAAACTTGCAAAAATCTTTTTATAATGGTATAATTAAACTAAAGAGTAGCCCGATAGCGTTAAGTGTCAAGGAATGGGATGTCGTCCTTGAACGAAAACGATAATATCGTTGCGGTTTGAGGGCGCGTCCGCTTTATAGACTGGTAAGTTTTATTGCCAAGATTTCTTTTTAGTGGACCTCGTTAGGAGGTTTTTTTATGTTCAAAAATTATTTGGGTGCTAAATGCTATCAAAAACTTTGCTTTTCGCCGATACTTATTAAAAAACCCGCATCGCATAAAATTTCTTACGTTGCGGTTTTCACGGCGTTATTAACGGTTTGCAACGCCTTGCTTGAAATTAAGTTTTTAGACGTGCAGTTTTCAGTAACTTTGTTCTTATCCGTTATGGCGGGGATAATTTTAGGCGCTGGCTCTGGGTTTATCGCGTGTATGGTAGGCGACGGGCTTGGGTTTATGATAAGTTCTTGGGGTTACGTTTATATGCCTTGGGTGGGCTTAACTTCGGGCGTAACCGCGCTTTTAGCAGGGCTTATTTTTTATTTTATAAAACTCAAGGTTAAAGGCTCTATTTTTGTAAAGTTAGTGGTAATATCCATTTTATCTTTTTTGATAGGTACGATTGCTATAAATTCAACGGGTTTTTATCTTTACAACTATTTTATAGGTTTTACAAAATCGTTTACCGATTACGCTTCAGCCCGCTTCGGTGGGGACGCAACTTTTTTAGCCTACGTTTTTTATAGGCTATTCTTTAAGGGGCAAATTTTTAATTCTTTGGTAAACTACGCGCTCGTTCTTATAATAGTTCCAATTATTATTAGAACGCCGTTTTTTAAGAAAGATTTAAGTAACGGCGCCCTTGATAGTAAAGAGATTGAAAAGAGCGAATAATCCGTAAGAAAACGCGGTTGCGGATATAGCGCATACCGTAACTACTAGCCATAACGGTAAAAAAGGCGTTAAAATACCTTTTAGTAAATAACTAAATAGGCTTGACGGGATAACAATTAAAGCACTTGCAATTAAAAATAGCGTGAGTTTCGGTTTTTTATTGCAAGTTTTTTTTATGAGAATAAGGTTGCAAATAGAAGTTGTTATATAACTTAAAAACAAGCCTATTACAAGCGAATATACACCTAAATATTTTGGTAAAAAATAAATGCAAGAAAGTAAAAATGATGCTCCTATTGCATAGTAAAGGAGAGTTTTCTTTTCTAAATTTAGGCTATTTAGCATACTCGTAGTTATCATTGTAACGCTCATAGGTAACATTATAAACGCAGATTTTTGAACGTATATTCCCGCCGTTTCGTTATGGTAAACAAGTAAGCCTAATTCTTTTCCTATGGATAAAAATATTGGGATTAATAAACACGATATAAAAACGGAAGATTTTACTGCTTTTTCAATGTTGTTTTTTAACGAAACGTCGCTGTGGCGGTAAAAATTATTGCTAAGTTCGGGAACTAAAACTAAAGCGATAGAGCCTATAATTGTCGACGGCATATTAATAAGCGGAATACTCATGCCCGAAAGTTCGCCAAAACTTGCAAGCGCTCCACTTTCAGTCATACCGCTCAAAACCAAGCGCAAAGGTAAAATTATTGCAATAAGGGTGTTTATTAGCGAGTTTGAAGTGCGCATTAAAGTTATAGGCGTTGCCGAAGATATGAGTGGCTTAAATTCCCCTTTAGGATTTTTTATTTTACCACCTCGCATAAAATAGAGTAAACTTGCCGTTGCAAAGGAAAAAATATAAGATATTAAAACCGCGTTGCACGCGCCTTCTATTTTAGAGTAACCGTCCGTTGCTTTTGATATTAAAAGAACGCCTACTATAAGCATTACCGATTCTTCTAAAAATTCAATAATAGAGTAGGTGAAAAAATTCTTTTCTCCCCAAAAATATCCGCGAATAACGGCGTAAACGGAAGTTATAATTACGCCGGGGAGCATAATTTTGAGTAAATGGTAACACCTAATATCGGTAAAAATAAAATTGAATACGGATGGAAACGAATATATAATTAAAACGATAGGGATAGAGAGTAATAGGCTTGTAATCATACCAGCAGTTACCGTGTTAAAACCGGAATTTTCCTGCCCTTGCGCTTTGTGTTTTATCATAATTCTCGATACCGTTATGGGGATTCCTGACGACGTTAACGTCATAATAAGCCCAACTACGGATATTGCCACTTGGTAAAGCCCAAGCCCTTCTGAACCTAAATATCTTGAAAGGTAGATGCGGTATATAAACCCTAACGTTCTTTCAATGCAAGAAAACGCCGTAACCGTCATCATAGTTTTAACAATCAGTTTAATAATGACACCTCTTTTTACTTTTAATGTATTAAAAAGTGTTGAATATTAGAATAGAAAACTTGGGTTGTTAATACAATTTAATATGGAAAAAATTATTGATGTAATTGAAAAAAACGGCAGGGGCGTTTACCGTGTTGAAGAAGGGGACACTTTAGAGAGTTTAGCCTTAAAATATTCGACTACTAAAGAGATTTTGATTCGCGACAACAATCTTGACGGGGAAGTAATAAACGGGGACGTTTTATATATTAGAACCTTCAAAAAAGTATATACCGTAGGGGTTTTAGATACTCCTTATATAGTTGCCGAAAAACTTAACGTTACTATTGAAAAATTATACGACCTAAACGGGGTTGATTATCTATATCCATACCAAAGAATAATTTATGAAGACACTTGATAAAATTTCAAACTTAATAACGCGCGTTTTCTTTTACGATAGGTGGACTTGCAACGCTTGTGGCAAGGAAATTTTTAGCGGATATTTTTGTGGCGATTGCCAAAGTAAAATTATTGAAATTACCGAAAATTTTTGTAATCATTGCGGAAGGCGCTCGCTAAATAGCGTTCCGTTTTGCGATTCGTGCATAGAAAAGAACTTGTCTTTTGATATAGCGCGTTCGACGTTTGAATACAAAGAACCGCTAAGCTATCTAATTCAAAATTTTAAGTACAAAGACGTGAGATATTTAAGCGATTATTTTTCTCAAAAGATGATAGAAGTTTATCGCCGTGAAAATTTTACTTGTGATTTTATAACTTACGTTCCCATGACGGATAAAAGGCTTAAACAAAGAGAGTTTAATCAGGCGGAACTTTTAGCCGAAAAAATTTCTAACGGTTTAGGCGTGGAAGTCAAAGGCGTTATTAAAAAAGTTAAAGAAACAGAGCATCAAGCAAGGCTTTCTTTCAGCGAAAGAACTAAAAACTTAAAAGGAGCGTTTAAGGTTAATAAAAAGGACGTTGAAAATAAAGAAATTTTGCTTATCGACGACGTTTTAACTACGGGTTCAACCGTTGAAACGATAGCGTTAGAGTTAAAGAAAAAGGGCGCTAAAAGGGTTATGGTTTTAACTCTTGCAAGCGTTTCAAGAATAAAAACTGAAAAATAAAACCGTTATTTTGACAAATAACGGTCATTTTTTTGTTAAAAACTGTTTACTAATATACTAAAATATAGTAAAATATTAAAGTATATATATTTTTTTTGGAGTAAAGAAAATGGGTTTAATCAAATACATTTTAACTCACGACACTCGTGTTGGTCTTAAAAACATAGGAAAAATTGCGGACAAGGTTATGGCTTTATCGCCCAAATACGAGGCAATGACTGAAGAAGAACTCAAAAGTCAAACCGCAGTATTAAAAGAAAGGCTTTCAAAAGGCGAAACGCTTGACGATATTTTGCCAGATGCTTTCGCTACCGTTAGAGAAGCAAGTTATAGAGTTCTCAATATGCGTCACTATAGAGTTCAACTTATGGGTGGCGTGTGCGTTCACGAAGGTAGAGTAGCCGAACTTAAAACAGGTGAAGGTAAAACTCTTATGGCAACCCTTCCAGCGTATCTTAACGCGCTTACCGGCAAGGGCGTGCACATCGTTACGGTGAACGACTATCTTGCATCGCGTGACGCGGAGTGGATGGGCAAGGTTTACAAATACTTAGGTTTAACAGTTGGCGTTAACGTTCACGATTTAACCGACGATCAAAAACGAGAAGCATATAATTGCGATATAACCTACGGTACTAACAATGAATTTGGTTTCGACTATTTAAGAGATAACTTAAAGGTTAACCTTAAAGATATGGTTCAACGCGGGCTTGAATTTGCTATTGTCGACGAAGTTGACTCAATACTTATCGACGAAGCGAGAACCCCGCTTATAATCTCCGGTAGGGGTGGCAAATCTTCCGAGCTTTATATCAAGGCAAACCGTTTTGTTAAAACGCTTGTAAACGAAGAAGACTTTACGGTTGACATTAAAGATAAATCCGTTCAAATTACCGAATCGGGCGCAATGAAGGCGGAAAAATTCTTTGGTATTGAAAGTTTTTCTGATATTGAAAACGCTGAACTTTCTCATCATATTCAACAAGCGCTCAAGGCTCATCACATCTTTAAGCGTGACAACGATTACGTTGTTGAAAGTGGTGAAATTTTAATCGTTGACGAGTTTACCGGTCGTTTAATGATTGGTAGAAGATATTCCGATGGTCTTCACCAAGCAATCGAAGCAAAGGAAAACGTTCCCGTTAGAAACGAAAATAAAACTCACGCTACGATTACCTTCCAAAACTACTTTAGGCTTTATAAAAAGCTTTCGGGTATGACGGGTACTGCTAAAACCGAAGAAGAAGAATTTAGAACGATCTACGGGCTTGACGTACTTGAAATTCCAACCAACCGTCCCGTTCAAAGAGTTGACGAAGCGGACATTATTTATTCTACTGAAAAGGGTAAACTCCGCGCGCTCATAAAAGATATTATCAACTGCCACGAAAAAGGGCAACCCGTTCTCGTTGGTACGGTTACGGTTGAAAAATCGGAAGAAATTTCAAAGCACCTTATTAAAAACAGGGTTAAGCACAATATCTTAAACGCTAAAAACCACAAGCGTGAAGCGCAAATTATCGCTCAAGCGGGCAAGAAAGGCGCAGTTACTATTGCTACTAACATGGCTGGCCGTGGTACGGATATACTTCTCGGCGGTAACCCGGAATTTCTTGCAAAGCAAGAACTTATCAATAAGGGAGTAGATCCAAGCGTTATAGATTTAGCAACTTCTTACGTTCAAAACGTTCCTGAAGACGTGTTGAAGGTTAGACAAGAATATCGCGTTATCTTGAAAAAGTTTACCGAACAAACGGAAGTTGAAAAGGAAGAAGTTATGGATCTTGGCGGTCTTCGTATCATAGGTACTGAACGCCACGAATCTCGCCGTATTGACAACCAGCTTCGCGGTCGTGCCGGCCGTCAAGGCGATCCGGGTTCTTCACTTTTCTATATCTCGCTTGAAGATGATTTAGCAAAGCGTTTCGGTGGAGAAAAGATGCAAGCAATCTACAATGCGTTTAAGGTTGATGAAGATACTCCTATTCAATCAAAGATGCTTGCTCGTTCGGTTGAGAACGCTCAAAAAACTATCGAAGGCAAGAACTTTGGTATTCGCCGTCAAATCATTGAATACGACGACGTTATGAACACTCAACGCCAAGTTATATATAACGAAAGGAACGCAGTTCTTAGAGGCGAAGATACTCATACCAAGATTATAAATCTTATTCCCGATATTGTTGCAGGAATCTTTAACAGAACGGTAAATATCGGTCAAGAACCCGTTAAATGGGATGAAGAAAAACTCAATAAGGCTTTAGAAGAAAAAGTTCTTCCAGAAGGTACTAACTATATAACTCGTTCTCGTTTGGAAAAGTGGGATTATGAAACTATTCACGATAGAACGGTTAAAAAAGTAATTGAAGTTTACGAAGAAAAGATTGAAAGATATAAAGAGTTAGGCATCAATTTTGAAGAACTTGAAAGAGTAGTGTTATTAAAGAACGTTGACAATAAGTGGATTGATCATATCGACGCGATGAGCACGCTTAAACGAGGTATTTCTCTCCGTGGTTACGCTAACGAAAATCCTATCAACGCATACAAGAGAGAAGGTCTTGATATGTTTGACGATATGATTGAAAGAATTCAAGTTGACACCGTAACTATACTTCTTAAATCTGAAGTAAAGGTAACTCCTAAACGCCAAGAAAACAAACAAGATTTAGAAGCGGGTGGCGGTAGCTCGGAAAATAGGCCTACCGGCACTATCGTAAAGGCTAAAAAAGTTGGCAGAAACGATCCTTGCCCGTGCGGTAGCGGTAAAAAGTACAAAAACTGTTGTGGGGCTAACAATTAATTAAATTATGATAAGAACTGATTTATACTGGCAAAAAATAACGGATTTGAAAGAAACTTTGAAAGAGGCGGGTTATTCGCTCGATATTGATACGGCAAGGAGCGAACTTTCAGTTATTGAAAAGGAACTTGAAAAGGAAGAAGTTTATACCGACCTTAAAAAGTCCGCTGAATATTCTAAAAAGGCTCAAGCAATCCGCAATAAGATTGAAGTTTTCGATAGGGCTGAAAAGGCGATATCCGACGCTGAAGAAATGATAACTTTATGCGAAGAAGAAAACGACGATAGTTTTATGGAAGAAGTTGAACTCGACCTTAAAGAAGCGGAAGACGATATTGAAAAAATTCGTTTGCAAGCCCTTCTTCGCGGTAAATACGACTCGTCAAGCGCGCTTATGACGCTTCACGCAGGCGCAGGCGGTACCGAAGCGTGCGACTGGACGGAGATGCTTTACCGTATGTATATCTTATACTCTGAAAAGCACGGTTACAAAGTAACCGAACTCGATAGGCTTGAAGGCGATTCCGCAGGAATTAAGAGCGTTTCTTTTAGAGTTGAAGGAATTAACGCTTACGGCTATCTTAAAGCCGAAAAAGGCGTGCATAGACTTGTTAGAATTTCTCCTTTTGATGCTAACGCAAGAAGGCAAACGTCGTTTTCATCTGTTGAAGTTATGCCTGAAATTGATAACGATGATACTATTCAAATTCGCCCTGATGAAATTAAAGTTGATACTTATCGTTCTTCGGGCGCAGGTGGTCAACACGTTAATAAAACGGAGTCCGCTATAAGAATTACGCATATTCCAACGGGTATTATCGTTGCTTGCCAAAACGAGCGTTCGCAAATTCAAAATAGAGAACAAGCAATGCGTATGCTTATGAGTAAACTCGTTGAAAGGCGTGAAGCCGAAAAAATGGCTGAAGCGCAAGAGATAAAGGGCGAGATTAAAAAAATTGAGTGGGGTAGTCAAATTCGCTCGTACGTATTCTGCCCATACACTTTAGTAAAAGACCATAGAACGGGCGCTGAAAATTCAAACGTTCAAGCCGTTATGGATGGCGATATTGATTTATTTATCGTTGATTATCTTAAAAAATCATAATGAAATATATAGACAAAATTAAAACGGCATCTTTGAAAAAAGATGCCATAATACTTGCAATCGAATCTAGTTGTGATGAAACTGCTTGCGCCGTTATTAAAGGCGGTAGGGAAATTTTATCGTCTGAAATTATGAGTTCAATGACGGAACATATTCCCTTTGGCGGTGTCGTTCCCGAAATTGCCTCGCGTATGCACACCACGGCGATTTCTTTAACCGTTAAAAACGCGGTTGAAAAGGCAGGGATAACTCTAAAAGATATAGACGCGGTTGCCGTAACCTACGGAGCAGGGCTTATAGGCGCGCTACTCGTAGGCGTTTCGTATGCAAAAGCGCTTGCGTATTCACTCGGCGTTCCGCTCGTTCCCGTAAATCACGTTAGGGGGCACGTTTCTGCGGGTTATTTAACTGATTTAGAACTTAAACCGCCGTTTATTAGTTTGCTTGCAAGCGGTGGTCATACCGCTATTATTGACGTTAAGGACTATTATACCTTTGAAGTTTTAGGTGGAACTTTAGACGATGCAGTTGGCGAAGCCTTTGATAAAGTTGCAAGGGTTTTAGGGCTTCAGTATCCAGGTGGTCCTAACGTTGAAAGGCTTGCTAAAAACGGGCAAAATAACGTTGAACTTCCCGTAATGCTCAAAGGTAAAAAAGGCTATGATTTTTCTTATAGCGGGCTTAAAACGGCAGTTATAAATTACGTTCACAACAAAGAGCAAAAGGGCGAAGAATATAGTAAAGAAGACTTGGCGTGTTCTTTTCAATGCTCCGCTATTGATATTTTAGTTAAAAAGGCAGTTCAAGCGGTAAAAGAAAAGGGTTATAACGTTTTATCGGTAGGCGGTGGTGTTTCGGCTAACGGCTATTTAAGAGAAAAACTTATGGCTGAGTGTAAAAAACGAAACGTTAAACTCGTTCTTCCCGAAAAGAAACTTTGCACCGATAACGCTTGTATGATAGGCGCGGAAGGGTATTTACAGTACCTAAATAGAAACTTTAGCGACTTAACTCTAAACGCAAGCGCGTTCGTGGAGATAGCAGATGAATAAGTTTTTTAGTTTATTTATAAAAAATGCAGACGACGTTGGCGACGTTAAAGTTCGTTCCGCCTACGGTACATTTACTAGCGTTATAGGAATAATTTTTAACCTCGTGCTTTTTTTAGTCAAACTTTTTGCAGGGTTCATTTCTGGCTCGGTTGCAATTATAGCAGACGCGCTTAATAACTTTGGCGACGCATCGTCTAGCGTAATAAGTTTTATAGGTTTTAAGCTTTCACTTCGCCCAGCCGATAAAGAGCACCCTTACGGGCATGGCAGATACGAATACGTTTCGGCGTTTATAGTTACCATTTTAATTATGGTAATCGGCGTGGAACTCCTTAAAAGCGGTGTTGAAAAGATCATGAACCCAAGCGAAATCGTTTTCAAAACGGTGGTAGTAGTAATACTTGGCGTGTCGATAGTTATAAAAATTTTATTATCACTTCTCAACTCGGCGGCAAGTAAAAAGATTAATTCAACGGCTCTTTTAGCAACCTCGCACGATGCAAGGAACGACGCTATCTCAACAACCGTCGTTTTAATATCTTTGATATTATCTAAATTTATATCTTTTCCGCTCGATGGAATTATGACGGTAGCGGTTTCTATATTTATAATGATAAGCGCGCTTGGTTTACTTAAAGATACGCTCGCATCTCTTCTTGGCAAACCGCCCGAAAAAGAGAAAGTTGATTTTATCAAGAATAAACTTTTAAGTTACGATGGGGTTTTAGGTATTCACGACCTTATCGTTCACGATTACGGCGTGGGTAGGCAATTTGCAAGCGTTCACGTAGAAATGGCTGCGGAAGGGGACGTTATCTTAAGCCACGAACTTATAGATAGCATTGAAAAGAGTTTTCTTGATGAAGACGGCGTTGAAGTAGTTATTCACTTTGACCCTGTTTCAACCACTAATCCTATCGCTATTGAGCTTACCAATTACTTAAAGGAAAACGTTAAGAAAATATCAAGTGAACTTTCCGTGCACGATATTAGAATAGTTGACGGCAAGTACCGCAACATTGTAATTTTTGATTGCGTTATGCCTTATAACTTTGATATGAGCGAAGCAAAACTTCGTGAAGAACTCGATTGTTTAGTAAAAGAAACTTATCCAAAGTTTGACACAGTCGTAACTATCGATAAAAATTACCTTTAATAAACATTAAAAAAGAACGCCGAGTGGCGTTCTTTTTTTTATTTATATCTTTCGGGATTGTTGGTTTCGCCTAGCAAATAGTCAATGCTAGTATTATAAAATTTAGCAAGTTTAATTAAAATTGAAGTTGGAATATCGTTTTCTCCCGTTTCATATTTGGAGTACCCTGTTTGAGACATACCTAAAATTTTTGCTACTTGCGTTTGATTTAAGTCTTTATCTTCTCTCAAATCTCTAATTCTACTATATTTCATCTAAAGCCCCTTAATAATATTGTCCATTTGATTATAGTTTAATCTGTTTTAGAGTATTGACATTTAATCTGAAATAGGTTAAAATTAAAGTAATTTATACAAAAGAGGGTTATATGAAAAAAATATTTAGATTATTGATTGCGACACTAATTTTTTCTGTTTTAATGTTTGTTGTTTCTTGTGATGCTAATAGTGATGCTAATAGAAATTCTTATAATGTTACAAGTGATAGTTTCTCTATAGAAAAATCTCGCCCTTCAGTTATCCATATACTTAATGTTCAAAAT
>JAZRSR010000027.1:0-1606 GCA_045651665.1 Christensenellaceae bacterium
CTGTATATGTTAATTGGTTTTCTCGCATATCTAGTATAACGGATAATTTGAATTCTGGCGAGTATTTTTTAAACACTTGTCCTTTTTTTGCCATTAAAAATGCACCTCCTAAAGTGTTTAACTTTTGGGGTGCATTTCAAACGAACTCGTTTTTATATTATATTGAGATATATTTCACGGTTTTAATATCTTATTTTTTTGTGAGCAGGCGAACGAACAACAAAAATATGATTTAATTAAAATTGTCAAACGCAAGCAAGGAAAGGCAAACCCCGAAGGTAATACTCCTTGTATTGTCGAGCGGGTTTAACGAATCATTGCGAAGTGTTTCACGATTTTAATATCATATTTTTTTGTGAGTGAGCCTTATTTCTTAAGAGTTTGCAAGTAGTCACCAATTTCGTACATTGCGTTTTTAAGAGTTTGATGCTCTGGAAGCATAACTACTCTGAAATGGTCGGGCTTGGTGTAACCAAAACCAGAACCTGCAACTACTAAAATCTTCTTGGCTTCAAGTAAGCCTCTAACGAACGCTTTATCATCGGTTACGTTAAACCTTTCGGTATCGATTTTTGGGAAGATATAGAACGCGCCGTCGTTAGGTACTACCGATAAACCGTCAATTTCGTTAATCGCTTCTATGCACGCTTTTCTTTGAAGATAAAGTCTACCCGTTTCGCCAATCATTTCGTTAGTATAATCAGTATCTTTAAGCGCGGTAGGGATAATAAGTTGCATAAGAGCGTTTGAGCAAAGTCTAACGGAAGCAAGAACTACTAAAGCCTTGTTGAGTTCTTTCATCTTTTCGCTATTACCGCTTAAGCAAATCCAACCGCATCTTAAACCGCATAAGCAATGTGATTTTGATAAACCGTTTAAGGTTACGATATCAAGGTCAGGCGCAAGTTTTGCAAAAGAATTGTGAACTTTACCGTCAAACACAAGTCTATCGTAAATTTCATCAGAGAAAACGATAATGTTATTTTGGCGAGCAATTTCAGCAATTTCAAGTAAAACGCTATCGGGATATAAAACGCCCGTCGGGTTATTTGGGTTAATAACAACGATTGCTTTCGTTCTCTTTGAAACTTTGCTCTTAATATCTTCAATATCAGGGCTCCAGTTTAATTCTTCAACGCAGTTATAAAATACCGGTTTACCGCCTGCCGCAATAACTGTGTTTGACCAAAGTGAATAATAAGGGCTTGGCATTAAAACTTCATCACCGTCTCCAACGAGCGCTTGAGTTAACATACTTGCCGCTTCACTAACGCCGTTAGTAATAAACACGTCGTCAGTAGTAAGACCGGGAACGCCTTTAGAAGTTTCATATTCAACGATTGCTTGTTTAGCAATAGGCATACCTCTTAAATCACAGTAACCTAAACCCTTTTCAACGTTGTTAAGAATTTGATTTTTAATAGATTCTGGCATTTTGAAACCGAAAGTTGCAGGATTACCGGTATTGAGTTTTAACACCTTTTGACCTTCAGCTTCCATTTCTAAAGCTCTAAAGAAAATAGGGCCACGAATATCAGAGTGGATATTTTCAAGTCTATCAGCCATATAATTAAACTTTTTCATAAAAAAACCTACCTAAAAAGTA
>JAZRSR010000028.1:0-27706 GCA_045651665.1 Christensenellaceae bacterium
GACTAACGCAAATTAAACCTAAATTAAAAAAACAACCCGTTTGGGTTGTTTTTTTATAAAAAATACCCACGGAACTCCGTGGGTATAATATTTCACCAATTTCTCCCCGCGGAAAATCCGCGGTTTGAAATTAATGTTTACATAGCCTATAAACTATTTTTAGGGTCGTATGGTGTTATTTTTTTATAGGCTAAGTTTTAACTTTTGTAAAAATTAAGCTATAACTTCACCATTAGCGTTAAAGTAAGTTGCTTCGTTAAAGCCATAAAGAATTGCGGACACAACATTTTCAGCTCCAACAAAAATATTATCATCATTATAAATATCAATATTTAAATTAGCAACTTTAAGTTCAGTTGTTGCTTCATCTTTAAAATCTCCAATATAATATTGTACCCAGAACGCATATTTTCCTTCTAACTTGCTATCGTTAATTTGAACGTTATGAACGCCGTCACCATTATTGAATACGCGAACTGCAATATAAGTTGATTTTAAGTTTGAATTATAAATGGTTAATTTAGAATTATTTTTAGCATAAACGTTTGTAATATCAACACCGTATGCCATAGACGTACCGCCAAGATTTTCAACGTTAACGTTGTTTAAAGTAAGTTTACCGTTAAAATCTAAATGGAAAATTGCAGTACAATTGTTCCATGACATATCGTCACCAACGTGCTTGAAAGTTAATGAACCGTTGCTAACGGTTAAATTACCGTGAACGTCAATAGCATAAGTATTTTTACCAGTAACGCTTGATTCGTAACTAATAGCAAAACCTTTCATGTTAAGAGTTGTCTTAACACCGTCTGCAATGCTAATAGGAGCATCTAAAACGATATCGTTTGAAAGAGCGTATTTACCACCATCAGTTAAAGCACTTGCTAATTCTTGAGCAGTTGCAATATATTTAACAAACGTTACGTTTTGAGCATTGCTAACTACAAGAGTAGCAAGGTTTTCTTCAGTGATAGCTTCGCCGTTTATAGTGCAGTTTTCAAAAGAAACTGCTGCTAAGGGTTCCATTTCAAAACCAGCTTCAAATTCGCAACCAACGAAATTAGCTTCGTTATAAGGACGGCAGAAAGCATAACCATTACCTTTAGCAAAAGTACAGTTTTCAAATAATACTTCTTTGTGAACGTTAGAGAAACTAGTCCAACCGTTTAACGCGCTATTTTTAACAGTAACACTGTAATTTTTATCACCAGCATCTGAGTTGAAAGTATAAATAACGTTAGAGAACGTTACATTATCAATAACTACGTCACTCTTTGCACCAGGCATAAAAATACCACGCATAGCACTAGAAACAGTTAGATTCTTAACAGTACCAGCAGTCATTGCAATAGCACAATCCCAAGTAGTCCAAGCGTTGCTTGCTGTAAGAGTGTAACCGTTACCGTTAACAATATCACCGTCTACTACGATACCAGCCATATTGTAACCACCTTTACTTGCTACAACGCTAATATCGTTTTTGAAAATAATTTCTTTTCCATCGTTAGTAGATAATGCGGTTTTTAATTCTTCAGCGCTACCAACGAATACTAAGTTTTCAAAGTTAACTTTATCTACAATTGTAAAGTTAGAGAAATTCTTAGTTGCAAAAGTGATAAAACCTGCTACGTCGTAGAAGAATTCATTGTGATTAACAACCGCATCAGCGTTTGCTACTGGATTCATAGCAATACCTTTATGGAACATTAAAACGTTTTGAAGGCCTGCAGGAACAGCCATCGTAACGATAATTTCTTCATCGTTATCTTCAGCAACTTCAGGAACTTTTACTTCATAAGCGTAAGCTTTAGAATCAGTACCGAAAGAGAAGTTGCCTGTATTAGCAGATTGAGCTTCTTCAACCTTTAAAGTAAGAGTTGTTTCGCCATCTTTCATATCAACGCCAGCGGGGGCAACTGCACTATTACCCTTATTATCGGTTAAATTTGTGTCAGTAGTAGTTTCGCCTTCAGCGTTAACGTTAGCAACTGGAGCGTTACCTTGAACTGCTTCTACGAAGTAGTTAATTTTGCAAGTTTTAGTTTGATATTCATCGCCTGCAAGTTCAGGAAGTTCAATTTCAACGGGGATTATCATATCTGCAGAGCCTGCATCAAGAGATGCCCAATTTGTAACGTATTTTTTGCCGTTATAGTTTTCAATACCAGCAATACTTACGTCAAGACCATCAAATAAGCCGTTATCTTCAGAACAAGAAATAACAGTACGATATTTTACAGTAACGTTGCTAGTGTTCTTAACGATAATATTAAATTTAATACCGTCACCAGGAACGAACGTTACAAGTTCTAAAGAGTTATCAGTAAACGTTGCAACACCACCAAACATATTGTTTGCGCCTGTTGTATAAGCATCATCGTACAATTTTTTAGTTTCAACTGAATTTTGATCAATTGAAGCAGAAATTTCAACTGTACCAGAAGTTACTGCTACGTTTACTTCACTTTTGCTTGTAAATAATGCAAAAGTTCCACCAACAGTCAATGATAAGCACATAATAATGCTTAAAATTGATAAAAGTAGAGTTTTCTTTTTCATTTTTTATCTCCTAAAAAATTAATTTTTTATTTTCTTTAGTGAAAAATCTTAGTAAACGTCAACGCCATCAACTACAACGTTAAGTTTATCGGTACCCATTGAATTCTTGTTAGCCCATAAAGTAGTGTTCGTATTGATACCTTTGTCGTTAATTTCGTAACCGTTTACAGTAGTATTGTTAACGATAAGTTCGTAAGAAGTACCGTAATCGTTGCCGATTTCGATAGCAGCTTTAAGATCAGTTAAGCCACCGTTGTCGTTGAAAGTACAACCGTCAACAGTTAATTTAGTGTTTACGCCACCGTATAAAAGAACTGCTTTACCGTCAGAATTGAAAGTGCAACCGTTGAAAGTTACTTCAGGAGCACCCCAAGTCCAAATATTATATACGTTGCCACTTACGTTGAAAGTACAGTTGTTGAATACTGTGTTTTGATAAGTAGTGTAAGTGCCTTCGAAAGTACAATTATTGAAAGTTGCAGTTAAACGAGCGTAACCAATGTAAGTTGAGCTGTTAGTTTTGATAATAATGTTATCAAAAGTTGCAGTTGATGAATCTAATAAATAATCACAGTTTTCACCACTAGTACCAACTTTAGTTACAGTAATTTCAGTTTTACCAGTACCAATTAAAGTTACCTTCTTACCGCCTAAACCTGCAGGGATGCTTTGTGGACCGTCAGCAAAAGTTACAACGTATTCACCGTTAACGATGAGCATACCATTGCTATTTGCATTATAAGGAGCACCAACGAAAACGTTATTGCTAAGGTCAACGTCTTCGCAGTTAGGAGCGTAAAGTTTGCCAGTAAATTCACAATTTTCTAAAGTTACAATAGAACCACCGTTGTACCATACGCCTGCAATACCACCAGTTTCTAATGCATCTTCAACGTTATCAGCTTCAGTAGTAACGTCACCAGATGATTTACAATTGATAAACTTATTGCCATAGTGAGCAATACCAGTAATACCACCAACGTCGATAGTAGAACCAATAACGTCAATGTTAGAAGTTACGTTAGTAAATGCGTGACCGCCTTCACCCATGAAACCAATAACACCACCTACGTAAGTTCTATATGCGTTGCCGTTTTCAATTGAAACTGCCTTTACGTAAGAAGTTTCGTCAACGTTAACTTCGATATTAGTCCAGTTAGTGTATGCGTTTTTACCACCTACACCACCAACATATGCCATACCGTTAACTTCAACGTGACCTAAAACTTTAATGTTGTTGTACTTAGTAGTATAAGGATTACCCGCAACTACACCAACGTTTAATCTACCGCTAACGTTTGCATTTTTAACAGTTAAATTTTTGATTTCGCCATTGTAAGTGTTACCAAATAAACCAACGTTAGATTTATAACCACTAACTTTTAAGTTAGATATAACTTTATCGTTACCGTTGAATAAACCGTTGAAGCCACCAGTATAACCGATAGGAGCCCATTCTTCGTTAGCAAGGTCGATATCGTTAGCAAGGTAAACTTTCTTTCCTTGATAATTGTTACCAGCGTTTACGTCATCTCTGAAAGCTTTAAGGTCAGAAGCGTTATAAATAACGGCATCATAACGAACGTTGTCATATTCAAGAACGTAAGAAGCTGAAGTAAAGTTAGAGAAATTAGTTACTGCAATAGTAACGTCACCAGTTGCTTTATCGTGAGTGAAAGTATCCGCAACAGGGTTAGCCATATCTACTACTTGAGACATTTTAACGCCTTCGTGGAAAATTTCAACTTTATCCGCACCTTTAGCGTGACCAAAGAGAGTTACGGTGATAACTTTACTGTTGTTTTCAGAAACTTCAGGAATCTTTACGTCAAGAGCCTTAACGTCTGCACCGATAATGATAACGCCATTAGTCATAGCACCGTCTTTTGCTTCGTTAACTTGTAAAGTTAAAGTGTTGGCGCCGTCTTTAAGTTCGGTACCAGCAGGAACCTTTGCTTGAGCAGGATCAGAAACTTCACCGATGATTTCATCTTTTTCAGTTAAGTTTTGTTCGTTAGTTGTTGTATCGATAGTTTCGTAAACTTCATCAACAGTTTCAGCATTGCCTTGAATTGCTTCTACTGCGAAATAAATGCTTGCGGTCTTACCACCGTTTGCAGTTTCATTTTCTTCAGGGATAGCAATTTTAATTGTATAAGTGCCAAGATCAGTAACGTCGCTATCAATTAAAACCCAAGGAGTAAATGCAGTATTTGCAATTACGTTGTTGTTTTCATCAGTAATAGCTACTACTAAATCATTTGCAAGGTCGCCTTGAAGTTTAGTTACGATTCTATATTTAACGCTTACGTCACTATTGTTAGCAATATCGATAACGAAATCAACGTAGTCGCCGGCAACCATTGTTGCTAAAGCGTAAGAACCGTCTTGATTGTCAGATACTTGGACGTAAGCATCTCCACCTAAAGTAGTGCCAGTAACATAACTTTTTACTTCAGCGGTAACGTTAACAGTACCAGAAGTTACTGCTACGTTTACTTCACTTTTGCTTGTAAATAATGCAAAAGTTCCACCAACAGTCAATGATAAGCACATAATAATGCTTAAAATTGACAAAAGTAATGTTTTCTTTTTCATAGTTAAATCTCCTTTATAAAACGTTTTATAAAATGATTTTTAGTTTGTTTTATTTGTTGTTGTAAATTACTGTTACACCAGGATGTGTAGCAGTACCGTATACGCTTTGACCACCACCATAAAGCTGATCAAATACACAAAGAATTTGATGATCTTCTCCGTCGTTATGTACGTGGTTATCGTCAACTACCGTGTTGCCGTTAGCATCAGTAGGATGACCATATCTTGGATTAGAATAAGCAGAGTTAGATACACCTGCTTGAACTCTAACGTAAGGCCAATTTGTACCTGCAAATTCGCAGTAAGTGTAATTTGCCCACTCTCCATAAGTAACGGTTACGTTTTCACAAGTAAGTTGTGGGGCTGAAGCATAATTTGTAGATGTTTCTTTACCTGTTTCTTCATCTATTTTTGTAATAGTAGCGGTTTTACCCGTATTACCTATAAGCATACCTGCTCTACGATATGCGTACCATTGATAAGTTGAAGTAACGTCGTTATAAGAGTCAATTCTACAAGCAATGTCACAATCTTTTAAGAAAATTTTAGCGCTATCACCTGCTCCACCAATAACACCACCAGTAGAGTTATCAAAATCACCCCATTGTGCGACAATAGTAGTAGATGCATCGATATCACAGTTGATATATTGGTGATTACCACTTGCCCAACCTACGATACCGCCTGAATAATATTGATAGTCTGCACAGTTAGAGTTTTTAACGATAATGTTTTCAAAAGTACAATCGCCGTAAGCAGTAGCGGCAACTACGCCACAAATAGCACTTTCACCTGAAAGGCTTGCGCCATCCATTACCAAATTTTTGATAGTAGCATCTTCAATATAGCCGAACAAACCTAAACCTAAATCTTCATAATAATAACCATTATTTAATGCCCAAGTGTTTTGACTCATATTTTTGATAGTTTTTCCTTGGCCGTCAAAAGTTCCTTTGAAAGCCTGATCGGTTCTATTTCTATAAGAACCAATAGGATTAAAACAAATAGGTTCGCCGTTTTTATCTAAAGAATAAAGGTCAATGTTTCCTCCAAGTTTTACAGTTTTACCTGCAAAATCGTTTCCGCCGTCTACTAAAGTAGAAAGCCCAGCAACTTGTTCGGCCGTATTAAGAGTAAATTCGGTGTCGGTATCGTTATACCAAGACGTATCGGCTGCACCATCCCAAGTATCGAAAACTTCAGCGTTGCCTTGAACTGCTTCAACGGTAATTAATATGCTTGCTGATTTTCCTTGAGCGTTGGCATCATCTTCTTCATAAGGTAAAGATATAACGACCGTTTGAGGATCAATAGATGCTCCATTCTCAATAAAAGTCCAACCCTTTACTGCTGGAGTTACAACTAAATAATCAGCGAGTTCGCCACTTACAGTAGTATTAACTTTATACTCAATAGCAATATCTGATTTGTTTTCGATTTCAACGGTTGCAGTAACGGTGTCACCCGGCATCATGTAATTAATATCAAGACCGCCGTCTGCGTTGATTACGTGAGTACAATTACTTGCTTCAGTTAATCTTGAATCAAACGAATATTCAGATTTTGATACGTATGCCCTAACGTCAACGGTAGCAGAAGTTACCGCTACGTTTACTTCACTTTTGCTTGTAAATAATGCAAAAGTACCGCCAACAGTCAATGATAAGCACATAATAATGCCTAAAATCGACGTGAGTAATGTTCTTTTTTTCATTTAATTTTAGTCTCCTTAATCTAGTCTTAAATTAATTTATGCAGACGTAGTTGCCTGTACTGCGTGAATCATTAAGTCAAATTCAACGCTATCGCCTTGCGAGTCGTTATTATTTGCAAGGTCGAGATATTCTACGGTAACGTAGAAAAGTTTACTTCCATTTTTAGCAATCGTGCCAACGGGCTGACTTTCAGAGCCAACGTTAAGACCGTTACTTAATAATGCAGACGTCGTAACGTCTGTTTTAACGGTAATTTTTAATTGGCTTGCAAGATCAATCGCTTTGTCGTTACACACAACGGTTATCCAGTAGTTAAACGCCACGTCAGACTTATTCTCAAGTTTCATTTCCGCAGTGAATTTTGAGCCTGGAACAATAAGCGCATCTTGATTAATATCAAAGATATTACCTGTTTTGTTATCTGAAAAATCAACGTCGTTAGTGTTTTCTATTTTTGAAATAAAACCAGTTTTTACGTTGAGAGTTTCAGAAACTAAATTAGTTCTAGTCAAAGTAACGTTTAGATTGCCTGCTTTTAAGTGAGTTTTTATATCTACCTCATCAGTAAATAATGCGAGCGTGCCACCTAGCGCAATCAAAGATACAAGCGCAAGTGTTACTACTGAAATTACTAAAGCCTTAAACTTCACAATGTTTACCTCCTTATATTTAGATTTATGCGTGAACGCGCACGTGCGCGCTTTAGCCAAAGTTAATTTTCAACCGCTTCTTTGGTTGCTTCAGAATTTTCCTTTTCCCCTTCGATTTGCTTGAGTTTTTGGCGGAGCATTTCAAGTTCAGATAAATCTTCTTTAAGTTTCTTCTTTTTATCTCCGTTTACAATTTCCACAATTTTGATAATTTCTAAAACGATTACTATAATCGATGGTAAAATTACTATAAATATTATCCCTATAGGCGATTTGAGCGCCGTTAAAAATAAACCAAAAGCATAACTTTTACCAACTACTTTACCAATTACGTAATTGGGGCTATCGATTGACGTGTTTATAGTTTGAACGAGCCCACCGTCTTCACTAGTACGATTATCACCTTGAAGTTTTATGATAAAACCACCGTCAATAGCCTCTTTTTCTATAATTCTGTGAGTTATAGTTAACTGCCTATCATAAACGTATTTGAAAGTTAAAACGTCGTTAACTTCTAAATCTTTATAAAACTCGTACGCTTCTTGCTCGTTTGTAGGAACGGTTTTGATAAATACTACTGAATTTACAGGAATATCTTTAATCTCATAACCGCTTGCGTCAAACTCATCACATTTTTCCATTGACGGAGAAAGTACGGTTCGCATTTGCATACCAAACACGGTCACGGCGTCATCGCCACGCTTTTTTGCGGTTACGGAAAAGAAAATTCCAACTAAGCAAAGTGCTATAAATACGTATAAAATAACGCTTAGTGTTATGCTTAAAACTTTTTTTAGGGTTGATTTTTTGTTCATTTGATACCTTTATTTTTTATCAATTTTTAATCCAACGTTAAAACTTGCTGTCGTATCTTGCGCGGTATCACCCGTTTCTATAGGCATTTTATAAATTATTATTAAACTTGAACGGCTACTTGAGTTTATTTCACAGCCAAAAGTTATCTTATTGCCGTCAAGCAACGAAGAAAGCCTTTCATTTGCTTTAAGCTCGCCGTCAAATAAAACTTCTACCATAACGAAATTTTTAAGTTCTCCGCTAGTAATCTCACTAAACTCAAGATCAATTTCAAAGTTTCCACTAACTTTTGATTTAATTAAAAGTTCGTTCACTTCTTGGCTACCTGGGTACATTTTGAGATTGGAAACCGTATATTCTTCACTAACCTTTCCGTTACTCTCAATACTAACCGTACCTTTACCTCCGTTACAGTCTCCAAGCAGATATATAATTAGGAATATAGCAACTATTATTACGACAATAGGAATTGCTATCAATAAAATCTTTTTAATATTTTTCATAATCTTTTTTGCAATCAATAAATATTTTTCTATTTTTAAGATATACAACTACCGCGTGTAGTATAACACCCAAATTTATTCCACCAACAAGTCCAACAAGTAAGCCAAAAATAAATGGCATGATATCTCCTTTTAATATATGCAACCAACAAAATAAGCAACATAATGGTTGTTATGTTGTTAATAAGCGTATAGTTGCATCGCAATTTTCTTTTTGTGAGTACATAATATCACATTTTTTCTAAACAAGCAAACGATTTTATGGCAAAAATGAAAATAAATGTAAATTAAACAATATTGTGCACATGCACAAAAAGCCTTATATTAACCACAAGTTATTTGTATTATAATTTAAGGCTTATTTGTTATGAAATTTTTCAAGTCGTACTAATTAGGTACGGCTTTTTTATTTGTATTACAACATAACAACCATTATGTTGTATTTGGTCGACGGTTCGTCGACTTTTTTATTTTTAGTTGAAAACTTATATTATTAAGCGCATATTTTGGAGTTTTTGGCAATGTTCAAAACCCGTTGATGCGATATAAATTCTAGTTGTATTAACGTTAGTATGCCCTAAAATATCGGCTAGGCGCACGATGTCTTTTTCAATTCCGTAAAAAGTTCTTGCAAACAAGTGGCGTAGATTGTGGGGAAACACTTTGTTTGGATTAACGTTAGCCGTTTTACATAAACTTTTCATTTCTCGCCATATATTTGAACGAGAAACGGGCTTTCCGCATTTAGTTACGAAAATCGCTCCGCTTTGTATTCCCCTTTCCTTTATATATTTATAAAGCTTTTCTCTAAGTTTAGGAACGATAAAAACAGTCCTTCTCTTACCTTTCAAAGATACTTGCGCTTCACCTTTTTTGACGGCTTCAACCGTAATAAACTCAAGCTCGCTAACTCTAATACCGGTTGCGCATATCGTTTGAATAATCAAACTTAACCTTTTGTTTTGAGTTGCATTTGCACTTCTTACTAACCTTTCAAATTCGGATTTTGTGAGTTCTTTGTCTTCGGATACGTAGATTTGGCGTTGAATTTTAAGTTGTTTAACCGTAAACACGCTTTTATTAATAAACCTTAAAAACGCGTTGAGCGACGCTAACATAGAGTTAACACTCGTAGGCTTGTACGTTTCTATAAGCATTTTCTTATATTCTAAAACAAGCCGTTTGTTAATCGCTTCACCATTTAGAAAATCTAAAAACACTTTTACGTCGTGCATATACTTTTCTACGGTCAATTTGCTTTTTTCGTTTTCAACAAGCCAAACCTTGAATTCCTTTATGTTTCCTGATGTAATAAAATAGTCTTGCATATAAAAGTCCTCCAGTTTAATATTTAACTAATTAATAATTTGTTAAACTTCTTAATTACCCTTATAAAACAAGCAAGCATTTTTTATGTTGAAATATGTAAATTTATGAAGTTATAAAAAGAGCAACACTATCCCGTGTTGCTCTTTCTTTCTATTTTATATATTTTTTGTAGGTATCTACCCATACTGCGCCTAAATCGTTAAGCCAGTTGAACGGATTATCATAAAGTTCTTTTTGCATAATGGGAACGTACTCTTCCACTTTATACATAGTGAGCGTTGCTTCCCCACACTTCCCGTAATGAATATAGCCCTTTTCCGTTAAAAAGTTTTGAACTTTTATTGCAGAGTGACCAAACCAAACGGGTCCACCGCTATTAAAGCGTTGAATTTCGGCAAGAGCTTTTTCTCTTATATCATCGGGTAACGAATCTAAAATATCGTTAGAGTTTTTTTGTTCCGTGTAATGCTTAAAGGTGTTGTAAAGCATATCAATACCAATAAATACTACTTTTGCTTTGAGTTCGTACATTCTCTCCCACGGAGAATTATGACCAAACGCATAATCGCCGAAAGAACCGTATCTCGGCTTGCCTTCAGAGTGCGCTTCAGTTATATATTTGGCGTGCTTACCTATAGCCGCTACCGAGTGGGTTTGTTGATTGCTACGCAAAGTACCTTCCATTTTTCTAAAAGTTTCGGTAATCAAACCAACGTCCGAAGGCGTAGTGTTTACGTCCCAATCTTTATACGCATCTTGAAAGTTTCTTTGGCGGAGAGTTGGGAAAACAAGCGTACCGTCTTTAACAACTTCCATTAACGCATCTATTACAGTTTGAGCGCCACCGTCTACGTGACCTAAACTTTTAAGCGATGAATGAACGAGCAAAGTATCGGTACTTTCTATACCTAATTCCTTGAACGAATTGATAATGTCCTGTTTTGTAACCATTATAAAACCCCCATTTCAATAAACATTTCTGAAAAACCTAACGCAACTATACCAACGATCGTTGCAACGATTGCTATATAGTGAAGTAACGAAAGTTTTTCCTTAAGGAAAATTCTACTCCAAACTACCGACAATACGCAGTATGCTGAAATCATAGGAATACCTGCTATAAAGCTTGACGCCATAACCGCCATATAGAAAATTTGACCAACGGTTTCGCACGCGCCACCGATAATTAAGTGCTTGCTAAACGGAACGTTCTTAGTAACTTCAACACCGTTTTCGTCAAGTTCAGTTATCTTCATTGAGAACATATTGTCCTTTTTAACGAGTTTTACCCAAGCAAATGCAAAGATTGCAAAGCAAAGCGATACGAGTTCAAACGCCGTGTTTGCAGCGTAATCACTTTCAAAAATAGCAAATTCGTATAAAATTTCATCGCCAACAGTTGCGATAGCGTCTAAGAATAAGTAAATAATAGGTATTAAAATTGCTATAAAACTCTTGGTGTATTTGAATTTATCGCCTTGGGTTCTAACCATTTTAACTTCATCACTTTCGCGATACTCAACTACTCCAAGCCAAATTATACCAAAGGTAATAAGCGCAACCGCTACTATATCAACCCAGTTGAGCGAAGTAGGTTCTGAAAATACTCCAAACACGCCTAAAAGAACGATTAATATAAGAGCAAGTGAACCAGATGCGTTACAGATAGGGCTTGAAATTGAAAGTTCTATGTATCTTAACCCAACGTAACCGATTACCATTGCAAGCAAATAAACGAAAGCAACGGGTAAATATTTAATAAAATCCATTGCTACGAAGTCAGTATAAATTAAACTCTTAACAAAATCGGGAGCGTTAACCAAAACGTCACCAAATAAAGAAGCGCATACTATTGAAATAAGAGCGTGCGCGCCCATAATTGCACCAACCCAGAAGATAACTCTCCAATGACTAAATTTGTCTTTTTGTTCGGTACCCATTTTTGAAAATAAATCTGAACCACTCCACGAAACGAGAGCAATTAACGCATATAAAAATTCCATAAATTTTCTCCTAAATAAATTATAATTTAACGATATTATCGTTAATAAGTTCTTGAAGCGATCTTAAAATACCAATTTTTGCATGTTCGTAAGTTAAACCGCCTTGAAAGTATACGGCAAAAGGTTCTCTAATTGGCCCGTCTGCCGAAAGTTCGATTGAAGATCCTTGAACGAACGCTCCCGCCGCCATTATTACCTTACTATCGTATCCCGGCATATCAGACGGAATAGGCGTTACGTAACTATCTACGGGCGCAGAGTATTGAATTCCCCTACAGAAAGCGCACATTGCTTCTTCACTTCTAAGTTTTATTGCTTGAATTATATCGTGTCTTTCTTCAGTTGAATTTGGCACGACTTCAAAACCAAGTTTTTCATACACGTTTGCGGCAAAAATACTACCTTTTAACGCGTTTGCCGATACCGTTGGCGCTAAGAATAAACCTTGATATATTCTCGGCAATACACCTAAAGTTGCGCCTACTTCGTGCCCAAGCCCCGGTGCTGTTAAACGATAACCGCATCTATCTATTAAATCTTTTCTTCCTACTATATAACCACCGATTGGCGCTAAACCGCCACCTGGGTTTTTAATAAGCGAGCCAACCGTCATATCCGCCCCTACTTCACTTGGTTCGATAGTTTCGGTAAATTCGCCGTAGCAGTTATCAACCATAACTATAACGTCAGGCTTAATCTTCTTAACAAACGCTATGAGCTGGCCTATTTGTTCTACTGAAAACGTAGGTCTAGTTTGATAGCCTTTTGAACGCTGAATTGCTACGAGTTTAGTTTTTTCATTAATCGCCTTTTCGATATTTGGATAATCAAAACCACCGTCTAACAAATCAACTTGGCGGTAAGTTACGCCGTATTCTTTAAGTGAACAAGGGCTCGGTCTTATACCGATTACTTCTTCTAAAGTATCGTATGGCTTACCTGCGGGCGCTAAAAGTTCGTCGCCTGGAAGTAAATTTGCTGCAAGCGCAATAGTTAAAGCGTGAGTACCGCACGTTATTTGCGGGCGAACGAGAGCAGATTCCGTACCGAAAACGTCGGCGTAAACTTTTTCAAGCTTATCTCTACCAATATCGTCGTACCCGTAACCCGTTGAAGATTGCATACAAGCAGTATCTACTCTATTTTTTTGAAAAGCATATAAAACTTTTGCTTGATTGTATTCCGCTATTTCGGAAAATTTTTCAAATCTCTCTTTGAGAGAACTTTCAATTTTATTACCGTAGTCAACGATGGCGTCGGTTATTCCAAGATTTCTGTAAATTTTATAGTCCATAATATTAATCACCCGTTAACTATAACGAGAGCCTCCCCTTTGTTTATATTAACGCAAAATTCATTGCTTGTGGCTACGTTTGATAAAGTTTTAGTTTCCCCAGTTTTAACAACTAAATTTTTAAGCGAATACTTGAGATTATTAGAATTTTCAAACTCTACCGTACAAGTAGTTGGAACTATTGATACAAAACAACCTTTTTTTGCGGTAAATATAGCATTTTTATCTTCACTAGTCAAAAGATAAACTGTTTGCTTTTTATCAATAATTCTTCCATTAATTGCATTATCTTTGCAAGTTTTAAGCAAAGAAATATTAAAGAGTTCGTGATCAATTCTACCACCTAAACAAAAATAATAATCAATCTCGCTACAACCTAATGAAATTGCTCTTTTTGTTGCAAGTTCGGTATCGGAAAAATCCTTGTCGGACGAATAAACTTCCGCGCCTTGCGGTACGTAATTCAAACTGTCAAAATCGCCGACGATATAATCGGGCGTCAAACCCAATTCTTGAGCGTAACTATACCCTTTGTCTGCGCAAATTAGTTTATCATATGGTAAAATTTTAGTTGCGGTAAATTCCCCGCCTGAAAAAATCGCTACCTTCATAACTTGTCACTTCCAAGATAAGTTCTTCTAAGTTGACCGCAAGCCCCTTCGATATCAGCGCCGAAAAGCCTTCTAACAGTTGCTGAAAGCCCTGCTTTTTCAAGTTTACCGGCAAATTTGTACGCAGACTTGTCGTCAGTTGCTTTAAGACCGTTTTCTTTAACTTCGTTAAGCCTAATAATATTGATATGGCACGGACGATGTTTAAGTAGTTTTATAAGTTCTTCAGCGCAATCGTCCGTATCGTTAACGCCTTTAACTAAAGAATACTCAAAAATAAAACGCCTACCAGTCTTTTCAAAATAATTGTCGCATGCTTTTAATATCTCGCTTACTTTATACGCCTTTGCTATCGGCATAAGTTCCGCTCTTCTTTCATCAAACGGATTGTGAAGTGAAACCGTCAAGTTAAGCGGTAAACCTTCGCTAGCAAACTTTATCATTTCAGGAACTAAACCACAAGTTGATAAACTAACGTTTCTTAAACTAAAATTAAGCCCGTTCTTGTCAGATAAAAGCCTTAAAAAATCTACTACGTTTTGATAATTGTCAAACGGTTCGCCACTACCCATTAAAACAAGGTTGGTTACCGAACGTTTATCAAGTGTTCCGCCCGTTGCTCTATTTACTGCCGAAACAGTTGCAAGCATCTCGCCCGAAGTTAAATTTCTAACAAGCCCACCTATTCCAGACGCACAAAATTTACAACCCATCCTACACCCAACTTGAGTTGACAAACATTGAGTATTGCCGTAGTTGTTCTTCATAAAAACGCCTTCAATAACGTTCCCGTCGTAAAGGGCGAAAAGGTACTTTTCAGTACCGTCTTTTGATACTAATTTTTTAATAATTTTTACAGGTTCATCTACGTATTCTTGAATTAATTTTTCTCTAAAATTTGCGGATAATTCAGTAATTTCAGAGATTTTTCTACCGCTTTGTAGAGCGCGAAAAATTTGCCCAGCCCTAAAAGACTTCTCTCCGTAAGAAGCCATCAAATCTTTTAAGTTTTCAAGCGATAAATCCTGTAAAATTTTCATTATACCCTCTTAATTACCGCCAAGTAAAAACCTGCTCCATGAGATACGTGCGGTAAAAATTGTAAACCGTTTTTCGTTTCAATATGTGGTAATTTAGACGTGATTTTATTAACGGCAAAACCATCGTTATTTTCTAAAAATTTAGTTACAACGTCGTCGTTTTCTTCTCTTAAAATCGAGCAAGTTGAGTATATTAACTGACCACCTTGCTTTAAGTATTTAGCCGAATTTTCTAGTATTGCAAGTTGAGTTTTAGTAATTTGAGTAACGGCGCTATCAGTCCTATTAAGTTTAATATCGGGATTGTCTTTCATAACGCCAGTACCCGAACACGGAACGTCACATAGCACCCCGTCAAACGCATTTTCAAACTCACTTACGCACTTTGAACTATCTGCAACCATCGCAGTTACGTTTTTCTTACCCATACGGTTTGCATAAGATTTGATAAGTTCTACCCTATGCTCGTGAATATCACACGCGGTAACGTTTGCAAATTTATCTGAAAGAAGCACCGCTTTGCCACCGGGAGCGGAACAAACGTCAATCAATTTATCTCCACCTGTAAACGCAGAACAAATTGCAACGGAGCCAATTGATTGAAAAGTGTATAAACCACTATAAAAATCTTCGTTTATTGTAAAACGCTTAACTTCAAATAAATTATCAAATGGGGTTGATTGATATTCGTAACCATTGTCGGTTAGATATTTTAGCCCGTCTACCCCAATATTAAAGCGGACGTAAGTTTTTTCTTCATCGTAACTTAACAAACCAATCGTAGTTTCTAACCCGTAAGACTTTATAAGTCTTTTTACGATAAATTCCGGGCAAGAGTATTTAATTGAAAGAGATTTATTGTCGGTCCCGCTTGGTAGTTCAACGCCGTTTCTAATAAAATTACGAAGAACTGCGTTTATAAAACCTGAAACACCACCCTTTCCCATTTTCTTTGCAAGGCTAACTATCGTGTCGGTTACCAAGTGCGGTGGCGTTTTAAGATAATATAGCGAGTAAAACCCTATCTTAAGCAAAATTTTTATCGCAAGTTTAGGATTTTTAGCGCAAAATTTAGAAATAAAATACTCAAGCGTAATATCTTTATCCAAAACACCGTAACTAATTTTTGTAACTCTGGCTTTATTAAGTGGTTCTATTTGCGTTGAAGATAACGCCTGTTTAATAAACGCCTTGTCACTATAAACTTTTGATAAAACGTTAAAACAATCGTAATAAGTTACAAGCATTAAAATTTATACCCCTTGGGAATTTTATGGCCAAGCAAGAAATCTTTGCTAGACATACGCTTACTGCCTTCAAGCTGAACTTCGTTAAAGGATATAATTCCGCTACCTGAACCAACGTCTATACCGTTATCCGTTGAAATTACACAGCCAATATCTCCGCTACCTTCTTTAACCGTAGCAGAATAAACTTTTAAGGTTTTACCTTCATAGAAGGTAAATGCTATCGGCCACGGATTGAGCCCACGAATTAAATTTTTAATTTCAACCGCAGATTTAGAAAAATCAATAAGCCCGTCTTGTTTAGAAAGCATTTTTACGTGAGTTGCTTTTTCATCATCTTGCGGAACGGGAGTCAACTTGCCATCTTCAATCATATCAAGAGCGTCAACTATCGTTTTAGCGCCTAATACGGATAATCTATCGAAAAGTTCGCCTGCCGTTTCATCTTCGCCTATCTCAATTTCTTTTTGCATTAAAATATCGCCCGTATCTACGCCTACGCCCGTTTGCATTACGGTTATACCCGTAACCTTATCGCCGTTTATAATCGAATATTGAATTGGCGCTGAACCCCTATATTTAGGTAATAACGATGCGTGAACGTTAATTACGCCGTACTTTGCTATTTCTAATATTTCTTTTGATAGTATTTGACCAAACGCGCAAGTAACCATAATATCGGGATTTAACGCTTTTAAGTCTTCAACGCCTTCAAACCTAATTTTTTCGTAAGAATATACGGGTAAACCAAAA
This sequence comes from Christensenellaceae bacterium, assembly GCA_045651665.1. Classification (GTDB taxonomy): domain Bacteria; phylum Bacillota; class Clostridia; order Christensenellales; family Borkfalkiaceae; genus HGM11412. The sequence continues at coordinate 17,122 of JAZRSR010000028.1, forward strand.
TTTTGAGCGCACGACTTAACCGCGCAAGGCGTAATTATAGCTTTGCGACCAACGGGCCTATCCGGTTGTGTTACAACCGCTATTACTTCGTGTTTTGATGAATTTATCGCTTCAAGCGGTTTTACCGAAAAATCCGGCGTTCCTAAAAATACTACTTTCATTATCTATCGTTTGCCTTTACGTTTTTTGCTTTGTCTATATAAAGCGTTCCGTCAAGATGATCATACTCGTGGCAAATTGCCCTTGCAATAAAACCTTCTGCTTTTACTTCAAAGTGATCACCGTTTCTATCTTGATATCTAACGGTTACTTTGTAAGGACGCGTTACGTCGCCCTGCATACCGGGAACGGATAAGCAACCTTCAACACCCGTTTGCTCTCCGCTTTGAGAAATTATTTCAGGATTAATAAACTCAATAACACCGTCTCTTGCACTATCCCCGTCAATTACTATAAAAATTCTTTTAAGTACGCCAACTTGAACGGCTGCAAGCCCTGCTCCGTCCGCCTTGACTAAAGTATCGTACATATCGTCTAAAAGATCGTGCGTTCTTTTACCAAAATCGGTAACTTCAAACGATCTCTTTCTCAAAACTTCATCGCCTTGTTTTACAATTTGCCTTATCGCCATAATTCTCCTAAATCAAGTCAATCTAATCTAAACCTTGGTTTTGACTTGCCTAATTCATAGTGGACGGATTAACTTCAACGTAGCATAACGCCTTTTTGCTTGTTAAACCGTTCGCTATAGTATAAAATTCATCTTCGATTTTATCGAAATTATCTCTTATTCTACAAAGTATTTGGTATCTAAATTTATTTTTAATTCGCTTAACCGGGCTCTTCATCCTATCAAAGTAGATAAAAGACGAGTTATAGGTTTCTTGAACCTTTTTTGCCGATTCAAACGCTTGTTTCAAAGTTGAAATAGCAACCTGTTCATCTTCGCTTTCAACCATTATTCTTACCACGTGAGAAAACGGTGGAAAATACGAGGCTTTTCTTACTAAAACTTCACGATTGTAAAAACTTTCATAATCGTAATTTACACTCGCGGTGAGTGTTGGATTTTTTGGCGAATAAGTTTGAAGAACTACTTTGCCTTGAGCCCCCGCTCTTCCGCTACGACCAGCAACTTGTGTTACAAGTTGGAAAGTTCGCTCGCCCGAACGATAGTCGGAAAAATACAAACTCATATCCGCATCAAGTATCCCAACCAAAGTTACTGACGGAAAGTCGTGCCCCTTGGCTACCATTTGCGTTCCTACTAAAATATCAGCTTTCTTTTCGCCAAATTCCTTCAAAATTTTGAAATGCCCTTCTTTGTTTTGCGTGGTATCATTATCCATACGGAGTATTTTTGCGTTTGGGAAAAGTTCGTTCAATTCACTAACTACTTTTTGAGTTCCCGTACCGCTGTAATTAATACTTACCGAACCGCACTCGGGGCAAGCCGTTAACATATGGTATTGACTACCGCAGTAATGACATTTCAAAACGTCATCCGCCTTGTGATAATTAAGCGACACGTCACAATTTAAGCACTTTGCTACGTATCCACACTCACGGCATATTACTTTTTGAGAATAACCACGCCTGTTTAGAAAGATTATCGCTTGATTTCCACTATCAAGCGTGTTTTTAAGTTCAGTTTTTAACGCTATTGAAAAGGGGGAAATATTACCTCTTTTAACCTCTTCACGCATATCGGCAATAATTATTTCAGGGAGCGGTTTGCCGTTTACACGCTCTTTCATTTCGGCTAAGTTATACTCGCCGTTTTTTGCTTTTAGATAACTTTCAACCTTAGGCGTTGCGCTACCTAAAACGAGTTTTGCCCCAGATAATTTTGCTCGCATCAGAGCAATCTCCTCAGTGACGTATCTTGGCGAAGTTTCACTCTCGTAACTTTGATCGTGCTCTTCGTCTATAATAATTATCCCTAAATTTTCAAGCGGGGCAAATATTGCGCTACGAGCACCGATTGCGATAACCGCTTCGTTACTACGAAGCCTCCACCACTCGTCAAACTTTTCACCCGCCGATAAACCGCTATGAAGTATTGCGCACTTATCGCCAAAGCGTGAACGTAACCTTGAAAAAGTTTGCGGTGTAAGTGAAATTTCAGAAACAAGCATTATTGCCGTTTTACCACTATTTATGGTTTTTTCAATAAGTTGAAGGTAAACTTCAGTTTTACCGCTACCCGTAACGCCTTTTATAAGCGTTGGTTTATCACTAGAAATTACCGATTCTACCGCAGATTTTTGCTCTTTTGTTAAGGTTACTCTTCCACCTTGATTATCTAAATTTTTATAAGGCGTTCTAAGTATTTGCTCTTCGGTTATTACTAAAAAGCCTTTGTTTTTAAGCGCAGTTACGGAAGATGGGGAAAAAGTTTCGTTAAGAATAGACGCTTTAGTCTTTCCGTTCTTTTGTAAGTATTCAATAACAGCAACCTGTTTATCCGCACCCTTTCTAATAGATGAAAGAATATCGGCTACGGGTATTTTTTCATTTAGTGTTACGTAGTTGGCAGTTTTCTTTCTAACCTTGCCCGTACGCATTTCAGATGGTAAAAAGAGCCTTAATACGCTCGCCATAGAGGAGTGATATTTTTTGTGAATATACTCGGCAAGGCGTAAATTTTCAGGGGTTAATGCAGGCACGTCGTCAACCACTCGAATAATAGACTTTAATTTTTCTTCGGGATACTCGGAATTTTCAGAAGTTTCAATAACGAAACCTTCCGTTTTGAATTTACCAAACGGAACTATAACACGGCTACCCCGAACTGCGCCTGAGTAACCTATTTTATAATCAAAAATTTTATCAAGTTCCGAAGTGGCTATATCCACTATTACTTTTGCTATCATCTACCACCTGTATTTTTCAACGAAAAAATAAAAAATCGGCACGCCTAAAAAGACTTGCCGAAGAAAGTTGACTACGTTAAAATTAGCCGATTACGGTTGTAATTTTACCGTTTAATATTTCGTTTGCTGCGGCAGTGAGCGGTTTTTTGTCTTCCAAAATTGCCGTGCTGTTTTGACTTCTTGAAATATCTATAAGTTGCCTTGCTCTTTTTGCAGCAACTACGCAAAGCACGTATTTTGAGCCTTTGTATTTATCGCCTATGTTATCGGTTAAAACGTCGATAGGGGGTTCGTTAATCATTATGTATTCTCCTTTTACTCAATATTTTGTATTTGCTCGCGGATTTTTTCAATCTCGCACTTTAATTTTAATGCGTTATCAGTTACTTCTATATCGTTTGCTTTAGAACAAATTGTGTTTGATTCTCTGTTAAATTCTTGAACCAAAAAGTCAAGTTTTTTACCAACTTCGCCCGCTTGTTCACATATAGATCTCAATTGCGCTATGTGAGAATATAATCTCGTAATTTCTTCATCAATGTTAGACTTGTCTGCAAAAAGTTGAACTTCCATTAAAAGCCTTGACTCATCAATCTCGCTACCTTCAAGCACGGTTTGAACTTTTTTAAGTATCTTTTCGTGATATTCTTTACTAACGAGCGGAGCGCGTTCCTTAATAACTCCAACGGTTTTTTCAATCGTTAAAACCCTACTTAAAACGTCCGCCTTCAACTTTTCACCTTCAAATAAACGCATAGCGTTTAAGTTTTCACACGCTTGGTTGATAGTTTCAACTAAAATTGGAGAGATTTCTTCAACGTTGAAACTTTCTTGCGATAAACGCAAAACGTCTGGCGTTTTCATAAGCGAAGAAACTGTAAAATCGTTTTTAAGCGACGGGAACTGTTTTTTAATTTGCTTTGCTACGCTAACGTATGCAGACGCAAGCTCGCTATCAAGTTCTACCGCGCCTTCTCTTTCACCTTGCTTAAAATAATTAACGTAAAGGTCAACCTTACCCCTTGATAAGTGGTTTTGAACGGTTGAACGCATCACGTCTTGCAAGCAAGTAAAAGAACGCGGACACTTATAAGATAAATCTAAAAATCTGTTATTTACGCTTTTTATTTCAACGGTGAGCGTTATTCCATCTTTAGAATATTCCGCTTTACCGTAACCTGTCATACTTCTCATTATCGCACCTAAATTACGTTATTAATATGATTTTATCATATTTTTTTGTAAAAGTAAACTATTTAATCATATCTTTGAACTCGTTTTCATCGATAATTTTTATACCGAGCGCTTTGGCTTTATCAAGTTTAGACCCCGCTTCTTCACCGGCTAAAACTACCGTTGTGAGTTTAGATACTGAACTCATTACTTCCCCGCCTAAACTTTCTATAATCTTGCTCGCTTCAGATCGCTTAAGCGTAGGAAGGGTTCCAGTTAAAACGAATTTTTGACCTTGTAAAATTCCACCCTCTACCGTCTTTTCATTTTCAAACGATACGCCGAGCGAAATAAGCTTATCAATTTCAGCAACGTTTTCTTCGTTTGAAAAATATTCGTAAACGGAATTTGCAGTTATATCGCCGATATCTCTAACGGCTGAAAGTTCTAATAGAGTTGCATTTTTAATACCGTCGATAGTCTTAAACTGTTTAACCAAATCTTTAGCAGTCTTTTTACCTATTCCATCAATTCCAAGAGCGTAAATAAAAGAAGAAAGGTTTGAGTTTTTAGAATTATCAATAGCGGTTAAAACGTTTTGCGACTTTTTATCCTTAAAACCTTCAAGCGTTAAAAGTTGCTCTTTATCAAGAGAATAAAGGTCAGAGAATTTTTTAACGCCAAACTCGTCGTATAAAAGACCTGCAGTCATTTCAGAAAAACCTTCGATATTCATTGCGTCCTTACTTGCAAAGTGAGTGAGCGCACCAACGACTCTAGGCTTGCAATCGGGATTTACGCAGAAAATATTAGCCCCGTCTTCAATTAGTAAATTATTGCAATACGGGCAAACGGTAGGCTTAACAACGTCTGTAGCCGTCGATGGAATTTCAGTAGAACCTAATATTTCAGGTATTACGTCGTTACTTCTTCTAATAAGAACTCTACTGCCGATTTTTACGTTTTTTCTTAATATATCGCCATAGTTATTAAGCGTTGCTTTTTTTACGGTTGCGCCACCTAAATCTACCGGTTCAACAATGCCGAGCGGAGTTAATTTACCAGTTCTACCAACTTGCCATAAAACGTCTAAAACGGTGGTTGTAACTTCTTCCGCTTCAAACTTATAAGCAAGAGCCCAACGTGGAAATTTTTCAGTAAAACCAAGCGTGTCTCGAAGGGCAATATCGTTAACTTTTATTACCGCACCGTCAGTCAAATAATCGATAGATTTTCGCTTTTCTTCGATGATTTTAAGTATTTTTTCAATTTCTTCAACGCTTGATGCCACCTCTAAAAAGTCATACACCTTAAACCCGTTAGACCTTAAAAAATCAAAGTGCTCTTTTTGAGTTTTGAACTCCACGTCACTCAAATAATTTACGTTATAAAAAAGTATTTCAGGCTTTCTTTTTTCCGTTTCCTTAGGATCTAAATTCCTTATCGCTCCCGCTACCGCATTACGAGCATTTTTAAGTGGTTCAGTAGCCGTTTCATTGTACTTTTTAAGAGTTGAAAGTTTAATAACCGCTTCCCCTTGAATTTCGCATACACCCTTATATTCTATCGTTAAAGGAAAGGTTTTTATAGTTAAAACTTGAGCGGTAACGTCTTCACCTATCGTACCGTTACCACGAGTAGTAGCACGAACAAACTTACCGTTTTCATAAGTTAAACAAATAGTTAAACCGTCGTACTTAAACTCAACTGTATACTCGGGATTTTTACCGGAGAGTTTCGTTACTCTAGTTAAAAACGCTCTAACTTCGTCTATAGTAACACCCTTATCTAAACTGTATAACTTATTGATATGCTCGTGCTTTGAAAATTCAGATATAGGCTCGCCACCAACTCTTTTAGTGGGAGAATTATCTAAAATTATACCCGTTGCACGCTCTAACCTTAAAAGTTCGTCATACAGCCTATCATACTCTCCATCCGAAACCGAGGGATTATCTAAAACGTAATATTCGTAAGCGTATTTATTAAGTTGTTCAACTAAAGATTTCATTTTTTCCATAATTATTTAACTATCTCAATGGGAGCGTAATCGGTTGCAAGCGATTTTATCCCAACGCCTAAAAAGGCTACGTCTATTACTTTTCCATCGTCTTTCACGGCAATTACCGTGCCTGCGCCAAATTTTTTATGAACGACTTTCATACCCGATTGATATTTTGTAGCGGTTGTTTGTTTTGGCGTTGGCCTATTTGCCGTAAAATTAGATTTATAGCCGGTTGAAAAACTCTTTACAGATCCGTACGACCTTGACGGAGCATCATCCGAATAGTATCCGTATTCGCTACCAGCATTGTTTTTATAACCTAAATCACGCGGGCGTTCGGTTTGATAACTATTATAACTGCTAACTTGTTTTTGGTTTAATAACGGAAGAATTTCATTTATAAACCTACTTTCAAGCGTTATATTTTTATTACCGTACAAATATCTGCTCTTTGCTCTTGCAAGATATAAATCACGCTTTGCTCTCGTTATTGCAACGTACATAAGCCGGCGTTCTTCTTCGAGTTCTTCATCGCTATCACACGCTCTTGAAATTGGGAAGATGGTTTCTTCAAGCCCTACGATAAACACCGTATCAAACTCTAAACCTTTAACCGAGTGAATAGTAGCAACCGTTACGAAATTACTTTCATCCATCTCGTCCGTATCAGAACTTAAAGTGATGGAACCTAAATAATCGGTAAGCGTTGCATCTTTATTGAGTTTTACAAACTCTTCGGAAGAGTTTACAAGTTCTGAAACGTTAAGCCTTTTACTTTCGTTTTCTTCGGTATTTTCTTCAAATTGCGATAAAAAGTTGGTCTTATTTATAACTAACTTAATAAAATCAGGCACTTTGTAGTTAAGGACTTCAAGTATTAAGCCGTATATTAAATCCTTAAACTCTCTAATACGCGTTTTTGCCGACGCGCCAAGTGGAATATTATCAATCTCTAAAATTGCTTCGTAAACGGATAAACCGTTCTCGTTAGCGTAATCTATAACCGTTTGCACCGACTTATCGCCTATACCACGGCGAGGAACGTTAATTACTCTAAGCAACGCTTCGTTATCAAGCGGATTGGTAATCGCGCGTAAATACGCCGTTAAGTCTTTAATTTCTTTACGGTCAAAGAACTTAAATCCACCGAAAACTTTATACGGAATACCGTATTTCAAAAATTCTTGTTCGAGTGAACGAGAAAGAGCGTTTACGCGCATTAATACTGCAAAATCAGACGGTTTTTTACCACTATTAATAAGTGATTTTATCTTGGTTGCCACGTAACTTGATTCTGCGTTTTCATCAAACGCGGAGTAGTATTCGGGTTTCGTTCCACTATCGTTTTCAGTCCACAAAACTTTATCTTTGCGTGAACTATTATTCTTAATTATTAAGTTTGCAAGGTTTAATATATTTTTAGTAGAACGATAGTTTTGCTCAAGTTTATATACTTTAGCACCCCTAAAATCATCTTCAAACCCTAAAATATTGCTAATTTTTGCTCCGCGCCAACCGTAAATAGACTGATCGTCGTCACCTACTACGAATATGTTTTTATGATACGAAGATAAAAGTTTTGCTATCTTATACTGAACTACGTTGGTATCTTGAAACTCGTCGATATGAACGTATTTGAACCTTTCGCTATAATAAGATAAAACTTCTTCGTCTTCTTCAAAGAGATGAAGGGTTTTTATAAGCAAATCATCAAAATCAAGAGAGTTGCTACGCTTGAGTTCTTCTTGGTATTTGTGATAAATTTCAGTTATTATACCTATATTCGTAAGCGTAACGTGTTCTTCTTTATATTCACGTGGACCTAAATCACTATTTTTTGCGTTAGAAATATGCGTTTTTGCAAGTTTAAGAAATTTTTCGGGTTCAAGTTCCATATCGGAAATAATACGTTTTAACACCCTTTCCTTATCGTCTTCAGAATAGATTGAGAAGTTTTTTTCAAAACCTAAACGACCGATTGAACCGCGAAGTATTTTAACGCACATAGAGTGAATAGTTGACACCCACATACCGTCTAAATCGCCAACCATACGTTCTAAACGAGCCTTCATTTCATCCGCAGCCTTATTAGTAAACGTAATTGCTAAAATGCGTGACGGATCAACCCCCTTACCGTTAATAAGGTAGGCAATACGGCTAGTTAATACTCTGGTTTTACCGCTACCTGCGCCTGCTATTACAAGCACAGCGCCTTCGGTATCTTTAACGGGTAAAATTTGCGCACTATTTAATTTTTGCAAATAATTATCTATCATAAAAATATTATACCACACCAAACTTTAATTTTCAAGTAACTAAAAAAGAAAACCCCGAATATTATTCGGGGTTAATTTTATAAAGATCTTTTAATTTTTGATTTTACGGCTAAATACACAAACCATATAATCGCAACGAGTACGCATACGCCAAGTATCACGTAGAAAACAACGTTCCAACTAAACGTTTCAGCTATCGCGCCTAAAACGTATGAACTTAACGCGCTACCTAAATAACAAAAACCGTTAGTTAAACCCGCTATCTTGCCAGAGTTTACCCTTGCCTTCATAAATAACGGGAATACGCTCGTTACAACGCTGTTGCAAGAAGATATAGCAAGGAATATTATTGCAAAACAAAGCATCGTTATAATAATTAATTTTAGTTTGAGCGCAAACAATACAAGCCCTACGAGTACGCCTGAAATAATGAACATTACCGCAACTTGAGTAACGAAATCGGGAATTTTTTTATGAAGAATTACCGCAAACAAGTTAGCAAACGTAGCAACGCACGGAAGCGCAAGCGTTAAGATTATTGATAACGAACCTGAAATTTCATATTCGTTCATAAATATTACGGGCGCCCAAGTATTAAGCCCGTCTTTTATAAGATTGATAAATACTGCGATTATAAAGAAGGTGTAAACTGCTAAATAAATAGTTTTTATTTCCGTTTTAGTTGCGCTTAGCATTTCTGCTTTGGTTTCCACTTCTGCATCTTTTGGTATGTTGGACGTAATTTTAGGAATAAATACGAACCATAAAATTGCAACTAACGGCATTGCTATGCCTGAAAAATAGAAAATAGATCTAAAAGCTTCAAGCTCAACGAATAATGCTGATAAACCGTAAACAATAAACGTACCAACGGGAACGGTTGTTCCAATAATTACGCTTGATTTAGCCATATACTCTTTAGTTAAAGTTTCCGCTAAAATCCTAATAATTGCAGTCCACAAAAAAGAAAGGGCTATTCCGTTAAAAAACCAAAGAACGGTAACTAATAAAAAGTTTGACGTTAAGCCAACCACTAAATTTATAACACCCGATAAAAACAAACCGAGAGCAACTACTATTCTTAAATTGTATCGCTTAACTAAAAAGGCGTTGATTATTTGAAAACTGCCGTACGATGCGAAAAGCAAAGTACCAACGAGCCCAGATTGAGAGTGTGAAACGTTAAAAAACTCCTCTATCTGATTTATATTCGCCGAAACGCTAAGCTTACCAAAGTAAGAAGACGTGTAAGCGAGCCAACAAATAAATATTAACAAATAAGAATACTTTTTCGTAGTGTTTTGATTAGCCATTAAAATTCCCCTTATGATAAGGGGAATTATATCACTATTCTATATTAATGTAAAGTTATTTTACTAAATTTATAAACTTAATTTCATTTGTTGAAAACGCTGTTATAGAAAAGCAATAATCTTTATTTTCAACACTTAATAAATCCGTTTTTACACTATAATCACAAAGATTGATTTTAGCGGGATTAAAGGTAGTATTATCAAGAATTTTATACACGCTTTCTTTACCAGTCCAACACTTAATCAAATAGTCGTTTTTTTCGGTATCGTCTAAAGTTTTATAATATTCAAGCTCGTTAACAGTTAGTATTTTCTCTTGAATATTAGGTTGCATTTTTTTAAGCCTTTCAACGTCAATCCCAACGGGAGCTTTTGATACTGCAACAGCAACCAAATCATCGCTATGAGAGATAGAAAAAAACACCTCGTCACTCACCCATTTACCACCATTTGTTTTTGTAAATTTTAAGTTTTTAATTTCAAGATTGAAAGAATATTTTAACGCATATTCTAAAAGTTTCCACGATGCGTATTTTTGGCGTTTTACTTTATCACTTTTGCACGATAAAATTTCAGACAATCGTTCCAAAGGATAAACGTCTTCACAAAAAGTGTAATTTGAAATTTTATCAATATATACGTGCAACATTAAACTATTCAATCTCCAAAATGTAAAATAATTTTATCATTACTAACCTATAATGTCAACGCAAAGAAAAAATAAAAATAAAAAACTACTTAAAAACAGTTGCTAAAAATAAAAATTAATGTTATATTAATAGAGCGTTTTGAGAAAACGCACTTTGCGTGGGAGTTTAGCTCAGCTGGGAGAGCATCTGCCTTACAAGCAGAGGGTCACAGGTTCGAGCCCTGTAACTCCCACCAAAACAATTTATTTCGAGGGTGGATTGGCTAGGCAAGTCGGTTTATTTTCGAAAATGC
>JAZRSR010000029.1:0-1758 GCA_045651665.1 Christensenellaceae bacterium
TAGAACTGTGATAAAATAAGGCTTTCCCCTGATAAGAGCAATTAGGGGAAAGCACAGTATAAAATAAAGTATGGTTGAAATTGATTTAGATACACTTATTTAGGGCGTTACTCGCAAACTTGATGAAGATAACGCAAGGATAAAGAAAGAAAAAGGCAAGCGTGATAAGTTTTGCAAGGCTATACAACAAAATACTAGACAAGCCATAAGTGAAGCATTGAGCGAACACTTTACTGATGACTTTGATACAACTTTTTATTTTGCTCCGCTCAATCAAAAGTATTTTGTAACAGATAAGGAAGTTTTGTTTTCTGTTACTCCGTTTTTGCGAGGTTACAATAACATTGATTTGGTAGAATTGAGACAGGCAAGCAAGCGAATATCAAGACTAAAAAAGCATCTTGATTTGGATAAAGTGAAAGCAAGTGATGATAAAATAAGCAAGCAAATACTCGCTAGAATTGATGAAGCGGAAGAAGAATATACAGAGACAAAAAACAGGATAAATCAAGAAAGAATAATTTACACGCTCACAAGATTATCAGAGAAGAAAAACACAATACAATTTTATTTTGACGGCATAAGCAAACATGATTTTGACTAGCACTTGAAAAATAACGGTAAAGAGTATGAGCCTAAAAATAAAAAGTATTATGAAGATTTAGGATATACGATAAAAAGAGAACTCAATGAAAGAACAAAACAAGTTTTCAATCAGCAAACAGGACAAGCCGAAACAGTTACTTACCCCTTTTTTACTTTCTCTTTTTACATAAACAGACAAGCACTTATTACAAGCATTTATAAAAAGGAACTCGCCAAAAAGGGTTATACATGGATTGATGATGAACAAGTAAAAATTGAACTCGGACGAAAAGGTAAAAAGTTTTCAGTTATCACCGAAAAGGGAGAAAGACTTGACTTTGATACAATGAAAGATTTTGCCAAAAACTTTTCAGGAACTCCGCGAGGATTACGCGAGGCATTGAAAAAAGGTGATGGCAAGACTTTTGTTTTCAAGGGGCATCATTTTTGGCTTGTATAGGATTGAATAAGGCGAGCGTTTTATAATCCTAAAAGAAAACAATGAAAACTAAACAAAACAAGTTCCCTTATATATCCTTACTATACTATAATCTCTTTATGATACTAAGGACAATTAGGGGAAATATGATAAATGACTTGATACACGGATTTAGGCGAACGCCTAAAAAGGATTATCAAAAGATTATCAATCCGCTCGCTCGCTTACTCGCTCGCGGTGATTATCACCGCTTGAATGAGATTTAGATTTGACGGTGGCTCAACAGGCGAAAATAACTTTTCGCTTGATGAGCCCCTTTCTTTTAGGAATACTTTTGTTTATTCCTTGCTGTTTTATAGGATTTCTAAGAAAGTTTTGCGAGGATAAGAGCAAGCGACCGAGACACCGAATGACAAGGGGGGGTATTTCAAGAGATTTCTTACCGCCCCCTTACCCTAGGAACGCACAGAAATACCCCTAGAACAGCGTTTTGATGAGCGGATGGCACATGATAGCGGACGGCTTGCAAAACGCATTTTTAGCGAATGAGTGACAAAACACAGATTTTGCATTTCTTATTGCAAGCAACTTGCAAAAAGGTTTATAAAGGACATAGAACAAGAACTTTATAAAATTATGTGCTACGCTCTGTCACGGCGTAGCAAGCGAGCGCAGAGAGACGCGAAGACGGGGGCGTGAACGGTGGTATAGGCCACGCATATCCGCGGGCGAAA
>JAZRSR010000030.1:0-25738 GCA_045651665.1 Christensenellaceae bacterium
TTTCTCTCTCACAAAAAATTCAAAACGAACTTTAGAATTCATATACTTTCGTATTAACTCTCTCTATTTCTAGAATATTTTCGTTTTTGCCTTCTGTACTATTTTGTTCTCGTCAAATATTTTACTTATCCTTTCGTCTAAATTAAATATTTAATCTACTATGCAGTTGTCAATCTACGTAAACGAGCAATCAGCCCGTTGCTATCAAAAGCAGACAGCCTACAAATAATATCATTTTATACAATATAAGTCAAGCATTTTTAACCATATTATAGAAAATTTTTTGAATTTTTTTATTGGTATTTATAACAGCTCTGAAAAGCCTTTTTTAAGGTTTTCGAGTGAATTTTCAGCGGTTTTTCTATCTTTTCCCGTTACGGAATAGTAAATTTTAAGTTTAGGTTCGGTTCCAGACGGTCTTAAACAAATAAAACCACCTACTTCAAGTTCAAAATATATACAATTGAGATTATCGTACTCTAAATCTTCAACGCTACCGCCTACAACCGTTCTTTTACCACTCAAATAATCTCTAACGGCAACGATTTTATATCCTTCAACTTCAGATATAGTTTGCGAGCGGATTTTATCAACGACTTTAGCCATGTCGCTCATGGCGGATAATCCCTTATACGCTACCGATATGGTTTTATCAATAACGTAACCGTATTTTTCGTATAAACCTACTAAAACCTTATAAACGCTAGTTCCGATATATTCGTAATAACACACCATTTCAGCAAAAAGCATACTCGCAACTACCGCGTCTTTATCTCTTGCGTGCGTTCCGCGAAGATAACCGCAACTCTCTTCAAAGCCGAATAAGAAAGTACCGTTTTTGTTCTCTTCAAAGTTTTTAATCTTTTCGCCGATAAACTTAAAACCTACGGGAACTTCTAATAATTTAACTCCGTAATTTTCACAAACGGGTTTAACCATACCGGTTGAAACAAAACTTTTAATTACCGCGCCATCGCTTGCAAGTTTATTTTCTTCAGATAATCTTCTTAAAACGTAATCGGTAAGAAGTACGCCGACTTGGTTTCCCGTTAAGTTTATAAAATTACCGTCGCTATCTTTTACGGCGACACCCAATCTATCACTATCCGGGTCCGTTCCAAAAACAACGTCCGCCCCGATTTCAGTTGCAAGTTTAACACCTAAAGTCATTGCTTCTTTATTTTCAGGGTTTGGCACTTCTACGGTAGAAAAATCGGGATCGGGTTTAACTTGTTCGTTCACTACGTTTACTTTAATGCCAAGTTTATCTAAAACTTTAGTTACAGGCGTGTAACCCGTTCCGTGAAGCGGAGTGTAAACGAGTTTAAGTTTATCCCCGCATTTCTTTACTGCCGTTTTTGAAAGAGAAAGTTTAAGCAAGCCGTTTACGTACTTATTCATAAACGCTTTATCTAAAACCTTAACTCCTTTTTGTTTAACGATAGAATTGTACTCTACGCAATCTATATTAAAATAGTCTTGTTCTTTTGATATAAATTCAACCACTTTAGCGGTGGCTTCGGGGGACATTTGAGCCCCGTCTTCCCCGTAAACTTTATACCCGTTGTATTCTTTAGGATTATGGCTAGCAGTAATCATAACGCCCGCTATGGCGTTTTGATTTCTTACGGCAAAAGAAAGCATAGGAACTGGGCTTGGATTTTTGAAAATTTTAACGTTTATGCCATTTGCAAGCAAAACGCCTACGGTAGCCAAAGCAAAAACGTCAGAATTTCTTCTCGTATCGTAAGAAACGGCAACACCGCGTTTCATAGCGGTTTTACCAAGCGTTTTTATGTATTCCGCTAAACCTTTAGTTGCCCTTTTAACTGTGTAAACGTTCATCATATTAGTTCCAAAACCTATAAGACCACGCATACCCGCAGTTCCGAATTGCAATTCTGCGCCAAAACGATATTCTATTTCCTTTTCGTCAGACTGAACGGCTAAAAGTTCTTGCTTTTCATTTTCTTTAAGGTTTTCAAACCAACTTTCGTACGCTTTTTTATAATCCATAATTACTCCTTACTTTTTATAAATAATTTTTCCGTCTCTAATAGTATATAAAACTTCAAAAGTATTTTTATCTAGAACTGCAAAGTTTGCTCTCTTACCCTCTTTGATTGAACCTACTTTATCGTAAATGCCAAGGCATTTTGCAGGGTTTGCGGTTGCAAAATCAATGGCGGTTTCAAGCGGAACTCCAACTACTTTTACAACGTTTTTAATAGCGTTGTTCATTTTTAACACGCTACCTGCAAGCGTTCCGTCAACAAGCCTTGCCTCGCCGTTTTTAACGATAACGAGTTGACCACCGAGTTCGCTTTCTCCATCGGGAAGGTGTTTAGCGCGCATAGCGTCGGTTATAAGTATTACTTTATCCGCTTTTTTATTCTTAACAACAAGTTTAATTGCGGGAGCGCTAACGTGGATAAGGTCACATATAAGTTCACAAGAAAGTTCATCGAATAAAAGCGCTGAACCTACTACGCCAACGTCTCTATGATGAAGCCCCGTTTGAGCGTTATAAGTATGAGTAACGTTAGTCATACCCCACTTAACCGCATTTTCACAATCCTTATATTTTGCGCCCGTGTGCGCGATAGACGCAACGATACCATTTTCTTTAAGATATTTAATAAGTTCTTCCGCGCCTTCAACTTCTGGAGCAAGGGATACGATTTTTACGTTACCACCAGAATATTCAACGTATTTTTGCATCGTTTCTTTAGAAGGGTTTGCAACGTATTCAAGCGGTTGCGCGCCAACGTGCTTGGGAGAAATAAACGGACCTTCCAAGTGAACGCCTAAAACTTCAGCGCCTTCTTCGCTCTTTGCGTTTACGTAATCTTTAACCGCCGTAAGAGCCTTTTTAATATTTTCCGGGCTTTGAGTCATAGTCGTTGCCAAAAATCCCGTAGTACCTTCACTTGCAACGGCGCTTGCTATATTTGAAAGATCTTTAATAGTCCCATCCATACCGTCTGAACCGAATGCTCCGTGAATATGTTGGTCTATAAAACCAGGAACTACTATTGCGTTTTCAAAAACGCTAATAAGTTCGCCGTCAACAATTCCGCTACCTATTGCGGAAATCTTTCCATCTTTAATTGCAATATCAGTTTTAATAATGCCTTTACCTTCAACGTAGGCGTTAACGTTTTTTAATCCTAACATAATATTCCTCACTTGTTAATTTTATCGTATATATTTTTTTGTTTAATTATATCGTTTTGTTTTATCTTGTCGTACTCTTTAGTGTATCTTGTTATCTTATTCGTTATAATTGGGGAAAATAACGCAAACCAAAGTATTATTACCAACCAAAACACACCTAAAATAACGGTTGACACAATCATATCGCTAACGAATTTTTTATACTGTATAAGCGGTATAAGCAAAAATAAAGATACTATCACTAATAATATTCCAATAGTTATTACACAAAACTTAAAAAACCTTTTTAGTTCCAAAAGTCTGTTTATCTCTGTAACGTAATATGCTCGCTCACCTACAGCGCGAATCTTTTCCATCGCTTTAGCCGATAATTTCTTTTCTTTTTTCTGTTTAATAAACTCGTCTCTTATCATATCAGTTATTTAACACCTTTTTAATAAATTTACCCGTAAAACTATTTGGGTTTTCACTAACTTCTTCAGGCGTTCCCGTAGCAACCACAGTTCCACCCATATCCCCACCTTCAGGACCTAAATCTATTATATAATCCGCAGTCTTAATAACGTCGAGATTATGTTCGATTACTATCACGGTATTACCACCGTCACGAAGCTTATATAAAATATTTATAAGTTTCTTTACGTCGTGAGTGTGAAGCCCGGTAGTAGGCTCGTCTAATATATATAACGTCTTACCGGTTGAACGCTTTGAAAGTTCAGTTGCGAGTTTAACCCTTTGCGCTTCGCCACCAGAGAGCGTAGTTGCGGGTTGCCCAAGTTTGATATACCCAAGCCCAACGTCTTTCAAAGTTTTAATTTTAGAGTATATTCTAGGAACGTTTTCAAAGAAATCAGTCGCCTCGTCGATAGTCATATCCAAAACGTCAGCAATATTTTTACCTTTATATTTAACTTCCAAGGTTTCACGGTTGTAACGCTTTCCTTTACATACTTCACACGGAACGAAAACGTCGGGAAGGAAGTGCATTGAAATTGTTATAATACCGTCACCCGAACAATGCTCGCACCTACCACCTTGAACGTTGAAACTGAAACGACCTGCAGTATAACCCCTTTCCTTTGCATCAATAGTTGACGCAAACAATTCCCTTATATAGGTGAATACACCCGTATACGTTGCCGGGTTACTTCTTGGAGTTCTACCAATAGGAGATTGATCTATCGCTATAACCTTATCGAAGTGCTCTAATCCTAAAACCTCGTCGCAATCGCCACGCCTTACTTTAGCCTTATTCAAAACGTCAGCCGAAATAGGATATAAAACTTCATTTACAAGCGAACTCTTTCCACTACCTGAAACGCCCGTAACCGCAGTTATTAAACCAACGGGGAAATCAACGTCTATATTTTTAAGGTTGTTTTGCCTTGCTCCCTTTACCGTTAACAGCCTATCATTTTTAGGCGTTCTAAACGGCGGAACTTCTATCCTTCTTCTGCCGTATAAATAATCAGCGGTAAACGAACTACAATCTTTAAGCCCTTCAACAGTTCCCGCATAAACGACTTCGCCACCGAACACGCCCGCTTGCGGACCAATATCCACTATATAATCACTTTCTCGAATCGTATCCTCATCGTGCTCAACAACTATCAGCGTATTACCTAAATCACGAAGTTTTTTAAGGGAAGAAATTAACCTTTGATTATCCCTTTGATGAAGGCCTATACTCGGCTCGTCTAAAATATATAAAACACCCGTAAGACCGCTACCAATCTGGGTTGCAAGCCTAATTCTCTGGGCTTCACCGCCAGAAAGCGATCCTGCGTTTCGAGATAAAGTAAGATAGTTAAGCCCAACTTCTCTTAAGAAATTAAGCCTTGCTTTTATCTCTTTTATTATTGCTTTTGAAATTATCTTCTCCGTTTCGGTAAGTTTTAAGTTTTCTATAAACTCGTAAATTCTATCAACGCTCATATCGCAAACAACGTCAATAGAAAGACCGCCAACGGTAACTGCCAACGCTTCTTTTTTAAGCCTTTTTCCTCCGCAAGTTTTGCACGGGAGCGAATACATATATCTTTCAATTTCACTTTTAGTGTAATCGGAAGTGGTTTCTCTATAACGGCGTTCAAGGTTTGGTATAACACCCTCGTAACTCGAATTAAAACTACCGCTAAAAGTACGAGTGTTGTACTTCATTTCAATCTTTTCGCCGTTGTTACCGTAAAGGAGAATATTCATAATATCTTTAGGTAAATCTTTTATCGGCGTGTCCATTGAAAAGCCGTAGTATTTAGCAAGCGAGTTAAAATACATATGCGCCATTCTACCGGTATCTAAATTCCAACCGGTAATAGCGAGAGCGCCTTCGTTTAGAGAGCGCGAAGTATCGCCAAGCACTAATTTTTCATCAACCGTCATTTTATGCCCCAACCCTTTACAGTCTGGGCAAGCGCCGAAAGGATTGTTAAACGAGAATAATCTCGGTTCAATTTCTGGAAGGGAAACGCCACATATCGGGCAAGCGTAATCGGTAGAAAAAAGATGTTCTTCCCCGTTTACTGAAACGACTACTAAACCGTTTGCGAGTTTTATTGCACTTTCAATACTATCGGTAAGTCTTTTTTGAATACCGTCTTTAATAATAAGCCTATCAATGACTACGCTTATATCGTGTTTAATGTTTTTTTCAAGTTTAATCTTTTCAGATAAATCGTAAACTTGCCCGTCGATAGAAACTCTTGCATAACCCGATTTTTTATAGCCTTCAAGTTGTTTTTCAAATTCGCCCTTTCTTCCGCGAACAACGGGGGCGTTGATTAAAATTTTAGAACCTTGTTCAAAAGCAAGAACTCTATCAACTATTTCGTCAACTGTTTGACGGCGAATTTCTCTACCGCACTCAGGACAATGCGGAATACCTATTTTAGCGTATAAAAGCCTAAAATAATCGTAAATTTCAGTAACCGTACCAACGGTTGAACGAGGGTTGTTAGACGTTGTTTTTTGATCGATTGAAATCGCTGGAGATAACCCTTCGATATTATCTACGTCCGGCTTTTCCATTTGACCTAAAAATTGGCGAGCGTAACTTGACAAACTCTCCATATACTTTCTTTGACCTTCGGCAAAAATGGTATCGAAAGCAAGGGTAGATTTTCCGCTACCTGAAAGACCCGTAAACACTACGAGTTTATCTCTCGGTATCTCTACGGTTATATTTTTCAAGTTATTCTGTTTTGCACCTTTAACAACTATCTTATCTGCCATTTTAATTCCTTAATTTTTTCTTTAACGCGGATATCGTATCTCTAAGTTCTATACACCTTTCAAAATCAAGACTATTAGACGCTATTTTCATAAGCGCTTTTAACTTTTCAATTTCTTCAGGTATGTCTTTGAGTTTAATATCCTTAGTTTTATCAATCTTTCTCGTTATCTCTATCGTATTTTTTACGTCTTTAATGATAGTTTTGGGAACTATTCCGTTAGCCTTGTTATAAGCCTTTTGAATTTCCCTTCTTCTATTAGTTTCATCGATAGCGCGTTTCATACTACCCGTAATAACGTCAGCGTACATTATTACTCTACCTTCCGCATTACGAGCAGTTCGACCTATCGTTTGTATAAGCGCGGTATCACTACGAAGGAAACCTTCTTTATCCGCATCAAGTATCGCTACGAGTTTAACTTCGGGAATATCTAAACCTTCCCTTAAAAGGTTAATACCAACTAAAACGTCTATCTCGCCACGGCGAAGTTCTTGAATAATATCAATCCTTTCTAAAGTGTCAACGTCGCTGTGCATATAACGGGTTTTTACACCGCGTTCTTTTAGATATTCAGTTAAACTTTCAGCCGTTTTTTTAGTAAGAGTGGTAACGAGTATTCTACCACCGCTCGCTATAACTTTTGAAATCTCACCTTCAAGATGGTCTATTTGACCTTCAATCTTCCTAACTTCAATTTCAGGATCAACAAGCCCCGTCGGGCGAATTATTTGCTCTGCAAAATTATCGGCAAGTTCAGTTTCGTATGGACCTGGCGTTGCAGAAACGCATATTATTTGATTAATTCTCTTTTCAAACTCATCAAACTTTAACGGCCTATTATCGTAAGCCGATTTAAGCCTAAAACCGTAATCAACAAGGTTTTGCTTTCTCGACCTATCGCCGTTATACATCGCGCGAAGTTGCGGAATAGTCATATGACTTTCATCAATAAACAGTAAGAAGTTTTCCGGGAAATAATCAATGAGAGTAAACGGCGGTTCTCCAGGACTTCTACCGTCAAAATACCTACTGTAGTTTTCAACTCCACTACAATAGCCTATTTCGCTCATCATTTCAATATCGTAAAGGGTTCTTTGTTTAAGCCTTTGCGCTTCTAAAAGTTTATCGTTATCGTAATGCGCCTTAACTTCGTCTTCCATATCCTTGGTTATAACTTTTAAGGCGTTTTGCAAAACTTCAGTACCAACTGCGTAGTGGCTCGCTGGGAAAATTACCGCGTGCTTAAGTTCTGAAATGGGTTCGCCTGTTAAAAACTGAACTTCTGAAATTCTGTCAATTTCATCCCCAAAAAATTCTACCCTTATAACGGTTTCAGTATTAGACGCGGGGAAAATATCTACTATATCACCCCTAACTCTAAACGAACTTCTTTGAAAATCAAGGTCTTTTCTTTCATAATGGATTGAAACGAGTTTTCTCATAAGCTCGTCCCTATCGTAGGTTTCGCCTTTTCTTAACGATACTGCCAAACGGTAATATTCTTCCGGCGCACCAAGGCCGTAGATACAACTAACGGAAGCAACCACTAAAACGTCGTTCCTCTCACCTAACGCACTCGTTGCGCTGTGGCGAAGTTTATCAATTTCGTCGTTGATAGACAAATCTTTTTCAATATAGGTATCAGACGCGGGAAGATAAGATTCAGGTTGATAATAATCGTAGTACGAAACGAAATATTCCACCGCGTTTTCAGGGAAAAACTCTCTAAACTCGTTGCAAAGTTGAGCGGCAAGAGTTTTATTGTGAGCAATAACTAAAGTTGGGCGTTGAACGTTATTTATAACGTTAGCCATAGTAAAAGTTTTACCACTACCCGTTACGCCAACTAACACTTGGGTTTTAAGCCCGTCAAGCACACCTTCAGTTAAAGACTCTATTGCCTTTGGTTGATCGCCCGTAGGAGCGTACGGACTTTTTAGTTTGAATTTTCTTTCGGTTTTTACCATTAAGCCACATACCCCCACTTTAATTTATACGTATTTATTTTAACATATAATTAAAATAAAATAAATGGTTTTTCAAATTTTTTAAGCATTTATCACAAAGATTTTTTCTACGCGAAAATTTCGTAAAGTTTCTTGCGCCTTTTTACACGCTTAACGTAATTTTTAGTTTCTTTAATCGGAATATTGAGTTTGCCGTTATTTATCCAACCTGCAACCCTTCCTTCGCCTGCGTTATAGCAAGCAAGCACCACCGCTTCATCTAAATATTTATCTTCTAAATACTTTAGATAGCATATACCTAAATGTAAATTCGTTTGAGCGTTAAACAAATCAAACTCTTGGCTATACCCAATTTTTTTAGCAATATAATCGGCTGTTTTTGGCATTAATTGCATAAGCCCCACCGCTCCTTTACTCGATACGGCGGTTTCCTTAAACGAACTCTCCGTTCTAATAACCGCTAACACCAAGTTTATATCAACCCCCGTTTCAGCGCAAATTTCACGGCAATAAAAATAGTATTTTTTATAACCGCCAAGTTCAACCAAAACCGTGATTGAAAAGAGTAATATAAAAAATACTATTATTAAAGCTATTGCCTTTTTAACCGATAATCTCATCTAATACTGCCTTTACCACGAGCGAAAGTTCTTCTAAACTTTTATCGTTCATAATAACAGTATGTTCAAAACCGTCGATTTTTTCATAATCTATTTGATTTTCTATTCGCTTGTTTATTTCTTCATCTGAAAGCCCTCGAAGTTTAAGCCCGTCTTTACGCAAATTTATAGGTCTTTTAACCACTAAAACACGGTCGTACTTATCTTGATAACCACTTTCGAAAAGAAGTGGAACTTCGTGAAAAACAACTTGGTAATTTTTACCATCGCAAAACATCTTCTCCATAATTTTGCTATGGGTAAAAGCGTTTAGCATACTCAACTTTTCAGGATTGTTAAACACGATATTAGCCACTTCTTCACGAAGTAAAGTTTTACTATCGCTTTTTAACCCCACGCTTGAGTGAACGCCTTGCACGAAATCTTCATTTTCAAGCAATCGTTTATAAGTTTCGTCTGCCGATATTACGGGATAACCGTATTTTTTAATAATATCTATAACGGTGGATTTTCCGCTACCTATCCCACCCGTTATCGCAATAATTTTATTTCTCATTTTGCATCGTACCAAGTTTTTCCTATCTTACACTCAACGGTAAGGGGAACTAAAAGTTGACAAGCGTTTTCCATCTCTTCTTTTAAGATTTTAGACGCTAACTCGCCGTCTTCTTCTAAAGCGTCTATAATAAGTTCGTCGTGAACTTGTAAAATTAATTTTGCGTTAGGACACTCCTTCATTAATCTTTCGTGAACCTTAACCATAGCAATTTTAATAATATCTGCACTACTGCCTTGAAGTGGCATATTCATAGCGGCGCGTTCGCCAAAAGAACGGAGTTGAAAGTTTGGAGCGTTAATTTCTTTAATATACCTTCTTCTTCCGAGTAAAGTTGAAACGTAACCGTGCTCACGAGCATAATCTACGTTAGATTGCATATACGCTTTTACTTCGGGATAAGTTTCAAAATATCTCTTTATATAATCACTCGCTTCTTTTACCGAACACTTAATATTCTTTGAAAGACCATATTCACTAATGCCGTAAATTATTCCAAAATTTACCGCCTTTGCTTTTCTACGCATATCGCTAGTAACCATATCAAGCGGAACGTTAAACACTTGACTAGCCGTGATAGAGTGGATATCATCCCCCCTATTGTACGCATCTATAAGTTTTTGACATTTTGAAAAATGCGCAAGTAAGCGAAGTTCTATTTGAGAATAGTCCGCATCGATTAAAACACCGTTTTCACTTCTTGGAATAAAGAATTTTCTAAGTTTAGAGCCTTCTTCATCTCTTATAGGAATATTTTGAAGGTTTGGCTCTTTTGATGAAAGCCTACCCGTTTGAGTTAAAGTTTGATTAAAACAAGTATGAACGAGCCCGTTATCTTTAATAGCAAGCGATTTTATAGCATCAACGTAAGTTGATAAAAGTTTTTGGATAGTTCTATGCCTTAAAATAAGCGGAATAATAGGATGCTCGTTTTGGAGTTCTTCAAGTTGCTCGGCGTTTGTTGAGTAACTACCGCTCTTATTTTTTTTACCGTGTTTAAGCCCTAACTTTTCAAACAGTAAATATGCAAGTTGTTTTGGGGAATTAGGATTAATTTCTTCCCCTGCAAGTTCAGTTATTTTTTCTAAAATTAAACTCAACTCGTTTCGATACTCGTCCCCAACCTTTTCAAGCGCTGAAATATCAACCTTAAAACCTTGCCTTTCAATATCGGTTAAGATTTTTGAAAGGGGAAGTTCAACGCCGTAATAGAGCCTTTCAATATATTGTTCATTTACTTGTTTTATAAACTTTTCAGAAAGTTTTGAAAGGGAATAAGCTGGCGTTTTTACATTGAGATTATAGTAATATAAAGTATTTTCAAGTGATTCTTCCTTGCCTGAAAAATCAACTAAATACCTTAAAATATCAACGTCAACAACTTTTGCTTTTAATAAAATTCCTTGCTCGTAAAGTAAATCGTCAAGGCGCTTTCTTGAGTATGCAGTTACGGTAACGCTCTCGTTTTCAAAATAAGGCTTTAATAAAATGAGCGCTTCTTCAAAATCAAAACCTTCGTCAAAGAAAGACTCTTTTATTTTTAACGAATATTCTTTACCGTCGGCAACGTAAAAGTTAAAATCTCCACTTATAACGAAAGAAAAATCTTTGCCGTTTAACACGCCGTTTAATTCGCTTGCCGATTTAATATATTCTATCTCAATTTCTTCCGCTTGAATTTCTTGCGGTTCAGCCGTAACGAAAAGTTCGCCACGCTTTAATATGCCCCTAAACTCAAGGTCGGTTAGCATCCTTTTAACTTTATCGTCAAAAGGGAAAGAGAAAGTTGCATCTTCAATTTTAATAGGAATTTCAACTAAGGTGTTGATAGTTGCAAGCGTTCTTGATAGATAAGCGCTATCTTTACCATTTTCAATCTTTTCAAGTTGTTTACCCTTAAAATCTTGAAGATTAGCATAAATATTTTCTAACGAACCGTATTTTTGAACGAGTGACAAAGCCGTTTTTTCGCCAACACCGGGAATACCCGGTATATTATCCGAACTATCTCCCATAAGCGCTTTGAGTTCTATAACTTGCGATGGAATTATTCCCGTTTTTTCAGTAAAGTTATCTATAGAATAAACGTCCGTATCGGTTATACCGCGTTTTGTAAAATAAACGGAAGTAGTTTCATCAACGAGTTGAAAACTATCTTTATCTCCCGTTAAAATTATAGTTTCGCCCTTATACCTTTTGGCAAGCGTACCGATAATATCGTCCGCTTCAAAACCCGCTAGTTCAAAGGTTGATATACCCATAGTTTCTAAAACTTTTTTAAGAAGGGGGATTTGTGGACGCAAATCTTCAGGCATAGGTTTTCTCGTTCCCTTATACTCTTCATACATCTTGTGGCGGAAGGTTTTTGCGTGCACGTCAAAAGCAACGAGCATATACTTAGGCTTTATATCTAAAATAACCTTTATAAGCATATTTACAAATCCGAAAACAGCGTTAGTTGGTTGACCGTTTTTATCCGTTAACGGACCTATCGCATAGAACGCCCTATTTATTAAACTATTACCGTCAATTAAGACAAGTTTATCCATAAATTCACCTTTTATCTAATAAAAAACGATTGCAATTTTCAAAATACTGTGTTATTATGTTAATGCTTGATTGTTGCATATTAATTATGCCACAACTTGCAAAAAAAATCAACAATTAAATGCCGCCGTGGTGAAACTGGCAGACGCACGGGACTCAAAATCCCGCGGTAGCGATACCGTGTCGGTTCGATTCCGACCGGCGGCACCATAAAAACGAGATGGGAACATACCATCTCGTTTTTTGTTGCCTAGGTCGGAAGAGATCCGAAGGTTCGAGGTTTTTGACCAGAGGTCCCCTTTAGGGGTTTGGTCAAATTCCGACCGGCGGCACCATAAAAAGCACGATAGTTTTCGCTATCGTGCTTTTTATTGTTGCAGGGAGGAATTGAACCGAAGGTTCGTAGTTTTTGCCGAGGGTCACTCGCCGTGGACGGCAATCCCCTCGTCAAACTATCGTTTGACACTCCCCTTATCAAGGGGAATTCCCCTACGCAGTAGGGTTTCGGCAAATTTAGCGCCGTTTTACAACGAATTACATACACGGCTGTGCCGTAATTAATTATTGTTTTTTTAACCCTACGCTTAATATTCCAGCGATACCGCCTACCGCTCCACCAAGCAAGAGTTCCCAAATAAACGATGGGGTAAAATATAAATTCCCACCTAATAACCCAAATAATAAAAAGGTGAAAAAGATTATAACGATACCGCTAACTAAACCTTTTAATAAACCCTTATCTTCTTTTACCGAGAAGAACACTCCTATAAATACCGCTATTGCTTTAAGAACCATATTTACGGGTTTAATAACCGCAATAGGTAGTGAAAACGCATATATAACAAACGCAAAAATTAATATAAAAATTAATGATAAAAGTAATGCGATAATAGTACCTTTTAATATTGTTAATATAAAATCTTTCAAATTACTCATAAAAAAATCTCCGCTAGGTTTACTTTAACCTATGCGGAGAACTTTATTTTTATTACGTTATTCTGCCTTATTTTCTTCTTGAGTAGCAGGTTCTTCTACGGGGGCTTCTACCTTTTTGCCCTTTTTCATTTGCTTTTTAGCGTTCTTTTCAGCTTCTTTTCTAGCAACTTCAGCCGCTGCTTCCGCTGCGATTTGCGCTTCTACTTCAGCAGGGAGTTGCATTTGATAAATTGAACGCATATCCATTTTAAGAAGGGAACCTTGACTATCTAAAACGTAAGTCTTTTCATTAAGATCAACCGATACGACATTTCCCATAATACCGCCAATAGTAATAATCGTAGTACCCGGGCAAATTCTATTTCTCTTATCTTGTTCTTGCGTTTGTTGCTTTTTGCGTTGTTTATTGTTAAATATAGACATACCTATAAGAGCAACAATTAAAACACCAAATATAATATACATTTCCATATATCTCCTACATTTATATTTTTCACTTTATCATTTTACAATATTTATTTCGTTTTTTCAAGCGTTTATTTCAAATTAAGCGGAATTTCACAATATTCCCCATATTTTTCATAAAATTCACGGGTGAAATCCATAAAATAGCCACCGATGATAGCCTTTCTCATATCCTTCATAAGTTTTACAAGGAAGGTTATATTGTGAAGGCTAAGTAGCATACCGCCCATCATCTCGCCAACGTTAATCATGTGGCGAAGATACGCTTTTGAATAATTACGGCAACAATAACAATCACACTCGGGATCAAGCGGAGTAAAATCATCTTTATACTTGCCGTTTCTAACAACAACTTTTCCCCTACTTGTAAGAGCCGTTCCGTTTCTTGCAATACGAGTTGCAAGCACGCAGTCAAACATATCAATACCGCGTTTAACACCTTCAATAAGACAGTCTGGACTACCTACGCCCATTAAGTACCTTGGAACGTCTACAGGAAATTCTGGATACATTGTTTCTAACATATCGTACATTATTTCTTTAGGTTCGCCTACCGATAAGCCACCTATTCCCAATCCGTATTTAGCGTATGGTTTTACAGCCCTTAAACTTTCAAGCCTTAAATCTTTATACATATTGCCTTGAACTATCGGGAAAAGGGCTTGCTCTTCTATTTTGTGGTAATTATAACACCTATCGAGCCAAGCGTGAGTTCTATCCATAGCGCGTTTTGCCCTATTATAGTCAACACCGTAAGCGGAGCACTCGTCAAACGCCATAATAATATCCGCGCCTAAATTATTTTCTATCTCAATAGCCTTTTCGGGCGTGATAAAATGTTTAGACCCGTCTACGTTAGAGTGAAAGGTTACGCCGTCGTCTTTAATATCGTTGAGTTTAGCAAGTGAGAACACTTGAAAACCGCCACTATCGGTTAGTATTGGTTTATGATAATTCATAAACTTATGAATACCGCCCGCCTGCTTAACCAAGTTATCGCCTGGGCGCATATATAAGTGGTAGGTATTTGCAAGGATAATTTCCGCACCCGCTTCGTCAAGATCGCGCGGATAAACGCCCTTTACCGTTGCTTGCGTACCAACCGGCATATAGATAGGGGTATTAATATCTCCGTGCGGAGTATGGAGCACCCCTGCCCTTGCACCCGAATATTTATCGGTTGCAACAGTTTCAAAGTAAAAATTTTTATTCATAATTCTCCCGTTTCACGAATGTAGTCGTGTGTCTTAATACGTTATATTTTTTACTGCGTAAAAAGATATATTTTGCTGTTGCAAAGATATATTTGCCGTTGGCAAGTTATATTTTTTGCCTTTGGCAAAAAGTTGTGGACGAATTGCTACGCAGTTATATTTTTCGCTTTGCGAAAAGATATATTTGACTAAAGTCAAGATATATTTGCCTACGGCAAGTTATATTTTTTGACTATGTCAAAAAGTTGTAGATGTTATTTTTTATATAATAAAATTTATCCGAAACTTTCGCTTTAGCGAAAATATATCTATCCGTTAGGATAATCTATCTTTTGCCTTAGCAAAAATATATCTTTGCAATAGCAAAATATATCTAATCTTGCAAAGCAAGATTACTAGTAGACCTTGCTCGGTCATCGAAGTCTATCACTTGAGCAGAAACGCAGTATAACGAAGTTTATAAGAGCAAACAAGCGTCCCCAAAGGAAAAGAAACGGTACTTATTCTCAACTGCATATTCGTACATATCAAGCACCTTTTCTCGAGAAAGAAAGGCGGAAACTAACATTATAAGAGTTGATTCGGGAAGGTGGAAATTTGTTATTAAACCTTCAACGCACTTAAATTTATAAGGCGGATAGATAAATATTGAAGTATCGCCCGAACAAGCCCTAACCAAACCGTTTTCATCGGCTACGGTTTCTAAAGTTCTAACCGAAGTCGTTCCAACGGCTATAACCCTTCTGCCTTCACGCTTTGCCTTGTTTATAATCTCGGCGTTTTCGCTAGTTATTTCATACCACTCGGTATGCATTTTGTGGTTAGTTAAATCTTCTTCTTTAACAGGTCTAAAAGTACCAAGCCCAACTTTAAGTTCAACAGTTGCAAACTCTATCCCCTTTTCCTTTAATGCCGAGATAAGTTCATTCGTAAAGTGAAGCCCAGCGGTAGGCGCTGCGGAAGAACCTAAATTTTTAGCGTATACCGTTTGGTATCTATCTTGGTCTTTTAATTTTTCTTTTATATACGGTGGGAGAGGCATTTCGCCAACCCTTGAAATTATATCTTCAAAAACTCCGTCGTAATTAAACTCAACTATTCTTCCACCGCTTTCAGTTCTTGATTTTACTGTGAGCGACAATTCTTCGTTAACGGTTAAAGTTACGCCTTCTTTGGCTTTTTTGCCCGGTTTTACCATTACTTCCCACTCGTTAAGAGAAAATCTTTTTAACAAAAGAATTTCAACCTTACCGCCGTTAGGCGTATAAGAAAACATACGCGCAGGTAAAACTTTGGTATTGTTAACCACGAGTAAATCGCCTCTTTTTAATATTGATAAAACGTCTCTAAAAACTCTATCGGTTATAGTTCCACTCTCTTTATCGTAATGAAGGAGTTTTGAACTATCTCTCGGATAAACGGGGGTTTGCGCTATGAGTTCTTCAGGAAGATGGTAAAAATAATCACTTTTTTTAAGCATAATCAGTCTTTAACGTCAAATAAAGTTCCTTGTTCTTCGGTAACGGGCGGTTTTAATCCTAAATGCGTATACGCCTTGTTAAGCGCCACTCTACCACGAGTAGTTCTCGCTATAAAACCAAGTTGTAAAAGATAAGGTTCGTAAACGTCTTCAATAGTATCTTTATCTTCATTGATAGTTGCGGCGAGAGTTTCAAGACCAACGGGCCCGCCGTTGAATTTTTCAATGAGAGATAAGAGTAAGTTTTTATCGGTTGCATCAAGACCCAAACCGTCAATATCAAGCCTTGATAAAGCAAGTTCCGCGTCCGACTTTAATATTTTATCGTGACCGAGAACGGAAGAGAAATCTCTAACTCTCTTTAACAATCTATTAACTATTCTCGGTGTTCCACGGCTACGCTTTGCAATCTCAATCGACGCTTGCTTATCAATCTCATAGTCAAGCGTTTTAGCAGATCTAGTTGCAATTTCGGCAAGTTCTTCGGTTGAATAAAGTTCTAAACGGAGCATTACGCCGAATCTATCTCTAAGCGGAGAAGAAAGCATACCCGCTTTAGTCGTTGCCCCGATAAGAGTGAACTTTTTAAGTGGAATTTGAACCGTTCTTGCCGATGGACCTTTACCCATAATTATATCAAGAGAAAAATCTTCCATCGCAGGATATAAAATTTCTTCAATATTGTGGCGAAGACGATGAATTTCATCGATAAACAAAACGTCTCCGTCGTTAAGGTTTGAAAGAATCGCTGCTAAATCCCCAGTTTTTTCAATCGCAGGACCGGAAGTAATTTTAATTTGCGTGCCCATTTCCGAAGCGATTATGTGAGCAAGCGTAGTTTTACCAAGCCCCGGCGGGCCGTATAAAAGAACGTGATCGAGCGCTTCTCCACGCATTTTTGCAGCCTTCATAAAAACGGTAAGATTATCTTTTACCTTTTCTTGCCCAACGTAACCGTCCATCGACTTGGGTCTTAATATATTTTCAACGTCGTCGTAAACCGTTCGTTCAACGTCCACTACGCGTTCGTTATCGTCTATTTCAAAAACGTGTTCGTCTATCATAAATACTCCTTACGGATAATAATTAAATCGTTTAACGGATTACTTGAAGGGCTATCGTAATAACGCTCTCAATAGTATCCGCACCACGCTCGGTTGCCACCTTTACCGCGATTTCGCTTTCAGACCTTAAGAAACCTAAACTCATAAGCGCAATAACAGAGTCTTCTTCCAAAGTAGAAAGTTTAGGCGCAGTCTTTGACTTTTTGCCACCTTCAGGAAGATCTAATTGAGAAATATTTTCTCTAAGTTCTAAAATTATTCTTTCAGCAGTCTTTTTACCAAGCCCTTTTACTTTTGAAAGGGACTTTACGTCTTGCGATGCGATAATAAAAGCAAGTTCGTTAAGTGGCATTGAAGAAAGAACTGCTATGCCCATTTTAGGGCCTACGCCCGATACGGTTATAAGTTTTAAGAACATACTCTTTTCTTCTTGAGAAATAAAACCGTAAAGATAAAACCCGTCTTCTCTCACGTTCAAATAGGTAAAGAGTTCGCCTTTACCTTGATTAACTATGAGTTCGTACGCTTGCGCTGAACAAGTTATCTCATAACCGATTCCGCCCGTTTCAAGAACTACAACGCCGTTTGCGTTTGCCGATATTAAATTGCCTTTTATATATCCTATCATATTACTTTATTTGAAAACCTTTATTAAATCTCGTACTCGTTTGACTGTGCGTGAGCGCTACTGCAAGCGCATCCGCCGCATCGTCAGGCTTAGGAATTTTTGCTAAACCTAAGAAAGTTTTAGTCATTTCTTGAATTTGGCGTTTTTCCGCCCTGCCGTAACCCGTGAGCGCTTGCTTAATTTGAAGCGGAGTGTACTCGAAAAGGTTACCCGACGAGCCTTTGATTGCCGTTAAAAGTATTACGCCACGAGCTTGAGCAACGTTAATTGCAGTAGTAACGTTACTGTTAAAGAACAACTCTTCAAGAGCAATTTCATCAGGTTGATACTTATCAATTATTGATTTTAGGTCCTCTTCGATAATGGTTAACCTTTCAGGGAGTTTCTTATCCTTAGGCGTTAAAATTACGCCGTATGAAACTACTTTAGGTTTATTATTAACAACGTCAATAACTCCCCAACCAACCGTTGCAAGACCTGGGTCGATGCCAAGAATTCTCATAATATTATTTTAATATATATATTAAAAATAGTCAATACAAAAAAGCGTACTTGCCGTACGCTTTCGTGTTTTATTCTAAATTTTCGCCAAGTAAACCAATGGTCGTTCTAACTCTAGTTTGCTCTTTGCTATCACAAGTAAACTCGTACTTGTTATCTCCAGCGTTAACGAGCGGAATTTCGCCTTCATAAGTTGGATTACAAATTAAGTTAAACGCCTTGTCAATCACTCTAACCTTTCCGTCAAAGCCAAGTTCTAAAGTTTCAGTTGATTTTAATGTTACGTTAAACTTTATCTTTTGGCCGTTTATTATAAGCGTTGGATTAACTAAATCTCTTGCCTCGTGACCAACGGCTTTAACGGGCTTAATTTCAACAGTACCGCCACCGCGATAATTAACGTCAAACGTTTCAACTTCTCTATAATCAACAGCGCCGATATAATAGCCGTAGAATTTTTGAAGATTGGTATAAGTTGAGTTATCTATTTCGCAAACGGGAACTTCTCTTACGTCGCCTTGTTGGTGTTCAACGAGAGCAAAATATCTCCAACCAACGAAGTCGTTTCTAATATACATAGAGCCACGAGTTTTTTTATTGCCTTTGAGTAAACCTATCACAAACTCAATAAGACCGCCACCGTTATCACCTTTTACCCAAACGCCAAGACCTAAATATTTTGAAATATCAATCGGGGCAAATACTGATTTCTTCTCAAAACCGTCAGACATAGTCATACCATCTGAGAGAATAACACCTTCGCTATCGTAATCTTTAGCGGAATAAAGGTTTTCAATTCTTATAAACGGCTTTTGATCGCCAAATTCGTTTTTAAGATTATTAACTTTATCGGGGTGTTCAAAGCGGTAAACGTTGAAACTTGCCTTTTTAAGCTGACCGTCAGATATGTAACACTCTTTTCTATCGCCTTGAAGCCACTTTTTAGATTCCAACGAGAGTTCGTGAGCGTTTCTATAATCATTGTATTCTTTTAAGATATCCCTATACTCTATAACTGCTGGGATTTTTTGCTTTGCAGGAAGAATTTCAAGGTAAGTGGTACAACCACCCGTCGCCATCATTTTGCCATACATAAAAGCAAAATCTTCCTTTCTTTGCGGAATAAGTTGCAAATAATAATCGGAAAGCCCAGTTTCCGGATAAAGGTCAAGCCAACCAAATTCTTCCGTAACACCCATGCGCCTTGCAACTTTCTTATTGTAGTGCATTTGAGATTCTTTATAATCGGTATGAGCAATTATTTCTCTATCGAGAGCGCCGAAACGAGAGCGAACGAACCAAGTGCTAGTGTATTGCATATTATGGCAAGCATCAAACACGGGGTCGTGATCGATATGCGCAAAAAATTCACGAACGAAATCACTACCGTGATACCAAGCGTAATCTTCGCCGTCAAGCATAGCGGCACCGTCAAGCGCGTCAAAATAAATGCTATCAAAACCAATCTCGTTATATAATTTTGCCATATTCCTAGCAATTTCGTAGAAAAGTTTTGAACCTGCTTTAGCAAGATAATGATAGAAATACTGCTTATATTGTCTAATTTTAGCGCCCTTTTTATGTTCAGCAACCTTAGTGCCTAACGCGCCACGTTCAACTTCGTAAAATCTACCATTTTCGTCAACGGCGTTGAAAATGAGAAGTTCATCGTCAATTCTAAGCGTTTTAGAGTTACAGTAAACGTAAGACATATACGGCGTTACACCATCGAGCCTTTCTTTAGTTATAATCTCGCCATCTGTTAAACCCAAATCTTTATCTAAGGTAAATTCCGCTTTAACGTCAAGATCTTCGTGCGGAACGGGTGTAACGTAAACGTCTTTAGGGTTAATAAAGAAAACGTACGGGTGGAAACCAAGTTCAAAGCCTTCGGCTTTAAGCATTTGAGTAATTTCCTTAAATTCGGCAAGCCCACCGGGATACGCGCTTTCCATAATATCGCACGAGCCGGCGTAATAAACCATTGAATTGTGGATGTTAATTTGCTCAATGCCAAAACTCTTAAAATACTCAACGTGCTCTTTGAAGTTTTCTTTATTAATAACCGTCCAATGAAGAGTGTAAGTTTTTTTAGCGCTATTTTTAGCGTTTTCAGCGTAAGGTCCGCCTAATTTACTCTTAGGAAGTTCCCCGTCGGGAATAATATCCAAAATTTCACGCTCTATTCTTATAAGATCTTTATTTTTACATAAAGTAATAGCGCAAGCGGGCTTATAAGGGCTTCTTTCGTTGCCGAACAAACCAATATGAGTGTACGCCGTTGCTCCAAGAACTACGTTTTTACCAGAATGTTCTTGCATGTGCGTTGCTAAAGTTAATGAAATTAAGCACGCAGAAAGCGCGTTTTCATCGTATTCTTGATTGTCGTAATCAATATTAACTTCAACGTTGATAAACTTTACAGAGTGAAAATCAGTTGAAGACGCGCTATCTAACGTAAAGGTTATAAACTCTTTATACTCTTTAACTTTAACGGCAATTTCAACTGAATTTTCAAAAGAAATTTTAACCAAATCACCGTCAAGACAAGCAGATTTTGGTAAAACTTCATTTTTATCATTGTCAACCAACACGCAGATAGGGGTTTTAACGGAAACGCTATCACACCCTTCGTAACTAAAAGAAGTAACGTAACCGCTATCATCAAAACTTAAAGTGAAAAAAATGTTTTTTACGCTGTAAATCATAAAAACACTCCTTTTTTTATCTTAAATAATATTATACACTATAAAACGATTTATTTCCATAGTTAAATTAAAAAATTCCCGAAAATTTCGGGAATTATTTTAGAGTTTTTTTATAAAAGACCTTCTGCGTTTATGATGAACGGCGTCAAAGTATTTCCATTGAGATTGAACTTGCCAGTTCGACTCTAAATTAAGGTTGGTTTCGCAATACTTAATACCGTCTTCACCGAGCATTTCGTAAAGGGCGTAAAGGGCAACTGCATTGATACCTTTGTTTTGATATTCAGGAAGAACGCCTATAAGCGCAAGGTCGATAACTTCGGGTTTATTAATCGCTCTTAAAAGTTTAATTAAGGTGCAAGGCGTAATTTTACCACCGCTCTTTAGAAGGGCTTTTGAAAGAGACGGAAGACCGAGCGCAAACGCAACTACGTTTTCGTCCTTATCTAAAACCACGCGCAAGAGTTTTTTGTTGAGAACGAGTTTGAACCCGTCTAACACTTGCGCTTTTGACTTTTCGTCAAAGGGAATCGTTCCGTATAAGTGCTTATAGCACTCGTCGATACAATGGAAAATGCCGTCCTTGTACTTTTCTACAATCTTAGGAACGGACATTTTTGAAAGGTCCGCCAAATGAAGATTTGAAAGTTTTAAGCAGTGCTCGGCAACTCTTTTAATTTTTGGGTTTTCTTCTTTTGGAAGAAAGAGTTTATATTCAAGCCAGTCAACTTCTTTTTCGTAACCCATATCTTCAATGAGCGATTGGTAATATGAATAGTTGTACTGCTCTTCATAGGTAGAGAGTTCTGAAAAGCCTTCAATTAAAAGGCCTTCTCTTTCTAAATCGCTATAACCAAGCGGACCGCAAACGGTATCAAACCCGTTTTTAACGGCGTAATTTTCAACGGCGGTAAAAAGCGCCCTTGAAACTTCAAGGTCGTTAATCGCATCGAAACGAGAAAATCTAACGCGCTTTTCGCCCGTTAATTGGTTGTGCGCTTTTTGAACGATAACTTGAATTCTACCAACGGTTTTACCGTCTTTTTCAGCAAGGAAAAAGGCTTGGTCGCACGTTGATAAATAAGCGTTTTTATCGGTGAAAATAGCGAGTTCATCCACATAAATTGGCGGAACGAAAAACTCGTTGTTTTTATATAATCTAAGTGGAAAATCAACAAATTCACGTTGGTCTTTTTTAGTTTTTACTTCTCTAATGTTAATCATAATTTTTATCAAAGTGGAATTTATTTTTTATATTAAAAATTTTAACTGAAAGTTTATTCAATGCTCCGATTTTAAGGCGTTAGAAACAAGCAAGACAAGGCTCGTCTATAATAAAAATATAAAGCATATTAAAAGCGGTCTAAGGCGTCAAAAACAAGTTAGGCAAAAAGCAAGCCTATTCAACGCTCTTATTTTAAGACGTTAGAAACAAGCAAGACAAGGCTCGGCAAGGCGGTGCGGTAACAATAGACCTTTTTGGTCATTGTTAGTGCAACGGCTTGACAGTTAACGCAGTATTGCGACGCTTATAACGGATTAAAATAGTGGTTCGTCTGGGCGACGAATACAAGTCAACCCATACCCTGCAAGCCAAGGACCGTTAGACGTACCGGGAGCGGGAGTCATAATAACTTGCTCGTGGTTAACTTTAATGCCGTATTCTTTTTCAATTTCTTTTAATTCGTTTAAGGTTTCTTCGCCGGTGTAGATGTGGTATAAAAGGTAATCTTCGGGCTTTCTATCGCCTATTTTAACTAAGATTTCTTTGCACATTTCGTGAAGGGCTTTTTTAGGCGTTCTAACAGTTCTAATAGAATCTAAAACGCCGTTTTTATCAAAGCCAACGAGCGGGCAAACGTTGAGCATTTTACCCATAAACGCCTTAGCGCCTTTGAGCCTACCGTTATAGATGAGATAATCAAGCTTGGCGTCAACGCCGATAAATTCGTGATGATCTCTCGTCCATTCAACTTCTTTAACAACGGTTTCAAAATCAACGCCGTCGTTAAGCAATTTTTTTGCTTGAACAGCAAGATAACCTTCAACAAAAGCGCAACTTTTAGAATCAATAACCACCACTTGAAGTTTATCAGCGTATTCGTTAGCAACGGACTTTGCTAAACTGAAAGAACCCGAAAGATAAGAACTTAAAGTTACTACTATAACTTTGTTATAGCCGTTTGAAATAGCATAATCGTAACACGCTCTAACGTCTTCATTAGTAATCATTGAAGACCTTGGAAGATTATCTTTTGGGTTTTTAAGCGTTACGAGATATTTGAAAAATTCAACCGCGTCAACTTCATTTTCTTTTTGTTCAACGCCGTTTACGGTAAGCCCTAAAGGAAGGGTGTAAACATCTAAATTTTTATACCTTTCAGGCGCGTAGTCTAACGCACCACTTGAAGTACAAGCAACGAGTGTTTTATCCATAATTTTATCCTTATTGTTTTTAACTATGTTAAAAAAGTTATATTTTTTGACTATGTCAAAAAGTTGTGGAATTTATTTTATATATTAAAAATTTTAACTCAAAGTTTATTCAATGCTCTTATTTTAAGCCGTTAGTTACAAGTTAGGCAAAAAGCAAGCCTATTCAATGCTCATATTTTAAGACGTTAGTTACGAGTTAGGCGAGGCTCGCGAAGTGTTTTGGATGAGATTGACCTTGTTGGTCATCGAAGTCAAAACGCAAAACTTATACGAGTGACCTAAGGTGTCAAAAACAAGTTAGGCGAGGCTAAATTCAAAGTTTATTCAATGCTCTTATTTTAAGCCGTTAGAAACAAGCAAGACAAGGCTCGGCAAGACGGTGCGGTAACAATAGACCTTGCTCGGTCATTGTTAGTGCAACGGCTTGACAGTTAACGCAGTATTGCGCCGTTTATAATGGATTAAAATTATTCGATGGCAATCAAGAAACTATAAACGTCTTGCCCACCGTCAATGGGAGTATACTCTAAATCGGGGAAGTTTTCAGCGATTAAAGATTCTAAAAGATCACGCTCGCTATCTGAAACGCCAGCCCCGATAAAGATTGTTAAAAGTTCCTTTTCGTTAAGGCTTTGAACGGCGCTTATCGCCTTGATTGCGGTTAAAACCTTATCTGGCGAAGTTGAGAGTAAACGTTTGCCGTTAATAGCCATAAAATCGCCTTTAATGACGGGCGAACCGTCAACTAAAGAATTGCGAACGGCATAAGTTATATCAATACAAGTAACGTCACAAAGCATATCTTCAATTTCTGAAACGTGAGAAGATAGATCGTCTGCCTCAACGTTTATTAAAGATAATGCTACGTAGCCTTGTTGAATACTTTTGGTGTTGATTACGTAAACGTTTGAACTTGTGAACATCTTTGCAGATTGAAGCGCCGTTAATATAACGTTTGAGTTGTTTGGAAGAACTAAAACGTTTTTAGCGTTAACATTTTCAAACGCTTGAATAAAATCTTGAGTAGATGGGTTTGAGGTTTGACCGCCGTTAATAACAACGTCTGCCCCAAGGCTTGAGAAAAGTTCAATAATACCGTCACCACTTGCAACGGTAACTACGCCAACTTTTTTAGCGGGGGTTTTGCTTTTAACTTCGTTATGTTGTAGAGTCATATTCTCAACTTTTAACGTTAAAAACTCGCCGTATTTTTGGCAAAGATTTAAGACGTTACCCGGTTCTTTTATGTGAACGTGAATTTTTAATATATCGCCCGTTTTGCAAGCAACGATGCTATCTCCACCCAAATTTTCAAGTTCGGTAACGAGCAACTTTTCATCAAAACTTAAAACGTTAACTTTAGAATTTTGTAGCCTAAGCAAAAACTCCGTGCAATAGCCGTAACTTAAAACGTCATCTGAACTAAAAAGCGAAAAGTCAACTGAAAAGGACGGTTCTTCTGAAGTATCAAAAGTAACGGCAATTTCTTCGCCCGTAAGCATTTTATACCAACCTTCTATTATATATAGATAGCCTGCGCCACCACTATCAACAACGTCCGCCTCTTTAAGTGCGGGCAAAATTTCTTTAGTTTCGATTAGCGTTTTTGATGCTTGATTTATATTAGCAAGCAAGAAGTCTTCAACAGTAGCGTTATTTGGAACTGTGTTTACAGCGTGTTCAGTAGCAACTCTAAACACCGTTAAAATAGTACCTTCAACGGGGTTTTGAACGGAAGAGTATGCGGACTTAACGCCTAAACTGAAAGCTGTTTTTAGATCGCTAACCGTTGCGGTTTCGAGATTTTGTAGCCCAGACGCTATCCCCTTGAAAATTTGAGATAATATAACGCCCGAATTACCCCTTGCGCCGAGCAAACTACCGCTTGCAAAAGCGTTAGCAACTTCACACACGGTAGCGTTATCAATTACGTTGATATTTTTAATACCGCCTTCTAAAGTTTTGAGCATATTAAACCCCGTATCCCCATCGGGAACGGGGAACACGTTGAGTTCATTAACTATTTTAATATTGGCGTTAAGTTCGTTAGCGCCTGCAATAAGCATATTTTTTAAGGTTTTACCATCTAAATTGAACAAAATAAACCACCTACTTTCCTACCTAACATTAAAACATACAAAGGTTAACTTTTAGTTAACTTTTGTAAAATTTTGTCGAATTTATTAGTTATACACCCGAAATAGCA
>JAZRSR010000031.1:0-5501 GCA_045651665.1 Christensenellaceae bacterium
GGGTTTGTTTTATATTGCTACGCAGTTATATTTTTAACTTTGTTAAAAAAGTTATATTTTTTACTGCGTAAAAAGATATATTTGACTAAAGTCAAGATATATTTGGCTACGCCAAGTTATATTTTTTGACTGCGTCAAAAAGTTGAGGATTTTATTTTTTATATAATAAAACTCGTTTTAAGACGTTAGTTACGAGTTAGGCTAGGCTCGACGGCAAGTTATCGGGTACAATAGACCTTGTTGGTCATTGTAATCGTAACTTGACGGCAGTAACGACGCATAACGACGTAAATAACGGAATAAAAAAGGCAAGGCATCGAGCCTTGCTTTTTTATGTCTTAAAATTAGATTGCGGTAAGAGATGCCGCTGCAATAGATTGACCTACTCTCTTGTTAGATTCATCAGGCATTTGAAGAACTATGTGAGAGTATTCGGGGAATTCGGCGTTGATTACTTCACGCGCCTTTTCCAAGATAATATCGCCACCCTTACCAGACGTTACACGGCCGAGTAATAAGCAATGCTTAACGTCATAGAATTCACAGTAGTAAGCGATAGTGTAACCAAGATAAATACCGATACAAGCGTAAATATTCTTAGCCATTTCGTCGCCTTCTATCATAAGTTTTTGAATAACTTTTAACTTTTCAGCGGGAGATAAACCGTCTTCAAACTTAAAGCCTGCAGATTCGGCGAGTTTAATAACGCTATCTTGAGAAAAATATTTTACGCCACAACCATAGTCGCCAGACCACTCGTCAACCATAGCGCCACGATTATAGTCTACCGGAGCAAAAGCAAGTTCGTTAAGCCAACCTTCTAAACAACCTTCACGATTAATGTAACCAACCGCTTCACTCGTACCCATAGCAATACCTAATACCGCAGTATCGTTAAGGTCGATTGCGCCTGCGAGCGCGGTAACGTCACCATCGTTTGCTACTTCTATAGGAGCGCCTATTTCTTTAGCAATGTCAAGATACATAGTTTTAACGTGTTTTTCAAAATCGTCTTCAGGAACTTTTAAGAAAAGCGACGCAACCATTATCTTGTTATCAACGTAAACGCCGGCTGATGATACGCCGATAGCGTCAACCCTCGGCATTTTGCTTGCAGCAGTCTTCATAGATTCCATAATGCCGTCGTATTGATAATGCCAGTCCGAATTAAGTTTGGGGTGCCAAACTACTTCTTCACTATAAACGACCTTGCCATCGATAACGGCGGAAACTTTTCTATCAGAACCGCCCGCGTCAAAACCAATACGGCAACCGTCTAAATGACCGCCAACCTTGAGCGAACAACCGTTTGCCTTAGGAAAGTCTTTTTCTTCAACGTAAACTACTTCAAATGGTCTTTCGTATACGCCTGACATAAACTTTTCATCAAACGCGCGAGCGCCGGTTTTAGAATACGCTTCTTTAATCTTTTCATAAACGTAAACGTCGCCCGAAATAATAATTTTATAACCGCCCGCTACCCAAAGAATAGTTTTAATAAGTCTTTCAGCAACGCCGTAGTTTTCTTCTTTTTTATTTTCGTCCGCAAAAATATCAAGGTTATAAATAAAATTGTAACCTTTATTTCTTTCAACACAGATTTTTAAGGTTTTGCTTTCTTCTTGAGATACCGCTTTCTTAAATTCTCTGAGTTTTACAATCATAGGATAGTACTCTTTATCGTAAACTGGTGTAAATTTCATAACAATCTCCCATTTTAATGTAGTACATTAATATATTAGCACACTTATTATTTTTTTCAAGGGATTTCACAAACTTTTTCAAAAAATCTTTTTTGCATAAACGCATAAAAAAGTGCATAAAGATAAAAATTTTCATAAATTATGCAAAATTGATTGACACAAGTGTTTTAGGGTTATATAAGGAGAAACATTATGAAAAAATTATTAAAAGCATTACTTGCAGGCGTTTTAGCAGTATGCACACTTTCTTGTTTTACTGCTTGTAACGATACTCAAGGCACTATTTACGTTGATACCAACGCATTTTTTGCTCCGTTTGAATATTACGACGGTACTGAAATTAAGGGCGTTGATATTGAAATTATGAACAAAGTTGGCGAAAAGCTCAACAAAAAAGTTGTTTTTGAAAACACCGATTTCGACGTTATTATCGATAACGTTTCAAGTGGCGAAAGATACGACTGTGGCGCTGCCGGCATTACCATTACCGATGCTAGAAAGGAAAAGGTTGATTTCTCTAACCCCTACTACACTTCAGTACAATACGTAATCTACAAAGCAACCGATACTTCTCTTCCCGTTCAAACCGCAACTGACGGTACTTCTTGCGTTTACTGGTCAAGCCTTATGAACAAGAACATCGGTGTTCAACGCGATACTACCGGTAACATTTACGCTGATATTGAAATTAACGGTGACGGTCCTGAATCTCCGGGTGAACTTGCTGGTACTACCGGTACTCTTACTCCGTATGACAATGCTCAACTCGCAGTTGACGCTATTGGCGCTAACCAAATTGACGTTGTTATCGTTGACGAACTTCCCGCTCAATTCATTTGCAACAACAATGCTAATTACGTTTGCAAAGCTCTTTACTACGATGCTGATACCGCTACTGAAGAAGAATATGCTATCTGCGTAACCAAGGGTAACACAGAACTTCTTGACGCTATCAACGCAGTTCTTGCTGAACTCGGCGAAGAAGGTATTAACGCGCTCGTTAAAAAGCACCTTGGTCTTTAAGACTAACTAAGTATTTGACGGGAATCGCTAAAGCGGTTCCCGTTTTATTTGAAAAAAGGTAGATAAAATGTTATTAAATTTATCCGCAGGATTTTTTGAAAATATCGTAATCATTTTCTCCTCTTCAAAATTTATGGAAATGATTTTGGAAGGATTAAAATGTACGTTAATCGTTTCGCTTGGCGCAACGCTTATCGGCGTGGTTTTAGGAACTTTAGTTGCGATAGTAAAAATTATCCCGTCAAAAAGCAAATTAATGATAATCCCAAACTTTATATGTGACGTTTACGTTACCATAATTCGCGGTACGCCTATGGCTCTCCAACTGTTTATTATGGCGTTCGTAATCTTTGCAATAAGGGGATTCCCTATGGAACTTACGGCAATACTTGCGTTCGGCATAAACTCGGGCGCATACGTTTCCGAAAGTATACGCGCAGGCATATTATCAGTTGATATAGGTCAAACCGAAGCAGGTAGAGCGCTTGGTCTTCCCTACTCTAAAACGATGTCTAAAATAGTTATTCCGCAAGCGATAAAGAACGTTATACCTTCTATCGGTAATGAAATTATCGCGCTTATTAAGGAAACTTCTATCGTATCAATGATAGGTATGTACGACTTAACTCTTGCCGCAAAGATTATAGGTTCTGGTCAAAACTTAGCAACTTACTTTGCTCCGATGGTTGTAGTTGCGGTATTCTATTTAGCAATAGTTTACACTTTAACCTTTATTATTAAAATAATAGAAAGGAGGCTCAGAGCAAGTGACAGACGTTAAACCTATTATTCAAATAAAAAACGTTCACAAAAGTTTTTCAAAACTCGAAGTATTAAAAGGCGTTTCACTCAATATTGAAAAGGGCGAAAAGGTAGTTATTATAGGGCCGTCTGGTTCGGGTAAATCAACCCTTCTTCGCTGTATGAACCTTTTAGAAACTCCAACTATGGGCGAAGTTTGGCTTGACAATAAACTTTTAACCAAGCCTTGCAAGGAATTACACCCAGACCTTTCCGTAAAAGAACTTAAAGAGTATTACAAGCAAAACTCGATAAACATTAATAAAGGCAGAGCCGAAATGGGTATGGTGTTCCAACACTTTAACCTTTTTAACAACCTTAGCGTTATAGATAATATGACTCTTGCCCCCGTTGAACTCAAACTCAAAACTAAAGAACAAGCGGAAAAAGATGCAGAAGTTCTCCTTGAAAGAATAGGCTTACTTGATAAAAAGAACGTTTACCCTGCAACGTTATCAGGCGGTCAAAAGCAACGTATAGCGATTGCAAGAGCGCTCAATATGAACCCTAAAGTATTACTCTTTGACGAACCCACTTCCGCTCTCGACCCTGAAATGGTAGGCGAAGTGTTAGAACTTATGAAAGACTTGGCGATTGGCGGCATGACGATGGTAGTTGTAACTCACGAGATGGGCTTTGCAAAAGAAGTTGCAACGAGAGTTATCTTTATTGACGAAGGTATTATTAAAGAAGAAAATACTCCCGAAGAATTTTTTGCTAACCCTAAAGACGCCCGCCTTAAAGAATTTTTATCAAAAGTATTATAAAAAAAGAACGCTATACAGCGTTCTTTTTTAATATAGTTATCCCTTAAGATATGAATTAATAAATTTTAGTATTTTCTCTATTGGTATAGCATATATTCTATTTGTACTTGACGAGTATCCAAAATTTAACCCTACAACTTTTAAATCTGCATTTATCAATATGCCACATAATGAACTATTTGATAGATATGCCGTGTGCGAAATAACATCAAATGTAACATCGCAATATTCTGTCGACGTGTTAAGCGTTACTACTTTATATTCAACCACTTGACCAAAGGTTATAATATTATCTCTACTACTTGTTGATCCTATTGAAATAATTTTTTCGTCTGCACTTGGATTTGTAGCATTTACTTTTAAAGCTTCAACATTACATTTTTCCGCCTTAAACCATATGCACGCTAAATTATATGATGCCGACATCGCTATAATTGATGTTTTTGGATGTTCATATATGTTTCCGATATAAGTTTTTCCTTCATAATCTTCAATGGTTATTTTTTGATTATTATAACCGTTTCTTCGCTTAATAAGATGATTGCTTACAAGAATGTAATAATATCCATTATTAATTTGAAAACAAAAGCCAGTTCCCGTACTTGTTGTTGACTCCGTTTCAAACCCTAAAAATGTATTATAACTTTTATTGTAAACTTTTACGATACCTTTTACAACATCCATTGAAATTTTATTTGTTATTGTAGATGCATCTAAATCATATTTAGCATAAAGCACCAAATTCTTTTTTATAGGTTGCGTAAAATCATACTTATTAATAAAATTACTTTCAGTATACCATCCCGCAAATAAATAGTTTGTCTTTATAGGGTCGCTAGGCATATTAATAGTGTCTCCTTCTTGAACTCTAACAGTTTTATTTGAACTACCATTATTAAAAATATATTTTACGTCATATTTTTTTAAAATAGGCTTAGGCTCTTCATAAGATTTTCCAGAAAGCATAATGTCAACCCAAGCAATATCCCAATACATATTCTCATCTATTGATATTTCAAAAGTAATTTTTTTGTTTGCATCAATTTTGACATCTTCTTTCCTATAAGTTTGATTTAAAATTTCTTTATTCGTTGAAGAATATGCCTTGATTATAGCAGAATATTCATACAATTGAACAGAACAATATGCTTCACAAAATATGCTATACTCATCAGTTGAACTACCATTTTGAACATTAAGTATATGG